>DATAXI010000024.1:0-42229 GCA_036266845.1 Chthoniobacteraceae bacterium | reverse complement strand
CTCATTGCGCGCGATCCAAAACTCGCCTTGGCGGCTCTTTCGTTGCGGTCGAATCATGCTGCCCGCCATTCTGCCACCAGCCCCGCCCCTCAGCAATGCCGCTCCGGCTCGACTGGGGATTATTTCAACAGGCTGTTAGGTGTGGCAGCGTTCCGGGGTGGTTCACCGGGTTAACCGCGAGGCTGCGTGGGGCAATGGGCGGCTCCCGGCGGTACACCTTTTCGCGAACTGGCATGCCGAATCGCCTTGGCAGGTGAGGATGCGCGCCGGCGGGGGTATGACACGCGCTTTCAGCGCTTTTGCTTTACGGGCGCATTGCTCCCTGGGGCGTTGCCCCAGGCTGTTATGAATTCGCGCCTTTGGCGCTTCTTGAGGGGCTCCTTCCGATACGGCTCCGGCTTGGCGATAGCGGAATCTTCGAGAATTGGCTTTTCGGATGAGGGGGGAGCAGTTTGTAGTCTGCGCTTAAAGAACCGCCGTGCCGACCGTCGCCAGTTATTGCACCACTTTCCTGAAGCCGGAGATGCTCCACATTTACCGGCAGGTGACGGGGCTGCAACGGTACCAGACTTTTATCGTGGCGAAGGAGCGGACTTCGGCGGAGCGGTTCCCTTTTCCCGATATCGAGATGGTGCCGCGGAAGCCGCGCAAGAACTTCATCCGGCGCTTCTGGCTGAAGCATGTGCGGCATCTGCCGGCGCTGTATTACCGGGGGGAGATGCAGGGGCTGATGAAAATCTTCCGGCGGCGGCGTGCGGACCTGATGCATATTTACTTTGGGCACACGGGGGTGCATCTGCTGCCGTTCATCAAGGGATGGGGGAAGCCGAGCGTGGTATCGTTTCACGGGGCGGATGTGATGCCGCGGGAGCATCAGCCGGAGTATGAGGCGCAATTGCGGGAGCTGCTGCGGGTGACGCCGCTGGTGCTGGCGCGGTCGCACTCGCTGGCGGAGCGGCTGCGGGAGCTGGGGTGCCCGGACGGGAAGATCCGGATCAATCGCACGGGGATCCCGCTGGGGGATTACGCGCTGGAAGAGCGGCGGATGCCGGAGAATGGGGAATGGCATTTCGTGCAGGCGTGCCGGCTGATCCCGAAGAAGGGTATCGCGACGGCGCTGAAGGCGTTTGCCGGGTTCCACGCGCAATACCCGCGGGCGCGTTTTACGCTGGCGGGGGAAGGGCCGATGAAGCGGGAGATCGAGGAAATGGCGCGCGGGCTGGGGATTTTTGAGGCGGTGGAGCTGCGCGGATTCCTTGTGCAAGCGGACCTGGCGCGGCTGTACGGGGAGGCGCATTTTTTTGTCCACCCGAGCGAGATGACGGCGGATATGAACCAGGAGGGGGTGCCGAACTCGATGCTGGAGGCGATGGCGACGGGGCTGCCGGTGCTGGCGACTCTGCATGGCGGGATACCGGAAGCGGTGGAAAACGGAACTGCCGGCATTCTGGTGCCGGAGCGGGATGACGCGGGCCTGCTGCACGCGATGCTGGAGCTGGCGGGGGCGCCGGAGCGGGCGTTCGGGATGGGCCGGGCGGCGAGCGAGAGTGTGCGGCGGAATTTTGAGCAGGGAAAACAGATTGAGAAGCTGGAGGGGTATTACGATGAGGCGCGGGAGCTGGGGCCGCCGGCGGCGGAGGCGGAAACGGCGGTGACGGTGGCTGTGGGAGCGCCCCGGCAGGCACAAGCCGCGGCGGGCGCGCCGGCGCAAGCGGCGGCGCGGGGCGGGAGCGCGTCGTTCGCGTATTTGTTCGAGCGGTTTCCATCGTTCACGCAGACGTTTTGTTTCCGCGAGGTGGAGGAGATGCTGCGGCAGGAGATGGAGCCGGCGATCTACTCGATCCGCGAGGCGGACGAGGGGAGCGCGTTTGATGCGACGCTGTTGAGCCGGGTGATCTACCTGCCGCGGGATGAGGATCTGAACAAGGCGGTGCGCGATGCGCGGGCGGCGCACCGGATCCACTCCGATGTGTGGGACGTGTTCGCGGGCTGGGGAGATCGCGGTGACAAGATGCGGCTGTATGAGGCGGCGTGGCTGGGGCTGGAGCTGAAACGGCGGCGCATCCGGCATGTGCACGCGCACTTTGCGGGGCTGGCGGCGCGCACGGCGTATTGGATGAAGCAGTTCTACGGAATCGGTTATTCCTTTACCGGCCACGCGAATGATATTTTCTGCGAAACGGATTTTCCGGTGAGCCTGGATGAGCTGGTGAAGGAGGCGCGGCTGGTGGTGACGGAAACCGATTTCTCGCGGGATTGGCTGCGGAAGCGCTGCCCGGAGTGGGGGTCAAAGATCGAGCGGGTGTATAATGGGATTCACCCGGGCGAGTTTGCGCGCGCGGATTTTGCGGCGGAGCCGCCGGAGATCGTATCCGTGGGACGATTGATCGAGAAAAAGGGATTCAATGAATTGATCGAGGCGTGCGGCATCCTGCGCGGGAAAGGGGTGGATTTCCGCTGCCGCATCATCGGGGCGGGACCGCTGGAAGCGGCGTTGCGCGGGCAGATCGAGAGTGCGGGCCTCGGGGGATGGGTGACGCTGGAGGGGGCGCGGCTGGAATCGGAGGTGATCACTTATCTCAAACGGGCGCGGGTTTTCGCGCTGGCGTGCACGCGCGATCCGGATGGCGGGAGTGACAATCTGCCAACCGTGATCATGGAAGCGATGGCGGCCGGGCTGCCGATTGTTTCCACGAAGGTGGCGGGCATCCCGGAAATGATCGATGACGGGAGGACGGGGCGGCTGCTGGCGGAGCATGATGTGGCGGGAATCGCCGCCGCGCTGGAGAGCCTGTTGAAGGATGGGGCGCTGGCGGCGCGTTGCGGCGCGGCGGGACGCGAGGCGGTGGAACGGAAATTCGCGACCGGCGGGACTACGAGCGCGCTGAAGCATCTGCTAACGCGGCGGGCGAGCATCTGGCCACCGTGGCGGGCGATCCGCGGCGATCCGCGGCTGGTTAGGGATTTGTTGGGCCGCGGTTTTTAGAGATGGGCGGTGAAGTCGGGCGCGGGGTTCGGTTTGAAATGGGCGTGATGATTCGCGGCGGGGGTGGGGAGGCTCCGCCGAGGGGGGGTGAGTTGCCGAGGCGGATTGTTTGGCGTTTCTGCTGATTGCTTTTGGGACGATTGGGGTTTCGGATTGGGAGGCCATCCAGCAGGATGCTGGATGGGGCGGGCAAGATGCCCGCGCTCCCCCGGCAGAGCTTTGCCATGCGGCGGCTTGGCTATCGCGGCGGGTGGCTGGCTAGCGTAAACTTGCGCATACGGGCAACAATTCCCGATAGCCTCTGCGGAGATTCCCATAAATCCCGGTTGCGCAGAAGCGGGAATTGGCTACAAGGAGCGGTTCACACCTATTGTATGAAAAAATATCTGTCCGCCGCCGCTACGGCTTCCCTCCTCCTCTTTCCCTCCGCGATGCGGGCGGACGACACCACTTCGGCCACGCCGGCCACGACTGGCAGTTCGTCGTTCAGTTCCGACAAGGAAAAGGTGAGCTACTCCATGGGCGTGGACATGGGCCGGAACCTGGAGAAGCAGGGAATCGACGTGGACCCGGACGTGCTGCTGCAGGGAATCAAGGATGGAATCGGCGGGGGCGCGCTCAAGATGACTGATGAAGAGATGCAGGCGACGATGCAGACCTTCATCCAGGGGATGCGCGAGAAGATGATGGCCAAGCAAAAAGCCGAGGGCGTGGACAACAAGAGCAAGGGCGAGGCTTTCCTGGAGGCGAACAAGAAAAAAGCGGGCTGGCAAACCACCCCGAGCGGCCTGGAGTACAAGGTCATCACGACCGGCACGGGCGAGAAGCCGAAAGCGTCCGATACCGTTGTCACGCAATATCGCGGCACGCTCATCGACGGGACTGAATTTGACAGCTCTTACAAGCGCAACCAGCCGGCGGAATTTCCGGTAAACGCGGTGATCCCCGGCTGGACCGAGGCGCTGCAGATGATGCCGGTGGGCTCCAAGTGGGAACTGGCCATCCCGGCCAGCCTGGCGTATGGCGAGAATGCGCCGCCGCAGATTGGGCCGAATTCCGTGCTTCTGTTCGACGTGGAGCTGCTGGGCATCAAGAAGCCCGACGCCAACGCCTCCCCCTCACCGGCGGGCGACGGCAAATAATGCCGCCGGAGCCACTCCGCGGCCTGCTCCCGGGTAATGCGAATTTGCATCGCGATTCATGAATCTGGTTAACGTAGCGATCGCGGGCGCCACCGGTTACTCCGGCGAAGAATTGGTCCGGCTGCTCATCCGGCATCCGGGCATCGAGCTGACCTGCGTGACCTCGCGTGGAAGCGCGGGGTCGCGACTGGAGGAAGTCTTCCCGAGATTCCAGGCGCATAAATACTCCGCGCTGAAATTTGTCGCATCGGAGCCGGAGGCGATTGTGGCCTCCGGCGCGAAGTGCGCCTTCCTTGCGCTGCCGCACGGGACGGCGGCGCCGTTTGCCCAGGCGCTGCTGGAGGCGGGGGTGCGGGTTGTCGATCTCTCGGCGGACTTCCGCATCAAGGACCCGGCGATTTACCGGGAATTCTATGGGCACGAGCATCCCGCGCCGGAGCTGCTGGAGCGGAGCGTGTATGGCATCCCGGAGCTTTACCGCGAGCCATTGCGCACGGCGGACCTCGTGGCCTCCGCGGGCTGTTACCCCACGAGCATCCTGCTGCCGCTGCATCCGCTGCTCAAGGCGGGGCTGCTGGAGCCGGCGAGCATCGTCGTGAGCAGCATGAGCGGCGTCAGCGGCGCGGGGCGCAACGTGGCGGTGGATTACCTGTACGCGGAGTGCAACGAGAATGCGCGGCCCTACGGCGTGCCGAAGCACCGGCACCTGGGCGAGATCGAGCAGGAGCTGAGCCTTGCCGCAGGCGGGAAGGTGACCATCAATTTCACGCCGCATCTCATCCCCGTCACGCGCGGCATCATCACCACCATATTCGCAATGCCGCGCGCGGGCGTGACGCCGCAGGCCATCACCGAGGCGCTGCATGCGGCTTACCGGGAGGAGATTTTTGTCCGGCTGCAAGGGGAGAAAGGGAACGTCGAGCTAAAGAACGTGGCGCACTCGAACTTCATCGATATTGCGTGGCGGCACGACCCGCGCACGGGGCGCATCATCCTGATGAGCGCGGAGGATAATCTGGTGAAAGGGGCGGCCGGCCAGGCGGTGCAGAATCTGAACGTGATGTGCGGCTTTGCGGAAGCGACGGCGCTTTGATTTTTTAGAAATGATGAACCATGAATGACATGCGGGGCGGGGTGACTGCCCCGAAGGGGTTTACGGCGGGAAGCATCCATTGCGGGGTGAAGGAATCGAATGCTTCGCGCGAGGATATGGCGATCATCGTCTCCGGGACGCCGGCGGCGGCGGCGGGGACGTTTACCACCAATCTGGTGAAGGCGGCGCCGGTGCTGGTGTCCATGGCGCATGCGCGGGGCGGGGCGGTGCGGGCGATTATCGCGAATAGCGGCAATGCGAACGCGTGCACGGGAGCGCTGGGGCTGAAATCCGCAAAGGCGATGTGCCGCGCGGCGGCAAAGGCGCTCGGAATCAAAGAGCGGGAGGTGCTGGTGTGCTCGACGGGGCGCATCGGCGTGCAACTGCCGGTCGCGAAAATGGAACGCGCAATCGCGGCGCTGCCGGCAAGGCTGGGAGCGCACAGCCTGAAGGCGGCAAAGGCGATCATGACGAGCGACACCTTTCCCAAGGAGATGGCGGTGGAGTGCGAGATTGGAGGAAAGCCGGTGCGGATTGGCGGCATCGCGAAAGGGGCGGGGATGATCGATCCCAACATGGCCACGATGCTCAGTTTCATCACCACCGACGCGGTCATCGCGAAGGCCGATCTGCAAAAGGCGCTGCGAGCCTCCGTGGGCCAGAGCTTCAACTGCATTACCGTGGACGGCGACATGAGCACCAACGACACCGTGCTGGCGCTCGCCAACGGACAGGCGGGCAACCGGCCGCTTGTTTTCGGCAAGCCGGGTTTCGAGGTTTTTCAGGCGGCGCTGGACCGGGTAACCGGGACGCTGGCCCGCATGATCGTGAAGGATGGGGAGGGCGTGAGCCGGTTCGTCACCCTAAAAGTGACCGGGGCGCGGAGCGATTCCGACGCGCGGCTGGTGGCCCGGGCGATTGCCAACTCCATGCTGGTGAAGTGCGCGTGGTATGGCGGCGACCCAAACTGGGGCCGCATCATGGACGCGGCGGGCTACTCCGGGGCGCGCATCAGTCCCGAGCGTATCCGCATCGCGTACAATGGGTTACCGGCAGTCGAGCGAGGCATGCCGGCAGCCACGCCGGCCGCGAAACTACGGGCGGTCGCGAAGAAAAAAGAATTCACCATCACCGTGGAATTGGGGGCCGGAAAAGGGGCCTTTCAAATCTGGACCACTGATTTGACGCCGGAATACGTGACCTTTAACATGGGCGAGTAAATCGGACCTTCGCGTATTTTTCTTGAAACCAAATGCCTGGCACCCCACGAACGAAGTCCGAGAGCCGTATGACGGAACGCACCAGTTTTGAACGCAAGATCGCGATGTCGCAGACTTCTCCTGTCCACCGGGCGGAGGCGCTGATCGAGGCGCTGCCGTATATCCAGAAATTTCGAGGGCAGACCTTTGTCATCAAATATGGCGGGAGCGCGATGGAGGATGAGCACGTCATCGAGCGGCTGCTGCGGGACATTGTTTTTCTGGAGGCGGTGGGGATCAACCCCATCCTGGTCCATGGCGGCGGCAAGGCGATCACCGACCGGATGCGGGAAGCGGGGCTGAAGGCGAAGTTTGTCAACGGCCTGCGGGTGACGGACGCCAACGCGATCAAGATCGTGGAAGAGGTGCTGGATACCATCATCAACCCGCGGCTGGTGGCGCGGATCGCGGAGTTCAGCGGCAATGCGGTCGGCATCTCCGGGCGCAAGGTTTTCATCGCAAAAAAGCTGCCGCCGCAAACGGATTCCCAGAACGTGGCGGCGGACCTTGGCTTTACGGGCGAGGTTGTGGGATTGAAGATCGACGCGGTGCGCGAGGTGCTGGACGCGGAGAAAGTGCCGGTTATTTCGCCGATCTCGCAATCCGAGGATGGACAGGCGCTGAATGTGAATGCGGATATCGCCGCGGGCGCGATCGCGGGCGAGCTGAAAGCCGTCAAACTGATTTACCTGAGCGACGTGCCGGGAATCATGCGCAACCCGGGGGAGAAGGACTCCATGATCCCCTCGGTAAACCGGGAGATGATCGAGACGTTGATCGAGGATGAGGTCATCGAGGGGGGCATGGTGCCGAAGGTGAAATCCGCGCTGGCGGCAATCGAGAAAGGCGTGGGCAAAGTACACCTGATCGACGGACGGGTGCCCCATTCCCTGCTGGTGGAGATTTTTACCAATTCGGGGATCGGGACGGAAATCGTGTCCTGACGGGGATTTCGCGGAAGGCTACAGGCAGAAAGCAGGCGGCAAAGGAGCCGCCGCGGCAGGGTCAGGCGATCCATTTTTTTCCTCGCTTCTGTTAAGAAATCCGGCATGTTTTGCGCTTCCCCAGTCGGCTGCGCTCCATCCTCCCACCCCATATCCACGCTTTCTCCGGTCCCGATTGTCACCGAAGAGAACGATTTGCCGTCGTTTGATAGGGCCGGGTTCGGCGGAGGGCCGAAATTCCTTACAAAAGCAATTTACCCCCTGGTTCCACCCCCAATGATCCGCCCCCTCTTTTTCCCCAATGGCACTCGATGAGTTTCTCTTGCACCACGGTATCGTCATGTCGCTGTGCTCCGCGGTGGTGGGGCTGCTCTCCGCCGGACTGTTGATCCGCGGCATCCTTGCGGCCTCGCCCGGCAATGAGCGGATGCGCCAGATCGCGGCGGCAATCGAGGAAGGCGCAAAGGCTTACCTGAAGCGGCAGGTGATCACCATATCGGGAATCGCAGCGGTCATCTTCATCCTGCTGCTGGTCTTCAAGGATCACCTGCTGCGGGACGGCGCGGCATCGCTGGGTTTTCTGGTCGGCGCGATCTGCTCGCTGGCAGCGGGCTTCATCGGGATGCGGATTGCCGTGCTGGCCAATACGCGGACGGCCCAGGCGGCGACGAAGGACGCGCATAGCGCGCTGAAGGCGGCGTTCAATGGCGGCGCGGTCACGGGATTGCTGGTGGTGGGGCTGGCGCTGCTGGCGGTGGGGGTGTTTTACATCGTAGCGTCGCGGATCATCGGGGAGCATCTGGCGGTGAAGAGCCTGGTGGGGCTGGCGCTTGGCTCCTCGCTCATTTCCGTATTCGCGCGGCTGGGCGGCGGCATTTACACCAAGGCGGCGGATGTGGGCGCGGACCTGGTGGGCAAGATCGAGAGCAACCTGGACGAGGACGATCCCCGCAACCCGGCGACCATTGCGGACAATGTAGGCGATAACGTGGGCGACTGCGCCGGGATGGCGGCCGACGTCTTCGAGACCTACGCGGTCAGCCTCATTGGCGCGGTGTTGCTGGGCTCTCTGACCATGCATGGCAGCAAGGCGGCGGTGGTTTTTCCTTTTGTGCTGGGGGGCATCTCGGTCATCAGCGCGATCGTCGGCATTTTCTACGTGAATATCCGCTACGGGAAACCGGGCGCCGTGCTGATGGAAGCGGTGGCGGCCAGCGGGCTGGTATCCGCGGTGCTCTTCTGGCCCGCGACCCTGCTGCTCTTCCCGTCCGTGCCGGTTTTTGGCCCCGGGCTGGTTACCAAGGCGCATCCGCCGGAGCATCTCTACTTTGCCGCGCTGGTGGGGCTGGTGATGACGGGCGTGGTGGTGATGATCACCAATTACTACACCTCGACCTCCTTCGCGCCGGTGCGGCGCATCGCAAAGGCGTCCGAGACGGGGCATGCGACGAACATCATCGCCGGCCTGGCAGTCGGGCAGCATGCGACGGCGTTGCCGGTCGGATTTATCGGCATCGCGATTCTGCTCTCATTCCATTTTGGCGGGCTGTACGGAATCGCCGTCGCGGTGATGGCGATGCTATCGATGGCCGGCATCATTATCTCCCTGGATGCCTTCGGGCCGATCACCGACAACGCGGGGGGCATCGCGGTGATGAGCAATTTACCGAAGGAAGTGCGGGCGATCACCGATGATCTGGATGCCGTGGGCAACACGATGAAAGCGGTGACCAAGGGGTACGCGATTGCCTCCGCGGGACTGGCGGCGCTGGTGCTCTTCGGGTCCTATGTGGAGGAGTTGAGGTCGCATTGGACGGCGGCGGCGGGGCCGTTCAAGATCGAGTTTTCGTTGCAGGATCCCAAGGTGGTCATCGGCCTGTTCATCGGAGGGTTGCTGCCGTTTATCTTTACCGCGTTCAGCATGGATGCGGTGGGCCAGGCGGCGGGCTCCGTGGTGGAAGAGGTGCGGCGGCAGCTCAAGCTGAAGCCGGGCATCCTGGAGGGGACGGACATGCCGGACTATGGCGCGTGCGTGGATATCGTCACGCGCGCGGCGCTGAGAAAGATGATCGTGCCCGCGCTGCTGCCGGTGGCCGTGGTGGTGCTGGTGGCGTGGATCCCGTTTTTCGGGCCGATCGTGCTGGGCGGAGTGCTGGTGGGGACCATTGTCACGGGGCTGTTTGTCGCGATTGCCATGACCTCCGGCGGCGGCGCGTGGGACAACGCGAAAAAGTACATCGAGGAGGGGCATCACGGCGGGAAGCACTCGCCGGCACACCAGGCGGCCGTCACCGGCGATACCGTGGGCGATCCTTACAAGGATACCGCGGGGCCGGCGATCAATCCCATGATCAAGGTCGTGAACATCCTGGCGATATTGATCATTCCGATATTTCTGAAGCTCTGGCTGGCGCATCATTGACGCCGCCTACGCGATCTGCGCGCACCATGCGTGGATGGAATCGCGCGCGGAGCGGTAACGGGCCAGAAATGCGTCCCGCGTAGAAAAACCGAGGCGAACGGCGGCCTGGCGCTGGGCGGTATCGTCCGCGGGGAGCGTGGAGACGCTGGAATTATCGAGGCGGCGGACGGCGGCTTCGCATCGACGGAGGAAAAGGTAATCTTCCGCGCGGGCATCGGCGTGCCGGACGATGCCGGCGGCGCCGAGGGCTCCGAGGGCGCGCACCGTATTGGGCTCCCAGATGGCGTGGCGCATTTGCAGGGCCTGGACGTGAAACTCGAGTTCCATCAGGCCGCCCGCGCCGGTCTTGAAAGCCAGGAGGCCGCCGCCCCGCTCGCGCAAGACGCGCGCATACATGCGGCGAATGCCGGCCAGCACATCCTCCCGCAGCGCGAAATGCCGCCACGTCTCGCGGGCCCATGCGGCAAACTCCGCCTGCCCGGGCCCGCTGACGGGACGAGCTTTCGTGAGCGCCTGCGCCTCCCAAAGCCGGGCACGGGAAAGGAAATAATTGCGATAGGATTCCAAGGGCGTCGCGAGCAGGCCGGCTTCGCCTTCCGGCCGCAAACGCGCATCCACGGGGAAGACGATTCCCTCCGCGGTCTGGGCGGTCATCGCTTTTACCAGCTCCGTGGCGCGGGCCGGATCGCTGCCGATGAAGAGCACGTCCAGGTCGCAGCCGTAGCTTAATTCTCCGCCGCCGAACTTTCCCATGGCGACCAGGGTCAGCGAATCGCCGAGGCCGAGGGACCTTTGAACGTGCAACAAACAGGCTTCCGCGAGCGCGGTGTATTCCCGCTGCATCTGGACGGTGAGCGTGAAGCCCAGGATATCGCGGAGGGCGATGCGCAGGATTTGTGCGCGGCGGTAAACGCGGACCCAATCGCCGGGCGCCAGGTCCTCCTCGCAGGCGGCGAGGCCCGCGAGGTGAGCGGCGACGTCCATCTCGCGGCCGAGGTTGCCGGTGCGGGTGGTTTCCTCCAGCAACTGCGGGCGGCGCAAAAGGATTTCCGTGAGGAAGCCGCTGGAATCGAAGAGGCGGAGCAGCAAATCGAGCAGGCGCGGATGGGTGATGAGCGTCTCGAAGAGGAGGCCGCGAATGCCATAGCGCTCGACAAACCGGACCAAGCGGCGCAGCGCCACATCGGGATCGGCAAGGGCGCGCAAATTGGCCAGCAACAACGGCTCGAGCCGCGCGTAGAGCTTGCGGGTGCGCGGGGAGACATGGCCGGCGGAGCCGGGGCGGCCGAGTTCCTCGAGGTCCTTCTCCGGGGCGGCGGCATTTTGAAAGAAAGCGAGATCGCGCTCGACCGGGGCGGGGCGGCTGGAATCTGCCTGGAGGAACTTATCAAAGATGGCGCGGACGCCGGCGGTGCGCTTGAGGAGCACGGAGTGAAAGGTTCCCTGGTCCGGAAAACCGAGGCTGCGCGCCAGCAGAGTGCGGGCGGGGCCGGGCTCGGGGATGGTGTGGGTCTGCTCGTCGCCGGCGATCTGGAGCCGGTGCTCGACATCGCGCAGGAACGAGTAGGCGGCGGAGAGTATCTTGAGGTCCTCCGCGTTCATGTAATCGAGCTCGCGCAATGCGCGGAGGGCCTTGAGCGTGCCGCGCTCCTGAAGGAAGGCGTGGCGCGCGCCGTGGATGAGCTGGAGTGTCTGCGCGATGAACTCGATCTCCCGGATGCCGCCGCGGCCCAGCTTTACATTGCGCTCGAGGCCGGACTCCGCCTTGAGCTCGATGCGCCGCTTGATGGCGGCGATCTCGTCCAGGGTATCGGTGGAGAGCGAGCGCGGATAGACGAAAGGCTGAAGGCGCTGGGTGAAATCGTAAAACAGCTCGTCGCTGCCCGCAACGCCGCGGGCCTTGATGAGCGCCATGCGCTCCCATGTCTCGCCAAAACCAGCGTAATAATTCTCCATGCTGCCGAGGGAGCGGACGAGCGGACCGGAGGCCCCTTCCGGACGGAGCCGCGCATCGATGCGGAAGAGCGGCCCATCCGGGCTGGCGGCAGAAAAGGCGGCGACGATTTTCTCCGCGAGGCGGGTGAAGAACTCGTGATAGCTGAAACTGGGATTCAGCGCGCCATCCTCGCCGTAGAGGAACATGACATCGACGTCCGAGGAGTAATTCAACTCTTCTCCGCCGAGTTTTCCCATTCCGAGGACGCAGAAACCGGACTTTGGGAGGCCCCATCGCCGGGAGAGCTCCGCGAGCCAGCCGCCGCAAACCTCGCGCAGGCAAAGCTCCGCCACCCAGGTGATCTCCCGCATCGTCTCTTCCAGGGTGGAAAGGCGCGCGATATCCCGCAACGCGATGCGGAGCATCTCGCGGTTTTTTAACCGGCGCAGGGCGCGGAATTGAGGATCGAAGGGAGCGCCGGCGCGCATTTCATCCAGATCGCGCAGCATGCGGCGCGGCCCGCGCCCGCTGGCGCAGACATCCGCGCCGCTCAGCCAGATGAGGGCGTCCGGATCGCGCACCATTTTCTCCACGGAGGCGCCGGAATAGGAAATGAGGCTCAGCAACGCGCCGGCGCCGGCGGGAAAACCTTCGACCAATTCTTCGAGGGTTTGCCTGCTTTGCTCCCGTCCATAGGCCTCCGCGATCCGCCTGAGTCCATTCTCAGCCCGCTCATCCCCCGCCGCGACCCGTGCAATCCAGCTCACCGGACGGAGATGCGGATGTCTTTCTGGGAAATCTTGTCGCGGCCGCGCTCCAGGATGCGGCGCTCGCCGCGGGAGAGAGCGCGGATGCCCTCGCGGGAAATCTTATCGAGGATGGGGTCGATTTCCTCGACCATGAATTGGTCCGGGCTCATCCGGTTGAGCCGGGCCTCGCGCTGGCGTTTCTCCGCCATCCTGCGCTGGAAATACCAGGGATTTCCAAAACCAAGCTGCCGCGCGTAGAGCCAGCCAACGAGGCAGCCGCCGAGGTGGGCCATGTGGGCTATATTGGGCGCCCAATGCATCGCCTCCATGAGGAGGGAAGCGCCGACCACCAACCAGCCGACGTGTTTCGCCTTGAGCCGGATGGGGACCACAAAGAAGAGCAGCAGAGTCGCCTCGAACTCCGGGAGGATGGTCGCAAAGGCCACGAGTGCCGCACAGACGCCGGCGGATGCGCCGCCAACCGGAATACCGGGCACCGCCATGATCTGAGCGAGGCCGCCGGCGAACCCGCCGAGGAAGTACATACCCAGCAAATGCCGCGGCCCGGCGATCGCCTCCACCTCGCGCCCTACAAAGTAGAGCGTGGTCATATTAATAAAGAGGTGAATCAGTCCGCTGGCCGGGACCCGCGGATCCCCATGGATAAAGAGATAAGTAAAGAATTGCCAGTAATAGCCCTGGCGGATTCCGTTCATGCTCAAGCACATCCATGTCTTGATGAACGCGGGGTCCGCCATTTGCACAAAAACCTGGCCAATAAAGGCCATAACGCTAGCCACGATGAGCAGCGTCACCACGGACCGCCGCCCCGTGGTCCAGCGCGGAATAAAGGGCTGGATACGTGGGGAACCCATGGGGGAAAAATTAGCGCGCGCGGGGCCATTGTCGAATCAGTTTGAGAAAAAAACGCCGGAAAAATGGCGTTGCCGGACCGCCGGGCATCGCGGTTCCCATTTCCCCCCTCCCCGATCCCCCCCGGAAAACCTTGGACAACGGCCCCGTTCCCTGCAAATTTACCCTCCCGCTTTTTCCGGGGCCGTAGTCCGGCTTGGGGGCGGGAGAACCATCCATTTTCAATGTCCACCTTCATCATCCTCGCACAAGCCGCCGCGGCCCAGAGCCCGCAGAGCGGGTTTAACCCGGCGAACCTGATTCCGATCATCTGCATTGTCGCCATCTTCTACTTTATGGCGATCCGCCCGCAGAGCCAGAGGCAGAAGCAGCACGACGCCATGGTGAAGTCGATCAAGACGGGCGACAAGATTGTCACCAGCAGCGGCATCCACGGCATGGTGTCCAATGTGAAGGAAACCACCGTAATCGTGAAGATCGCCGATAACGTGAAGATCGAGCTCGACAAGGCGAGCATCGGCAGCGTCGCGAAGCGCGACGAGGCCGAAACGGCCACCGCCACCACTGCCGCCGCATCCTAGCGCGCGGCAATCCAAGCCAAAAAGCAATCCCCCCCTTTCTCCGAGCCGTCATGAATTCCAATATCCTTACTTTTCTCTATGGCCTGCTGCTGCTGATCCTCTTTGGCTGGTACTTTGCCACCGATAGCGGGCAGCGGAAGCGGATCCTGGGCACCGTGCTGACCGTCCTGCTGGTGGCGTTCTGCATCCAGTCCGCTTACCCGCCGAGCAAGAAGGTGCAACTGGGCCTGGACCTCCAGGGGGGCACCTCCTTCCTCATCCAACTGGATGTGCCTAAGGGCGAAGTGCTGACCGAGGATTCGGTGAACCAGGCGGTGGAAGTGATCCGGAAGCGCGTGGACGCGTTCGGCGTGAGCGAGCCGGTGATCACTCCCGAGGGGCTGAACCGGATTGTCGTGCAGATTCCCGGCCTGGACGAGGCGAAGATCGCGGACGTGCGCGAGCAGTTGCAGAAAGTGGCCAAGCTGGAATTCCGCCTGGTGCGCCCTGACAGCGAGCAGTTGCTGAGCGAAATCGACAAAGGCGAGCAGCCGATCCCGCCGGGGTACGAGATCAGAGAGGAAGACCAGATGGACAAGGATGGCCACCCGGTGCTGGGCAAGGATGGCAAGCCCGAGGTTGCCGCCCGTTTCCTCGTGACGAAGACCGCCGATATGGGGGGCGAGCATGTCATCCGGGCGAATGCTTTTTACACCACGGAGTACGGCGTCTCCCTCACGATGGATAACGTGGGCAAGGACCTGTTTGGCAAGTTGACCGCGCAGGCCTACCAGAATCACACGGAACTGGCGATTCTGCTGGACGGAGTGGTGATCTGTGCGCCGGGAGTGCGGGAAGGACCGATCTACGACGGCGTGGCGCAAATCACGGGCAACTTTGACGAAACCTCCGCCCGCAATCTGTCAAGCGATCTGGAAAACCCGCTGCGGACGCCGGTGCACATCGAGCAGGAAGATACCGTCTCCTCCACGCTGGGCCTGGATTCCATCCGAAGCGGTGTTTATGCAGGCGTGGCGGGGCTGGTGCTGGTGCTGTTGTTCGTCATTGCGTATTACCAATTTGCCGGGCTGGTGGCGGTGTTCGGGCTGCTGGTGAACGTGATCCTGCTGTTCGGGATCATGTGCATGTTCCACTTTGTGCTGACCCTGCCGGGAATCGCGGGCATTATTCTGACCATTGGCCTGGCGGTGGACGCCAACGTGCTGATCTATGAGCGTCTGCGGGAGGAAATGACCGCGGGCAAGGCGCTGGGGGCGGCGATCGAGGCGGCGTACAACAAGGCGTTTACCGTTATCTTTGACGCCAACGTCACCACGCTGATTACCGCGGCGATCCTCTTCTGGAAATCCTCGGGACCCGTGAAGGGATTTGCCGTGACGCTGATGGTGGGCATTATTGCCTCCGTATTTTCCGCGATGATCGTCACGCGCACGGTCTTTAGCTGGGCGATGAAGGGGGGATGGATCAAGCGCATCACGATGCTGCACCTGATCAACCCGGCAAAGCAGATCAACTTCATGGCGAAACGCCGGCTGTGGATCAGCATTTCGCTCACCGTGATCATCGTGTCGATCGTCGGTTTTGCCATGCGCGGCGAGAAAAACTTTGGCATCGACTTCCTGGGCGGCGACATGCTGACCGTGAGTTCCACGCAGCCGGTGAGCGAGGGCGAGGCCCGGGCGGCGCTCTCCTCGCTGGGCTTTGAGGAAGTGATCCAGAAGTCTCACTCGACGACCTCCGCGGTGCAGGACTTCCTGGTTATCCGCAGCCCCACGAATACGTACCAGAAGATTCTCCAGACACTGCAGCAGAAGCTGCCGCAGGCGGGCATCAAGGAGATGGGCCACAGCAGCATCGGCAGCGCCGTGGGCAAGGAACTGGCGCAGACATCGCTCTGGGCCTTCGGGCTCGCGGTATTGGGCATTGTCGTTTACGTCACGCTCCGGTTTGAGTTCTCATTTGCCGTAGGGGCCATCGTGGCATTGATCCACGACGTGGTCATCACGGTGGGCGTGTTTGCCATCTGCGGACATGAGCTTTCGCTCATCATGGTGGGGGCGATTCTTACCATCGCCGGCTACTCCATCAATGACACCATCGTGGTCTATGACCGTATCCGGGAGGGGCTGCACAGCAGGCGCTCCGGCAGCGTGCAGGAGATCATGAACGCATCGATCAACGAGACGCTGTCCCGGACGCTGCTGACCAGCGGTTGCACCCTGCTCTCCGTGCTTTCGCTGTTTCTCTTCGGCGGCTCCGTGCTGCGGGATTTCGCGTTCGCGATTCTGATTGGCGTGGTCGTGGGCACCTATTCGTCCATCTTCATCGCCTCCCCCATCGTGCTCTGGTGGAGCCGCCGTGGCGCGGGCCTGCACGCGGAGGTCAAGGGCAAGGGGCAACCTCCGATTGGGGGCCGTCTCGCCAATTCCTGACCGGGTTCATTTCCCCGCGCGAGGCGGCGAAGAAGGGCTCACTTTCTTCGCGCCTTTGCGTTTCGGCGCCATGCCTTATTTTTTCCCCTGTAAATAGGGCGCAAGTTGGCTATCGTATCCGGTTCCAATGCGACTGCTTGATCGTTACGTCCTGCAAAGTTTCCTGATCCCATTCGTCTATTCGACGTTCGGATTTCTAGCGATCTGGCTCGTTTTTGACCTGTGCGGCGACGGGCACGATTTCATCGAATATCACATCGGGATCAAGAAGCTCTCCGAGTTTTACCTGTCGCAATTTCCGCAAATCCTGGTGATCTGCCTGCCGGTGGGCCTGCTGCTGGCGCTGCTGTATTCGCTGAGCCGCATGTCGCGGTCCAACGAGATCATCTCCATGCTGACCGCGGGCCAGAGTGTGATGCGGGTGATGCTGCCGCTCTTCATCTTTGGGTTGATCACCGCGCTCTTCAGCCTGGCGCTGAACTACCAGATGGCGCCGCACGCGGATGTGAAACGCAAGGAACTGATGGACGACATCACCAAGGGGCACAGCCGCTCCGACGAGGTGGACCAGCAGCTTTTTCGCAACCGCGTGGACTTGCGCACGTGGATGATCCAGACCGTCGAGAAACGGGAGAATACCCTGCGCGGGGTGGATATCAGCCAGCAGGATGCGGACGGCAATATCATCACGAAATGGTACGCGGACCGCGCCGTGTTCAATCCGGCGGATCACTCGTGGACCTTCATCCGCGGAAAGCAGGTCTTCTTTGACAAGGATGGCAATGTGCTGAGGGAGGACGACTCCTGGCTGCGCAAGCAAAAGCGCATCACCGGATGGTCTGAAACGATCTGGCGCATCCTCAGCACCAATGACGATCCGCAGGACCTCTCGGTGCCGGAGCTGAAGACGTACCTTATCAACAATGGCGATTTTCCCGAGGCGCGGCTGGCGCCGTTCCGGACGCACTTCTGGTATCGCTGGGCGGTGCCGTTCCAGTGCCTGGTGGTGATTTTCATCGCGGCGCCGCTGGGCATTGTGTACTCCCGGCGCGGCGTTCTGGCGGGGGTGGCGAGCTGCATCTTTATTTTCGCGGCGATGGGCTTCATCGAGAAATTTTTTCTGGCGCTGGGCCGCGGCGACCGTGTGCCGGCGCTGGTGGCGGCGTGGACTTCGGACGTCGTGTTCCTGCTGGTGGGCTGTTATCTGCTCTGGCTGCGATCCAATAACCGGGATCTGCCGAGCCTGAAGATCCGGTGGAGACGCTAAGCGGCGCACTTGTGTTGACTCGATTTCGCGGGACGTAATGCAAAACGATTGGACCATTCAAAGCCGCTCCGGGGCCTGCGCGGCAACGGGACGCGAATTCGCCGACGGCGAGTTTTTCTACACGCTCCTCTTCCGCCAGCGCGACGGATACCTGCGCGAGGATCTCTCCGAGGAAGCATGGAAGACGCGCCAGGAAGATGCGGCGGCAAAGGAGCCCTTTTCCTTCTGGCGCACGAAGTACGAGGCGGCTCCGCCGCGCGCGCCCGAGGCATTGGCAAAGGAAACCGCGGAGGATTTGCTGCGGCGTTACATGACGGAGAATGACGAGGCGCATGCGAATGCGCGTTACATCCTGGCGCTGATGCTGGAGCGCAAGCGCCTGCTGAAGCAGGTGGAAGCGAAGGAGGATATGCACGGCCGGACGCTGGTCTATGAGCACGTGAAGACGGGGGAGGTATTGATCGTGCCCGACCCGGGCCTGCGGCTTGACCAGATCGAGGCCGTGCAGAACGAGGTGGCGGGCCTGTTGCAGTAAAAGGCGGAGGCGTCCCGGGGAAATTTCTACCCCGCGGTTTTCAAACGCTTTGCGGACATGCCGTAAAGCCAGGTTTCAGGCCCCTCGAAACCGAAGCGCTGATAGAAGGTGCTGCGTCTTGCGCCGGTGAAGAGATAGGTGAGCGCGCCCTCGGGGGCGTTGGCGGAAATGTACGCGACAGCGGCGTTCATCAATGCGGTGCCGATGCCGCGGCCCTGCATCTCCGGCATGACGGCGACATCCATGATGTAGAAAAAAATGGCGCCATCGCCGCCGACGCGGGTGGCGCCAATGAGTTCGCCATCCTTCTCCGCGACAATGGAAAAGAGGGATTGCGGCAGGGACTTTGCGACCGCTTCCAGATTTGTGAAGCCGCTCCAGCCCACGGCCGCGGCAAGGCGCCGGTATTCGTCGAGCGAGGGGAGCCGGCGGACGTAGGCGATCCCCTCCGCGCGGTCGCGCGGCTGATGCGGCGAGAGCGTGGAGGGTTGAGAAATGCGGAGCCGGTGGCCGTTGTTATCCGCGACCGTGAACTCCCGGAGGCCCCACGGCATATCGCGCGGCTCTGTCAGCATCCGGGCGCCCCTTGCGCGCCAATCCTCATAGAGGGAATCGACGGCGGTGACATTGACGATGCAGGTGATGGGTTGAAAAGGGGGCTTCCCGGCGCTCAGGAAGAAAACCGTGTCGCCCCGCGAGACGGAGCCGTAATCATTCCCGCCCCAGGTCCAGTCGATCTTGAAACCGAAGACGTCCCGGTAAAACGCGGCGGTTTCCAGGACATCGGCGGCGGGCAGTTGCGGCACGGCGCGCGCGAAATGGTTCTCCTCGATTTCCATAGGCGGATAGCGGGATCATGACAGAAATCGCGGCTTGCAGCCACGCCATTCGATATCTGGACTCGATCAGCCTTTGAGCCGTTGTTTGAGTTTCAGCAGGGGCTCGAAAAGATCGCCCTGTTTTTCGACGCGCCGCAGCACCGCATCGCTCAGAAAGCTGAGCAGCCGCGGGTCCTTCTTTTTCCAGCATTGCCCGACTTCCTTCCACGTGACGGGAGTCGAAACCGTGGGCTGGGATTTTGCGCGAAGGGAATAGACATTGACCGTGGTCTTGTGGATATCGTTCTGGCTCCAATCGATGAGGACCTTGCCTTTGCGCAGGGACTTTTGCATGAGGGAGACGACGACCTCGGGATGGTCGCGCTCAAGGGCTTCGGCGAGGCCGTGGGCGAAAGGTTTGGTCTTGTCGTAATGGATCGCGGTATTGAGCGGGACAAAGACCTGGAGGCCCTTGGAGCCGGAGGTCTTCGCGAAACATTCGAGACCCGATTTTGCCAGGCGCTGTTTCAACCATAGCGCCACCTGGCAGCAGAGGACGATGTCCGCGGGTGGGCCGGGATCGAGATCGAACGCGACCGCCGTAGGCCGGGTGATGACCGGGACGCGATGGAGAAAAGTGTGCAGTTCCAGATCGGCAAGATTGGCCGCCCAGACGAGCGCCGGAAGATCATTCATGACGCAGTAATCGATATGGCCCGCGCGGCGCTGGCTGGGAACCTGTGCCGTGCGGATCCAATCCGGGCGATGAGGCGGGCATTGTTTTTCGTAAAAGAAAAAGCCATCGACGCCGTCGGGGTAGCGCTTGAGGGTGATGGGACGATTCTTGAGATGCGGCAGGAGGACCGGCGCGATCTTGATGTAATAATCGATGACCCGGGCCTTGGTGAAGCCGGCTTCGGGATAAAGCACCTTGTCGAGATTCGAGACGGTGAGCGTGCGCCCGGCGACGACGAGTTCGCTCTTCCTGCCGCTCATTTCCCGGGTTGCTCGCGAGTGACCTCGCGCGCCTCCTTATCATCGCGCAGCCCCAGGTAAACAGGATGCCGCAGCTTTCCGTCGCGGGTCCACTCGGTAAAACGGGCCTGGCAGACGAGCCCGGGTTTTATCCAGGTGCAGAGTTTCATTTCGCCCGGCGTGATATTTTGCGACCAGCGGCCCTGCCCGCTCTCGGGCAGATTGGAAAAGGGAGTTGTTTTCCGCTCGATTGCGCGCATTTTTGCGTGGAGGGATTTAAGAATGGCGGCGTTGAAGCCGGTGCCGATCTTGCCGGCGAATTTCAGCTTTTCCTTTTCATAATAGCCGACGAGCAACGCGCCGAAATAATGGCGGGCGCCTTTCGGCGGGGTGAATCCGCCAATCACGAGTTCCTGTTCGTGAACGCACTTGAGTTTGATCCAGGAATGGCTGCGGCGGCCCGGCTCATAAACGGAGTCGCGGAGCTTGCCCATGATGCCCTCCAGGCCGCGGCGTCCGACTTCCGCGAGCAATTTGCGCGGATCGCCGCGAATCTCCGCGGACTCGCGCAAGGGCTCGCCGGCCTTCCGCATCAGGGTGTGCAATTGCTTGCGGCGCGCGGAGAGAGGCTCCCGGCGAAGGTCTTTTCCATCGAGATGGAGCAGATCAAAAATGTAAAATGCGAGCGGCGGGCGTTCGTCGCCCAATTCGATGGACTGGAGCAACTGGAACGAGGAACGGCCTTCCTCGTCCAGCGCGACGATTTCCCCATCCAGCGCGGCCGATTTTACCGGCAGCGCGGCGACGGCGGCGGCGATCTCCGGAAATCGCCTGGCGGCGTCTTTTCCATTGCTGGAGTAAATCCGGCCATCGTTGAAGGCGAGAGCGCGGTAGCCGTCGAATTTTAATTCATAGAGCCAGCCGGGCTGGGCGGGGGGTTTTTCGGCCAATGTCGCTTTCATCGGCGGAATGAACTCCAGTTTTTCCGCGCGATTGTTGCGCCCGTTACCCTTGGAATTCCAATCCGCATCGCGCTCGCGGGCGATGCGCGCCATCGTGCGCCCGGAGACCGACGATTCGTCGTCCTTTTTTTGGGACACGGGGCGCATATCGGCGCCGCTTTTCAGGATGAGCCAATCGTTGTCTCCGCCATGCTTGAAGCGGACGAGGGCCCACTCGCCATCGAGTTTTTTGCCGTGGAGCGCGAAGTGCAGCTTGCCGGCGGCAAGGTCCCTGAGCGGATCGGAGCCGAGCGGCTCATAGGTCCCGCTGTCCCACACCATCACCGTGCCGCCGCCATATTGGCCCCGGGGGATGATGCCCTCGAACCCGGCGTACTCCAGCGGGTGATCCTCGACATGCACCGCGAGATGCTTCTCGCCTTTCTTGAACGGGACGCCCTTTGGGATGGCCCACGATTTGAGCGTGCCGCCCATCTCGAGCCGAAAATCGTAATGAAGCCGGGATGCGTCGTGTTTTTGTATCACGAATCTCATCTCCGCTGCGCGGGAGGCTTTCGCCCGTCCGCGAGGCTCGGCGGTTTTCTTGAAATTGCGCTTCGAGCGATAGGCGCCAAGCGATTCCGCGCTCATATCATCAGGCAGCCTTGCGGCGGGTCTTGTGAGGGGCGGGCTTCCGCGGCTTTTTGCCGCCGCTTTGATCGAGGCTCTTCTGGAGTACGGAAACCAGGTCGATCACGTTGGTTGCTTTCTCCTTGCGGGCAGTCGTTTTTGGAAGTTTCTCGTCGCCGTGTTTGACCTTTTCCCCGATGAGCTTCTCGAGCGCGGTGCGGTACTGGTCCACGTAGTCTTCGGGTTTCCACTCGTCCGACATGGAGTCAACGAGCGCCCGGGCCATCTGAAGTTCCTTCTTTCCGACCTCGGATGCGGCGGGCAATCGAAATTCGTGGATATCCACCAATTCGTCGGCGAAATGCATCAACTCCAGCATGAGGCCTTTCTCCTGCGGTTTCACGGAAGCGAGGTGCTGGCGAGTCTTGATGACGACTCTCGCGATGGCGATCTTGCCGCTGGATGCGAGCGCCTCGCGCAGCAGGACGTAGGCTTTATCGCCGCCTTTTTGCGGCTCCATATAATAAGGTTTATGAAAGAAGATGGGGTTGACCTCTTTCAACTCCACGAAGCTTGAAATTTCCACTGTCTGCGTAGCCTCGATATCCACGCGCTGAAAATCCTCGTCCTTGAGCACGATGAATTTGCCCTTCTCATACTCGTAACCCTTGACGATTTGATCCCATGCGACCTCCTTGCCATCGGCCTCGGCGACGCGCTTGTAATTCACCGGGCTAAGATCGCTTGCCCGGAGAAGGCGGAACTTTAGCTCCTCAGCCCGCGTGGCGGGATAAAGTGCAATCGGGATATTGACCAGTCCGAAACTGATGGCGCCTTTCCAAATCGCTCTCATCCTTGAAGAAAATCGCCCGCCGCAGGCGGGGTGGCTGCCTCCGGACTTAAACTGCCCGCGACGGGGTTGGCAAAAAAAAGGACGGCAGGGAAGCCGCTTTCGCGGCGCCGCCTGCCGTCTTTCGTTTAGCGAAGGCGTCCCGGTTAGTAAGCGGGGGTCACCGTCTGCGTTGTTGTGGTGGCGGGTGTCACCGGGGCCATGGTGGTGGATTCCGTGGTGGTGGTGCTGGTGGACCGTTCCGGCGGATTGCTGGCGCAGGCGCCCAGCATTAGCAGAGCGGCGGAGGCGAGCAGGATGGTTGTTCGTTTGATCATACGGGGATTACTTGTTGGTTGTGGTGGTGGTCGTGGTGGTGGACCGGTTCTCGCTGACAGGCGGCTGCTCGATCACAGGCGCGGCGGGAGCCACGACCGTCTTTCTGACAACCACCTTGGAGGCGACAAGGTCACCGCCATCCCGGGTGTAATATACGGTCACCGGCAGGCCGGACTTGACCGTCTCCATGGAGACAGGATTTCCATCCTGATCCACGTAAGTGGTATTTTTAGTGTAGGTGTACCGCACCGGCGCGGCGGCGGTGTCGCTGCGGACCACGATGGTCTGCGGCCCGAAGTCACTGATGGTGCCGGCGGCATTGGTGGTAACCGATGTCGTCTGGACGGCATCCTGGGCAAGCAGGCTGCCTGCGGGGACAATGGCCAGAGCGGCAGCGGCGGCGATGATGAGTATTGTCTTTTTCATATTTTGATGACGCTCACGATGAACGCCTTGTAAACCCATGTCGTGATTCCCGAATGATTTGGCTGTCTTCGCCGCCGAATTAATTTCCGCCCCCGGCCTTGTAGCGGGAGGGGCTTGTAAAAATGCTGTTCGCACTGATCCACGGCTCAGCCATCCGCTGACCCCTTTCTCATCAAACGGCTTATTTTTGGGGTTCCCAAAGGCAACCAAAACCGCCGGGAAACCCGACTCTGGAACAGGGATTCCATGACAGCAAAAGACAATCCAACTCCCACTGCCAGTACCAAAGCGGAGCGGGCGGAAGCCGAAGAGCGCGCTTCGCCCGGCGGGCATATCCTTTACCTGGCAGTGCAGAACGAGGGGGAGCATGAGCTGGAGCGGACCAACTCCGCGCTCGCGTGGTCGGGCCTTGCGGCGGGGCTATCGATGGGATTCTCGCTCTTGTCCGAGGGATTGCTGCGCGCGCACCTGCCGGATGCGCCATGGCGGCCGCTGATCGCAAAGTTCGGGTACAGTCTCGGTTTCCTCATTGTGATCCTGGGCCGGCAACAACTGTTTACCGAGAATACGCTGACCGTTATTCTGCCGCTGCTCCGGAAACGAACGTTTCCAATTCTCATCAATGTTGCGCGTCTCTGGGCCGTTGTGCTGGGCGCGAACCTGGTGGGCGCTTTTATTTTTGCGATTGTGCTGGGAAATACCAATGCGGTGGGGCCTGAAATCCGGCAGGCCATCACGGAGATCGCGCGCGAAGCTTACCAATCGGGAGCCGGCACCGTATTTCTGCGCGGAATCTTCGCGGGCTGGTTGATTGCGTTGATGGTGTGGCTGCTTCCGTTTGCCGAATCCGGACGGGTGTGGGTCATTATCCTTCTCACCTATATAGTGGGCCTTGCGCAATTCAGCCATATCATCGCGGGCTCCGTGGATGCGCTTTATCTTGTGGGGATAGGTGAGAAGAGTTTCGCGACTTACCTGTTCCAATACATGCTGCCAACTCTGCTGGGTAATATCTTAGGCGGAGTCTCACTGGTGGCGGCTTTTGCACACGCGCAATTTATCTCCCGGCTTACCGAAAAAAAGAGGGCGTAACCAATCCCAAGGAAATGAGCCAAGCCTATTCACCCAGATGCATGATCAATGCCCGTATTCTTGGACACCCGTCATTAAATTTTGGAACTAATAAGCGTTTTAACGTATCTCCAGCGATGGAAGCGAGATAAGATGGCACGCTGGATTCGCATCATTACGGAGGCCTTGCCTTGCCTTGCAAACCTTTACAACGAGAGAAAATTGGGCTTCGAAAATATAAAGCTTCGGCATATACTTAATGCCCACCTCTCTCCCATCCCGAGCACCGCGGAACCGAGTCCTCTCCTATGATTGCAAAACTCAATCCTACTTCCGAACCGGAAGCCGAAGAAGCTGTAGAAAACGGTCACCACACCAAGCGAAAATCCGGACGCGGAACGGTCCCGGATTCCGCGGAAAGCCGTGCGCGGCAATTACTGGCGGCGATCGTGGCATTTCGCGACGGAGATTTTTCCGTGCGGCTGCCGGCGGACTGGACGGGAACCGAAGGGCGAATCGCGGAAGCGTTCAACCAGACCATCGGACATGAGGACCGGATTACGCGCGAGGTGCGCCGGCTGAGCACCACAGTGGGCAAGGAGGGCCGGCTGAAGCAGCGGCTATCCGTCCCCGGCGTGGTGGGCGAATGGGCGAACAAGGTGGAATCGATCAACACGTTGATCGACGACCTGGTGCGGCCGACCTCGGACGTGGCGCGCACCATCGGCGCGGTGGCCAAGGGGGACCTAAGCCAATCGATGGACCTCGAAGTGGATGGGCGGCCGCTGAAGGGCGAGTTTTTGCGGTCGGCGAAACTGGTGAACACGATGATCGAGCAGCTCTCCGTCTTTACCTCCGAAGTGACGCGCGTGGCGCGGGAGGTGGGCACCGAGGGGAAACTGGGCGGGCAGGCGCAGGTGAAAGGGGTATCCGGCGTATGGAAAGACCTCACCGAGTCCGTGAACCAGATGGCCGGCAACCTGACGGCGCAGGTCCGCAACATTGCCGACGTCACCATCGCGGTGGCGAACGGCGACCTTTCCAAAAAGATCACCGTCGATGTGCGCGGCGAGATTTTGCAGCTCAAGGAAGCGATCAATACCATGGTCGATCAACTGCGCTCCTTTGCGTCCGAGGTGACGCGCGTGGCGCGCGAGGTGGGCACCGACGGACGGCTGGGCGGCCAGGCAGTGGTGCCGGGCGTGGGCGGCACGTGGAAGGACCTGACGGACTCCGTGAACGCGATGGCATCCAATCTCACGGCCCAGGTGCGCAACATCGCGGCGGTAACCACGGCGGTGGCGCGCGGCGACCTGAGCCGGAAGATCACCGTGGATGTGAAGGGCGAGATATTGGAACTGAAGGAAACCATCAACACCATGGTCGATCAGCTTAACGGCTTCTCGTCCGAGGTGACGCGCGTGGCGCGCGAGGTGGGCACCGAAGGGAAGCTGGGCGGGCAGGCCGCGGTGCCTGGAGTCGCGGGCACGTGGAAGGACCTGACGGACTCCGTGAACTCCATGGCGTCGAACCTGACGGCTCAGGTCCGGAATATCGCGGAAGTGACCACGGCGGTGGCGAACGGCGATCTTTCCAAGAAAATCACCGTCGATGTGAAGGGGGAGATTCTCGCGCTCAAGAACACGATCAATACCATGGTCGATCAGCTCAACGGGTTTGCCTCGGAGGTGACGCGCGTGGCGCGGGAGGTGGGCACCGAAGGGAAGCTGGGTGGGCAGGCCGCGGTGCCCGGAGTCGCGGGCACATGGAAGGATTTGACGGATAACGTGAACTTCATGGCGTCGAACCTGACGGGCCAGGTGCGCAACATCGCGGAAGTGACGACCGCGGTGGCGAACGGCGATCTTTCCAAGAAAATCACCGTGGACGTGCGCGGGGAGATTCTCGAGTTGAAAAACACCATCAACACCATGGTCGATCAGCTCAACGCGTTCGCATCCGAGGTGACGCGGGTGGCGCGCGAAGTGGGCACCGAGGGCGAGCTGGGCGGGCAGGCCGAGGTGCGCGGCGTGGCCGGCACGTGGAAGGACCTGACGGACTCCGTGAACGCGATGGCGACCAACCTGACATCGCAGGTGCGCAACATCGCGGAAGTGACGACCGCGGTGGCGAACGGCGATCTTTCCAAGAAAATCACCGTCGCGGTTCGCGGTGAAATCCTGGAATTAAAGAACACCATCAACACCATGGTCGATCAGCTCAACGCGTTCGCGGGCGAAGTCTCGCGCGTGGCGCGGGAAGTGGGCACCGAGGGCAAGCTGGGCGGCCAGGCCGCGGTACCGGGCGTGGCGGGCACGTGGAAGGATCTGACCGACAACGTCAACTCCATGGCATCCAACCTGACGGCCCAGGTCCGCAACATTGCCGACGTGGCAACGGCGGTGGCCAACGGCGATCTCTCCAAGAAGATCACCGTGGACGTGAAGGGGGAAATCCTGGAGTTGAAGAATACCCTCAACACCATGGTCGATCAGCTCAATGCGTTCGCATCCGAGGTGAGCCGCGTGGCACGCGAGGTGGGCACGGACGGCAAGCTGGGCGGCCAGGCGCAGGTGCGCGGCGTGGCGGGCACGTGGAAGGACCTCACCGACAACGTGAACTCGATGGCGAACAACCTGACCTCGCAGGTGCGCAACATTGCCGACGTCACCACGGCGGTCGCGCGCGGCGACTTGAGCCGGAAAATCACCGTCGAGGTGAAGGGAGAAATCCTGGAGCTGAAAAACACCGTGAACACCATGGTCGATCAGCTTAACGGCTTTGCCGGCGAAGTCTCCCGCGTGGCGCGCGAGGTGGGCACGGACGGCAAGCTGGGCGGCCAGGCCGCGGTGCCGGGCGTGGCGGGCACGTGGAAGGATTTGACCGATAACGTGAACTCGATGGCGTCCAACCTGACCGCGCAGGTCCGGAACATCGCCGAGGTGACGACAGCGGTTGCGCGCGGCGACTTGAGCCGCAAGATCACCGTGGACGTGAAGGGAGAAATCCTGGAGCTGAAAAATACCATCAACACCATGGTCGATCAGCTCAACGGGTTTGCCTCCGAAGTCTCCCGCGTGGCGCGCGAAGTGGGCACCGAGGGCAAACTGGGCGGCCAGGCGGCGGTGGAAGGGGTCGCGGGCACGTGGAAAGATTTGACCGACAACGTGAACTCGATGGCGTCGAACTTGACGTCGCAGGTCCGGAATATCGCCGAAGTCACCATCGCGGTGGCGAACGGCGATCTTTCGAAGAAAATCACCGTCGATGTGCGCGGGGAGATTCTTGAGTTGAAGGAGACCATCAACACCATGGTCGATCAGCTCCGCTCCTTTGCCGCGGAGGTCACGCGGGTGGCGCGCGAAGTGGGCACCGAGGGGAAGCTGGGCGGCCAGGCGCAGGTGCCGGGCGTGGCGGGCACGTGGAAGGATTTGACCGACAACGTGAACTCGATGGCGTCCAACCTTACCGGCCAGGTGCGCAACATCGCCGACGTGGCAACGGCCATTGCGCGCGGCGATCTCAACCGGAAGATCACCGTCGATGTGAAGGGGGAGATTCTCCAGCTCAAGGAAACCATGAACACCATGGTCGAGCAACTTGGCGCGTTTGCGTCCGAAGTGACGCGCGTGGCGCGGGAAGTGGGCACCGAGGGAAAGCTGGGCGGCCAGGCGCGCGTGCTGGGCGTGGCGGGCACGTGGAAGGATCTCACCGACAACGTGAACTCGATGGCGTCCAATCTGACCGCGCAAGTCCGCAACATTGCCGAGGTGACCATCGCGGTCGCGAACGGCGATCTTTCCAAGAAGATCACCGTCGATGTGCGCGGCGAGATTTTGCAGCTCAAGGAAACGATCAACACGATGGTGGAACAGCTCCGGTCCTTTGCCTCCGAGGTGACGCGGGTGGCGCGCGAGGTGGGCACCGAAGGGCGGCTGGGCGTGCAGGCGGTGGTGCCCGGTGTCGCGGGCACGTGGAAGGACCTGACCGACTCCGTGAACACGATGGGCGCCAATCTCACGGCGCAGGTCCGCAACATTGCGGAAGTAACCACCGCGGTTGCGCGCGGCGATTTGAGCCGCAAAATCACCGTGGACGTGAAGGGGGAAATCCTTGAATTGAAAAACACCGTCAACACCATGGTGGACCAGCTCAACGCATTCGCCTCCGAGGTGACGCGGGTGGCGCGCGAAGTGGGCACCGAGGGCAAGCTGGGCGGCCAGGCGCAGGTATCCGGCGTGGGCGGCACATGGAAGGACCTGACGGACAACGTCAACTTCATGGCGTCCAACCTGACCGATCAGGTGCGCGGCATTGTGAAAGTGGTTACGGCGGTGGCCGACGGAAACCTGCGGCAGAAGCTGACGGTGCAGGCCAAAGGCGAGGTCGCGGCGCTGGCTGAGACGATCAATAACATGACCGATACGCTGGCCACCTTTGCCGACCAGGTCACGAACGTCGCCCGCGAGGTGGGCGTGGATGGACGGCTGGGCGGCCAGGCAAACGTGCCGGGCGCGGCGGGCATGTGGAAGGATCTCACCGGCAATGTGAACCTGCTGGCCGCGAATCTGACGACCCAGGTGCGCGCGATCGCGGAAGTGGCCACGGCGGTGACGCAGGGCGACCTGACGCGGTCCATCCAGGTGGATGCGAAGGGCGAGGTGGCCGAGCTAAAGGATAACCTGAACACGATGATCGCGAACCTGCGCGAGACGACGGAACGCAACCGCGAGCAGGATTGGCTGAAGACGAACATCGCGCGATTCACGAGCATGCTGCAAGGGCAGCGCGATCTCATCACCGTGGCGAAGATGCTGCTGGCGGACCTGGTGCCGCTGGTGCAGGCGCAACAGGGCACGATGTACCAGATGGCCGAGGACGGAGAAGGGCGTCCGACCCTGCAACTGCTGGCGGGGTACGCGCAACGCCCGGATCAGCCGGAGCGGATCCCGCTGAGCGAAGGCATCGTGGGGCAATGCGCCGTGGAGAAGCAGCGCATCCTCATTCTCGATATTCCGGCGGACTACACGATGATCAGCTCCAGCCTGGGAGAGGCCCCGCCGTCCAGCATCGTGGTGCTGCCGCTGCTCTTTGAAGGGCATACGAAGGCCGTCATCGAGCTGGCATCGCTGCGTCCGTTTACCTCCACCAACCTGATCTTCCTCGACCAATTGACCGCGAGCATCGGCGTGGTGCTCAACACCATCGAGGCCACGATGCGCACCGAGGGGCTCTTGAAGCAATCGCAGCAATTGACCGCGGAACTCCAGTCCCGTCAGGCGGAACTGCAGGAAACGAACGAACAGCTGGGCACCAAGGCCCGGCTGCTGGCCGAGCAGAACGCGGAAGTGGAACGCAAGAATCGCGAGGTGGAACAGGCCCGCGGCGCGCTGGAGGAAAAAGCGGCGGAGCTGGCGCTCACGTCCAAGTACAAATCGGAATTCCTCGCGAATATGTCGCATGAATTGCGGACGCCGCTCAATTCCATCCTGATCCTGAGCCAGCAGCTTGGGGAAAACCAGCCGGGCAACCTGATCCCGAAACAGATCGATTTCTCGCGCAACATCCACTCCTCCGGCTCGGATTTGCTCAACCTCATCAACGACATTCTCGACTTGTCGAAGATCGAATCCGGCACCGTATCGGTGGAAGCGGAGGAAATCTCCTTTGCCGGGCTGCGGGATAACATCGACCGGAACTTCCGGCACATCGCGGAAAGCAAGAACCTGCCTTTCAACGTGGGGTTTGGCGGCGACCTGCCGCGCTCGCTGACGACGGACCCGAAGCGGCTCCAGCAGATCCTCAAGAACCTGCTGTCGAACGCGGTGAAATTTACCGCGCAAGGCCACGTGGAGGTGCGCGTCAACTTTGCCTCGCAGGGCTGGAGCATCGATCACCCGGTGCTGACGAAGGCGCCGCAGGTGATCGCGTTTGAGGTGGAGGATACCGGCATTGGCGTGGCGCCCGAGAAGCAGCGCCTCATCTTCGAGGCATTCCAGCAGGCGGATGCGGGGACCTCGCGGAAATATGGAGGAACGGGCCTGGGCCTGGCGATCAGCCGCGAGCTGGCTGCGCTGCTGGGCGGAGAAATCCGGCTCAGGAGCGTGCATGGGGAAGGCAGTACCTTTACGCTCTACCTGCCGCTGCACTACATGGGCCCGACGGCCGGCACGGCGACCTCCGGCGCCGCGGGCGCGGAGACGGCGCGTCCGCACCTGACCGTGCTGCCGGTGGCGCAGGAGGAGATTGTGGAAGATGACCGCGCCGTGATCGAACCGGAGGATGCGGTCATGCTCATTATCGAGGATGACCCGCACTACGCGCGGATTCTTTTGGGCCTTGCGCGCGATCACGGATTCCGCGGGCTGGTGGCGAACAAGGGCGCCACTGGGCTGGCCTTCGCACGGCAGTACCGGCCGGCGGCCATCTCCCTGGATATCTTCCTGCCGGATATGCTGGGGTGGACGGTACTTAACCAGTTGAAGCTGGACCCGGCGACGCGGCACATTCCCGTGCAGATCATCACCCTGGAGGAGGAGCGGCAGCATGGCCTCGCGCACGGCGCGTTTTCCTACATCGTCAAATCGCCTACAACCGAAGGGCTGGAAGCGGCATTCGACCGCATCAAGACCTTTACCGCGCCACGGGCGAAACGGCTGCTGGTGGTCGAGGATAACGAGATCGAGCAGGAATCGATTGTGGCGCTGCTGGGCCACGAGGATATCGAACTCAAGGTAGTGGGGACCGGCGCGGAGGCGATCACCTCGATGCTCGACGAGCCGTATGACTGCGTGGTGCTGGATCTGCGGCTGCCGGACATGACAGGCTTTGAGCTGCTGGAGAAAGTGCAGGCGGAATCGGCGCTGAATGAGGTGCCGATTGTGGTCTTTACCGGCAAGGATCTATCTTCAGAGGAGGAGATTCATCTCAAGTCCATGGCAAAGAGCATTGTCCTCAAGGATGTGCAATCTCCCGAGCGGCTGCTGGATGAAACCGCGCTCTTTCTGCATCGCGTGGTGACGGATCTGCCGGAGGATAAGCAGCAAATGCTGGAGCGGCTCCACGGTTCCACCGAGGTCCTGCACGGGCGCAAGGTGCTGGTGGTGGATGACGACGCGCGGAACATCTTTGCCCTAACGACCCTGCTGGAGAGCCAGGAGATGGAGGTCGTCAGCGCCACGAACGGACGGCAGGCAATCGATATGATCCAGAACACTCCGGACCTGAGCATGGTCCTCATGGACATCATGATGCCGGACATGGACGGTTACGAGACCATGAAGGAAATCCGCCAGATGCCGGAGTTCCGCACGCTGCCGATGCTGGCGCTGACCGCAAAGGCGATGAAGGGCGACCGGGAGAAATGCCTGGACGCGGGCGCGTCCGACTACATTGCGAAACCGGTGAACACCGACCAACTCCTCTCGCTGATGCGAGTGTGGCTCTTTCGATAAACAACGCGCATGGATGTCGAAAAAACAGCGGGGCGGGAATCCGAGCCACCGGCAGTGGAAGCCACGATGGGGCCGATGGCCACGCTGAACGCGCTGGCGCGCGAGCCCATCAACATCCTGCTGGTGGACGACGAGCCGAAAAACCTGATGGCGCTGGAGACCGTGCTGGATGACCCCGCGTACCGGCTGGTGCGCGCCGGCTCTCCAAATGAAGCGCTGCTGGCGCTGGTGCACGAGGAGTTCGCGCTCTTGATCCTGGACATCCAGATGCCGGAGATGAACGGCTTTGAACTGGCGCAGATGATCAAGCAGCGGAAGAAGACCGCCGCGGTGCCGATCATTTTTCTTACCGCCTACTTCAGCGAGGATGAACATGTGCTGGAGGGCTACAGCACGGGGGCCGTGGATTACCTGCACAAGCCAATCAATGCCACGGTGCTCCGGTCCAAGGTGGCGGTCTTCACGGCGCTGCATCGCAAGACGCGGGAGAGCGAGGTCGCGAACCGGGCGCTGCGGGCGGAGATTGCCGAGCGGCAGCGGGCCCAGGAGGAATTGCGCACGCTGAATGCGGAACTCGAACGGCGTGTCGCGGACCGCACTGGCGCGCTGATCGAGAGCGACCGGCGGAAGGATGAGTTCCTCGCGATGCTGGGCCATGAGCTGCGCAATCCTCTGGCGGCGATTCGCCACGCGGTGCGCATCAACGAGGACGCGATCGACGATGCCGCGGCGCGGCATTGGGCGGGCGGCGTCATCGACCGGCAAACGGCGCAGCTTACGCGCATGGTGGATGATTTGCTGGACGTGGAGCGCATCAATCACGGACGGGTGGAGCTGCGCCTGGACTGCCTGCAACTGGACGAGGTGCTCCATCGCGCGATCGAGGCGACGCGGGCGATGATCGATCAAAAGGGCCACGTCTTTGCGGCGGATATCGCGAACGAGAAATTGCCGGTGCGCGGGGACGAGGCGCGGCTGGAGCAGGTCTTTGTGAATTTGCTGGGCAATGCGGTCAAATACACGCCGGAGCAGGGCCGCATCCAGGTCTCCGCCCGGCGTGAGGCCGGTGAAGTGGTGGTGACGGTGACCGATAACGGGATCGGCATCTCGCCGGATTTGCTGCCGCGGGTATTCGATCTCTTCACCCAGGGGCAGACGTCGCTGGACCGGGCGCAGGGCGGGCTGGGGATCGGGCTCACGGTGGTGCGGGCGCTCATCGAGATGCACGGCGGCAGTGTTACCGCGCGCAGCGGGGGGCGGGGGGCGGGCGCGACCTTTACCGTGCGGCTGCCGGTGGGGCCCGAGCCGGCTACCAATGGCAGCAGCCGGCGGGCCATATCCACCGCGGAGAATCTCCCCGCTTCCCTGCGGGTCCTCATTGTGGACGATCACGCGGACGCCGCGCAGGCTCTTGCGATGCTGCTGCGGCGCAGAAATTGCGAGGTGCGCGTCTCCAACGATGGACCGAGCGGCCTGGAAGCCGCGAGCGCGTTTGCGCCGGAGGTGCTGCTTCTGGACCTGGGGCTGCCGGGAATGGATGGATACGAGATGGCCCAAAGGCTGCGGGCGGATACGCGATTTCGCGATGTGCTGTTTATCGCGATCTCCGGTTACGCGCAGGAGGCGGATCGCGCGCGAGCCATGGAGGCGGGTTTCGATTACCACTGCGCAAAGCCGGTCAATTTCAACGATTTGCTTACGATCATCCGGTCGAGGTTCAGCCAGGTGAGTCATTAGTCGCGGGCAATATGCGAGATATTCATTCGATAAACGACTGATAAGGCGGGCTGAATCGATCATGAGGGGATGCCGCAGCTTTTCCCCCAAAAGTCGAACACCATCGCGCGGGCGAGCATCGTCTGCGCTGCGCTGGCGGTCGTGGGCGCGGGGTGGACATTTGACGCGGTTTATTGGTCGCCCTACACGACGTGGGTAGGGGTGCCGCGGCAGCAGCCGGTGCCATTCAGCCACAAGCATCACGTGCAGGACCTGGGCATCGATTGCCGCTATTGCCACACGTCCGTGGAGACATCGCATTACGCGGGCATGCCTCCGACACAGACGTGCATGAATTGCCACTCCCAGCTCTGGACGCAGGCCGCGCTGCTGGAGCCGGTGCGCCAGAGTCTGGCCACGGGCAAATCCATCCAATGGAACCGCGTGAATGATCTGCCGGATTTTGTGTACTTCGACCACAGCATCCATGTGAACAAGGGAATCGGGTGCACCACCTGCCACGGCCAGGTGAATGAAATGCCGCTCACGTGGAAGCAGCACACGCTTTATATGAAGTGGTGCCTGCAATGCCACCGGGCGCCGGAGAACGAGATACGCCCGCGGGATGAGGTCTTCAACATGAATTGGAAAAAGCCCGCCGATCAGAAGCAACTGGGGGCGGAGCTTGTCGCGAAATACCATGTGCAATTGTCCCATCTGGAGAATTGCAGCGTCTGTCACCACTGATGCCCAACCAGTCCCATAAGATGGACGAGATTCGCGCGCGCCTCGCGGCCACGCCGATGCAGTGGCGCGGGCTGGAAGAGGCGGCGGGCACTGCCGAATACGCGGAGCGCCTGCACCGCGAATTTTTCCCCGGCTCCTCCGAGTGGGCGGATGATGTGAGCCGGCGGCATTTCGTGAAGATCATGGGCGCATCGTTCGCGCTCGCGGGCCTGGGCGCATGCACCAAGCAGCCGGTGGAAAAGATAGTGCCCTATGTAAAGCAGCCGCCGGAGCTGACGCCGGGCAAGCCGCTCTACTATGCCACCGCGATGCCGATGGACGGATACGGGATGGGCGTGATCGCGACGAGCAATGAAGGGCGGCCCACAAAGATCGAGGGTAATCCCGACCATCCCGCCAGCCTGGGCGCGACGAATGTCTTCATGCAGGCCGGTATTCTCGATCTCTATGATCCTGATCGCGCGCAGGCGATTCTTTATGGCGGCGAGCCTTCGGACTGGGCCAGTTTTCTCTCCGCTCTCAACGCCGCGATGGCGGCGCAAAAAAGCAGCCAGGGGGCACATCTCCGCATCCTGACCGGCGCGGTGACGTCGCCCACGCTTTTCTCGCAAATCCAGGCGCTGCTCGCGATCTGCCCGGCGGCGAAATGGGCGCAATGGCAACCAGTCACCCGGGACAACATCCGCGAGGGCGCGAAGATGGCTTTCGGACAAGTCGTGGAGCCGCAATACCACTTTGATAAGGCGGATATCATTGTCGCGCTGGACTCGGATTTTCTTTTCGCGAATCCCGGGAGTATCCGCTGGGCGCGGGAGTTTGCGGACCGGCGGCGCATCCATGCGAGAGGCCCGGCGACGATGAACCGGCTGTATGTGGCGGAGCCGAGTCCGACGATGACGGGGGCCATGGCCGATCACCGGCTCCCGATTTCCGCGGGCGAAATCGCCGGCCTGGCCCAGGCTCTGGCCGGCGGCAATACGCAGGATGGCTCCGCATGGCTCCGGGCCGCGGCCGCGGAGTTGAAACAGCACGCCGGCAAGAGTCTCGTGATTGCGGGAGAATCGCAGCCGGCGGCGGTGCATGCCCTGGCGCATCAGATCAACGCGGCGCTGGGAAATATCGGGACTACCGTCACCTTCACCGCATCGCCGGAGCCGTGGCCGCTCGATCAGCTTGCGTCGCTTCGTGATCTGGTTGCGGAAATGAACTCAGGCGCCGTGGAGGTATTGGTTATCATGGGCGGCAATCCGGTTTATGACGCTCCGGCGGATCTGGATTTTTCTGAGGCGATGGAGAAGGTCCCATTGCGCATTCATCTCGCGCTCGCGGAGAACGAGACTTCCCGCCAATGCCACTGGCTGATCCCCGCCGCGCACTACCTGGAAAGCTGGGGCGATGTTCGCGCCTTTGACGGGACGGTATCGCTGATTCAACCGCTGATCGAGCCGTTATATGGCGGCCATACCGATCTGGAATTGATCGAGGCCATGGTGCATCAGCCTTCCCGGCTGCCCTATGACATCGTGCGTTGGTATTGGGGTGCGCAGAATCTCTATCCCGATTTTGAAAAATCGTGGCGAAAGGCGCTCTCGGACGGGGTATTGCCAGGCACCGCGCTGCCGGCAGTGCAGCCGAAGCTGGTCTCCGCACCAATCCAAACGCCCTCCGCGGCCGCAGGCCCTGAGCTGATCCTGCGGGCGGACCCGAGTGTCTGGGACGGAAGCTACAATAACAATGCATGGCTCCAGGAACTGGCGAGACCGTTTAATAAGTTAACCTGGGATAATGCGGCCCTGATCAGCCCGCGGCTGGCGGAGCGGGAGAAATTGAATAACGGCGACATGGTGGAACTGAAACTCCACGGAAAGACGCTGCGCGCCGCGGTCTGGATATTACCGGGGCAGGCGGAGAATTCAGTCACGCTGCATCTTGGTTACGGACGCGGAACGACCGGTCGTGTGGGAATCGGGACAGGATTTAACGCCTACGCTCTGCGTACCTCCGGCGCGCTCTGGTTTGCGAGTGGGCTGGAATTAACAAAGACGGGGGAAAGTTATTCGTTCTCCGCAACGCAGACGCATCATAACATCGAGGGACGGGACATCGTGCGGGACGGCACGCTCGCGCAGTATAACGCGAATCCGCAATTCATCGACGCCCAGGCCGAGCCGAGGCCGCCGAGGGACGAGACGCTCTATCATCCCAATGAGTTCAAGTACACGGGCTATAAATGGGCGATGTCGGTTGACCTCAATACCTGCATCGGGTGCAACGCGTGTACGATTGCCTGCCAGGCGGAGAATAACATCCCGGTGGTGGGGAAATACCAGGTAGCCCATGGCCGCGACATGCAATGGATCCGCGTGGATAGTTACTACGCAGGCGATCTCGATGCCCCGCAGATGAATCATCAACCGGTGCCGTGCATGCACTGCGAGAATGCCCCGTGCGAATTGGTCTGCCCGGTGGGCGCGACGGTCACGGATGATGAGGGGCTCAATCTCCAGATTTACAACCGGTGCATCGGCACCCGGTATTGCTCCAATAATTGCCCATACAAGGTGCGGCGCTTCAACTTTCTGGAATTCAACGCCGGGATGACGCCGGTGCAAAAGATGGTAAAGAATCCATCCGTCACCGTCCGCAGCCGGGGCGTGATGGAAAAATGCACTTACTGTACGCAACGCATCAATGCGGCGCGCATCCCGGCGGAGGAAGAGGACCGCCGGATCCGCGACGGCGAGATCGTCACGGCGTGCCAGGCAGCCTGTCCCACCGGGGCAATTGTGTTTGGCGATCTCAACACAACCGGCAGCCACGTATCAAAACTGAAGTCCCTGCCGCTGGATTACTGGATGCTGGGCGAACTGAATACCCGCCCGCGCACCTCTTACCTTGCAAAGCTAAGAAACCCTAACCCGGAGATGGGAACATGAGCGAAGACATGACGCCATTGGGTTACCCCAAACGCCTCCTTGCCCCCGGCCAGACTTACGCCGGAGTGACGGATAAGATCGCGTCGATCCCCCTCGCCCGTCATCCCCCGCGCGCATGGTATTTCGGGTTCGCGGCAGGATTTCTCCTATTGATGATGCTCTTTGTGGCGATAACCTGGCTGCTGGTGCGGGGAGTGGGAATCTGGGGCATCAATATTCCGGTGGCGTGGGGATTCGCGATTGTGAATTTCGTTTGGTGGATCGGGATCGGGCATGCGGGCACGTTTATATCCGCGATCCTGCTGCTGCTGTTTCAAAAATGGCGGACGGCGATCAACCGGTTCACGGAAGCGATGACCCTTTTTGCGGTGGCCTGCGCCGGTCTATTTCCCTTACTCCACCTGGGCCGCCCATGGGTTTTCTGGTGGATTCTTCCCTACCCGGATACCATGGGGGTGTGGCCGCAATTTCGCAGTCCGCTCGTCTGGGATGTCTTTGCGGTCAGCACTTACTTCACGGTATCGCTGCTCTTCTGGTACCTGGGTCTGTTGCCGGACCTTGCCGCGGTGCGCGATACGGCGACGAAGCCGCTTCAAAGAAAGCTCTATGGCGTGCTGGCGCTTGGCTGGCGGAACTCCGCGGCCCATTGGCAGCGGCATCAAAGCGCCTATCTTCTCCTCGCGGGATTGGCGACTCCGCTGGTGCTTTCGGTCCACAGCGTGGTTAGTTTCGACTTTTCCGTGGCAATCGTTCCCGGCTGGCACTCGACTATCTTTCCGCCCTACTTTGTCGCCGGCGCCATTTATTCGGGCTTCGCAATGGTGCTGAATATCGTGATCCCCATCCGGAAGATATATCACATGGAGGATCTTATTACCCCGCGTTATCTGAATAACATGGCGAATGTTATGCTGGTTACGGGCGAGATTGTTGCCTACGGCTATCTGATCGAGGCGTTCATGGCGTGGTTCAGCGGAGATAAGTTTGATGAGTATATGATGCGGAACCGCGCATTCGGCCCGTATGGCTGGGTGTTTTGGGGTCTGATGCTGGTCAATGTGGTGATTCCCCAGCTACTCTGGTTAAAGCGGGTCCGGCTGAATCCGGTGTCACTCTTTCTCGTTGCGTTCTCGATCAATGTCGGCATGTGGGTCGAGCGTTTCGTGATCGTCATTACCAGCTTGCATCGGGATTTCACCCCTTCCGCATGGGGAATGTTTTATCCCACCGTCTGGGACTGGGCGACGCTCTTTGGCAGCGTCGGTTTATTCCTTACCCTGTTGTTTATCTTCATCCGCCTTATGCCGATGATTTCGATTTCCGAAACTCGGGAGCTTGTCTGTGAAGAGAAGGAGCAGGCATGAGTGAGGCTGCTTCGATCTATGGATTGATGGCGGAGTTCGAAACCCACGAGGAATTGCTGAAGGCCGCGCGCGAAGCCCGGGACCTTGGATACCGCCAGATGGATGGTTTCACTCCGTTCCCCGTGGAGGGCATGCCGGAAGCGCTGGGCCGCAAGCGGACGATGGTGCCTCTGATTGTCCTGTGCGGAGGTATTTTTGGGGGAACAGGCGGATATTTCATGGAGTGGTACGCCAATGTAATCAGTTTTCCGCTCAATATCGGAGGGCGCCCGCTCAACTCCTGGCCATCATTTATCCCGATTACATTTGAATTGACGATACTCTGCGCGGCGCTTGCCGGCTTCTTTGGATCGCTCGCTTTAAATAAGCTGCCGCAGCCGTATCACCCGGTCTTTAACGTGCCTGAGTTCCGGCGTTCCTCGATTGATCGCTTTTTTCTCTGCATCGATGCGGCGGACCCGCTGTTTGAGATTGAGAAGACGCGGAACTTTCTCCTGGGCCTGAATCCCAAGAGTGTTTCGGAGGTCGAGCCATGAGATCTCCGCTTCTGGTCGTCCTGGCCATTCCGCTCCTGTGCGGGTGCCGGCAGGATATGTTCAACCAACCCCGCTACAAAACCTACGCGGCGGACCCCTTTTTCCCGGATGGCTCCAGCGCCCGGCCTCTGCCGCCCCATACGGTGGCTCGCGGCCATGCGGAGCTGGATACCGAATATTACCAAGGCCAGACGGAGGACGGCAAGCTGGTGGAAGCGTTCCCGATGCCGGTAACGCGCGCCACTCTGGACCGCGGCAGGCAGCGCTTTGAGATATACTGCGCGGAATGCCACGGCCGCACCGGCGAAGGCAACGGGATGATCGTGCAGCGCGGTTTTCCGCAACCGCCCTCCTACCACATTGACCGTCTGCGCAAGGCGCCCGTCGGTTACCTCTATCACGTGATTACCGATGGCTATGGCGTGATGTATCCGTATGCGGCGATTGTGCAGCCCTCCGACCGCTGGGCCATCGTCGCATACATTCGGGCGCTGCAGCTAAGTCACGATGCGACCCTCAACGATGTGCCGCCGGACCAGCGGGATAAACTGATGACGCAATGACTGAAGACACCATCCACTTACGGCTCAAAAAGCTGGAAATGCGCAGCCTGATCGCGGGCGTCATCTTCATGGCGCTGGTATTGGTGGGCGCCTGCGTGGATATCCACCAATTTTTTATTTCCTATTTGTTTGCGTATCTCTTCTGGCTCGGGCTTGCGCTGGGATGTCTCGGCTTTTTAATGACGCATCATCTCACTGGCGGGAGGTGGGGTTTTCCCGTGCGCCGTTTTTATGAGGCTGCGGCAATGACGCTTCCACTGATGGCCCTGCTTTTTATTCCGATCTGTTTTGGCCTCCGGCATCTGTATCTCTGGACCAATCCTCATATCGTCGCGGCGGACCCGGTGCTGCAACACCGGAGCCATTATATGACGATCAGCCTCTTCATCATTCGCGCGGCGGTCTTCTTTATCTTCTGGAGCATCGCGGCCGTGGTTCTGAACCGGCTCTCTCTTCGCCAGGACACCACGCAGGATGTGGAGCCCACCAGGAAGCTCCGGACCCTGAGCGGGCCGGGAATTCTTCTCTATCCCGTTACGGCGACATTCGTGCTGGTCGATTGGGTGTTATCCCTGGAGCCCGATTGGTTCTCCACGATGTTTCTGGTATTGATCGTCATCGGCCAGATGCTTTCGGGACTTGCCTTCTCGATCATTCTGCTAGCCTGGCTGCACCGCAAGCAACCGCTGGCCGCGGTGGTCAACAGTACCACCTTTCATCATCTGGGGATGTTGCTTTTCGCCTTCATCATGCTCTGGACGTACCTTGCTTTTAGTCAGTTACTGATCATTTACTCCGGTAATCTGCCGCATGAAATTGTCTGGTATGAGCATCGGGTCGCGGGCGACTGGAAGGTCGTGGTTTGGTTTATCATCCTGTTTCATTTTGCCGTTCCGTTCTTCCTCTTGCTTTCGCGCAGTTTCAAGAAGAACGCCAGGATCCTGGCCACGTTTGCCGCGATCGTGCTGTTTGCCCACATTGTGGATGTGTATTGGCTGGTGGAGCCCTCATTTTCCCACGGCGGCGTTCATCTGCACTGGCTCGATTTTGCCGCGACGATTGGCCTGGGCGGGATTTGGCTGGCTGCATTCGCCAGCCGGCTAAACGCGCATCCGTTGCTCGTCCGCAATGATCCCCGCCAGGAGGAGGCTATCCATGGAAAATGACACGGCAGCCGGGCATGAAACCACGGATGTCCACCCATCCGGAGTCTGGCTCGCAGGCTTGGGCCTGATTGTATGCACTGTGTTGATCATGCTGATTGTAAGTTGGTTTTTCAACTTCCTCAGACCGACCTCCGAGCAGCCAGGAGAGGTGGAGTCATCGGTGGCAGCGTCGGTGGCTAAGTTCCCGGGACCGCGTCTCCAGGTATCGCCGCAGATCGATCTCCAGACGCTCCGCGCGAAAGAGGATGCCGAACTGCAATCCTACGGCTGGACCGACAAGAAGGCCGGTACCGTGCGAATCCCGATCGAGCGTGCCATGGATCTGCTCATCCAGCGCGGTGTTCCGGTGCGCGGAGAGCCTGGGGCGCCGCAACCGGGCCTCACGTTGCTCCAGATACAACAGGAGCGCGCGAAAACGTTCCAACCCAATCCGCCAAAATGAAAAATGCAATCCTGCTTCTCCTGATTTGCCTCGCGAATGCCAGCGCGGGGACTCTCTCCGAATCTCAATTAAAGGATATCCGGTTCGATCAAAATATCGGCAGACAGGTTTCGCTGGATTTGCCCTTCCGGGATGAAACCGGCGCGAACGTGAAGTTAGGCGATTACTTTGGGCACAAGCCGGTAATCCTGGTCCCCGGTTATTACGGCTGCCCGATGCTCTGCACCTTGGTGCTCAATGGGCTGATTGGTTCATTGGAGGATTTAAGAATCAGCGTCGGCAACCAATTTGAGGTTGTCAATTTCAGCATTAACCCGAGCGAAACACCGGCGCTTGCAGCCGCGAAGAAACGCTCCTATATGAGAAGCTATGGCCGTCCGGGAGCGGAAGCGGGATGGAAATTTCTTACCGGAGACCAGGCTTCCATCCAGAAGCTGGCGGACGAGATCGGGTTTCACTATGCTTATGACTCCAATATCAAACAGTACGCGCATCCGAGCGGCTTTGTGGTATTGACCCCCGAAGGGAAGATTTCGCGCTATTTCTTTGGGGTCGATTATTCCGCCCGGGAAATTGACACCGCGCTGACCAATGCATCGCAAGAGCAAACCAGTTCTCCCGTGCGGCAGCTCTTTCTGCTCTGTTTCCATTACAGCCCGATCACCGGCAAGTACGGCAACCTCATTATCACCACGATTCGCGTCTTGGGAATCGCGACCGTCCTATGGCTGGGTACGCTCATCGTCCGTTCCATTGCGCGGGAACGCGTCCGTCCCTCATGAACTTTCACCTGTTGCCGCCCAGCGCCTCGGCCAATGCCGGGGCTGTGGATGCGCTTTTCTGGGCGCTGACCGGGCTAAGCGTTTTTATTTGCATGATTGTCTTCGGGCCAATTGCGTTCTTCGTAATCAAGTACCGGCGCGGGAGCAAGGCCGACCGCACGCCGCCGAAAATCACGACGTGGAAATATGAAGTAACATGGACGGCAATTCCGCTCCTGATCGGGCTGGGCATCTGTCTATGGGCGGCGGTTGTTTTTTTCCATATGGAGAATCCG
>DATAXI010000080.1:0-38884 GCA_036266845.1 Chthoniobacteraceae bacterium | reverse complement strand
CAAATGGTGGCGGCAATAATCTGGATGATGAAGTCCTTGAGCTTGATGCCGGAGGAAAAATAGTCGCGCCGCCAGCCGCTCCAGAAATAGGCGATGACGGCGAACATGGTGCCGGTATGGAGCATCACCAGCAGCATCGTCATGGGCGGCGATTTCGGGTTCAGGCCCATCAATTTCTCCGCGACGATGACGTGCGCGGAGCTGGAGACAGGCAGCAACTCGGCCGCTCCCTGGATAATGGCAAGAATAAGGATGTGGAGGTAAGTCACGGGCGTAACGGCAGAAGGCTTGGATCAGATGGCGGTATCGCCATGCTCTTCCGTGCGGATACGGACGGCTTCCTCGATCGGCAGGACGAAGACCTTGCCATCGCCGATCTTGCCGGTCTTGGCCGCATGGACAATGGTGTCCACGGCCCGCTGCACGCGATCGTCGGAGAGGACGATTTCGAATTTCACCTTGGGCAGAAAGTCCACGGTGTACTCGCTGCCGCGGTAGATTTCGGTGTGCCCTTTTTGCCGCCCGAAGCCCTTGACTTCGCTGACGGTCATTCCCTCGATGCCGATCTCCGAGAGCGCCTCTTTGACGTCCTCCATTTTGAAGGGTTTGATGATCGCCTCGATTTTTTTCATGTCGCGGCTTTTTGGATAGGGATATGCGCCGGGAATGGCAAGGCGATTTCCCCGAAGGATTACCAGCAGATAATCGTGAGTTTCTTGGGGCCATGGGCGCCCAGGACAAGGATGCGTTCGATATCCCCGGTCCGGCTGGGTCCGGTGATGAAACCGATGAAGCTGGGGAAGGCCCCCGCGTATTTGCGCTCGAGCAGGGCAAAAGCGGCTGTGAGGTCCGGCAGCAATTGCTCCCGGCGCGCCAGGACGACATGGTGCGGCGGCAGCACAGACAAGGCGCGGCCCCCGGCGCTGCGGCTGGTGACCAGAACGCTGCCGGTCTGCGCGACCAGGGCATCGCACTCGCTGATGCCGGCGTCGCATTTTTCCAGCTCGCGCACGTCATAGCCGGTGTCCGTCCAGAGCGCGGGCAAGGAAAGCGCGCCGACCATGGCGCGGGTGGCGGGGCCGCGGGCGCCGTCGCCGTGGGCGGCGATGCGCTGCCAGCCCTCGGCGCGAGCCAGCTCGGCAAGCGCTCCCGCCGCCGCCCCCTCGTCCGGCAGGAGGAGGAAGGAGGTTTTGAGCTGGGTGGAATTGCGGGCAAAAAGGTCCGCTTGCGACTCAAAGGTATCGCCGACAGGCGGCAGCCAATGGGAGACGCCTTCGGGCGGGGAGCCGGCGTGGGCCTCATCGTGATGGCCGGCCTGATGGCCGGGCAGGGGGGCCTCCATTGCGAGCGCCTCGCGGATGCGGCGGAAGATTTTCTCCTTCTCGCCGCTCATTGCGCGGCTCCCTGGGCGCGGTGTTCCGCCCGTTTCCTGGCACGCCACTGGTCCGTAAAGGTGTGGGAGGCGATGGGCGGCAGATCGCGAGTTTCCGTCCATGCCCGGGCGGGATCGAGCGGCCCGCCGAGAACCAGCCAGTGGAATTTTTGCGCGAAGCGCCCGAAGGGGATCAATCCCCGCAACAGTGCCGGGCGCGCCGCCAAAAAACCGAACGCGCGAAATGCGGCGCGCTCCCACCAGAGCGGCTTGCGCGCGGCGGCGTTGCGCCGGTTTTGCAAGAGATGATGATGCAGGTCGATCTTGACCGGGCAGGCCTCCGTGCACGCGCCGCAGAGGGAGGATGCCTGGGAGAGATGCTTCCACTGTTGCAGGCCGCGCAGGTGCGGGGTGATGACGCTGCCCACCGGGCCGGAATAGGTGGTGCCGTAGGTGTGGCCGCCGACGTTCCGGTAAATGGGGCACACATTCAGGCAGGCGCCGCAACGGATGCAATGGAGGGCGTCCCGTTGCTCCCCATCCGCCAGCAGATGGGTCCGGCCGTTATCGATAAGCACCACATGGTATTCCTCCGGGCCGTCGCACTCGCCCGGCTGGCGCGGACCGCCGTACATGGAATTGTAGCCGGTGAGCGCCTGGCCGGCGCCCGCGGTGGCCAGCATGGGGAGGAAAAGTGCGAGATCGGAGAGCCGCGGCACCAGTTTCTCAATGCCCATGAGGGTGATCATTGTGCGCGGCAGCGCCGCGGTGAGGCGGGCGTTGCCTTCGTTTTCCGTGATGGAGATCATCCCCGTCTCCGCGATGGCAAAATTGGCGCCGGTAATGCCGACATCCGCGGTGACGTATTGATCCCGCAGGACGCCGCGGGCGATCATCGTGAGGTCCTCGGGGTTATCGGTGGGCTGGCTGCCGAGCTTCTCGGCAAACAGATCGCTGATCTGCCCGCGCGTGAGATGCATGGCGGGAAAGACGATGTGATAGGGCGGCTCCTGGCGAAGCTGCACGATGTACTCGCCCAGGTCGCTCTCGACCACGCGATAGCCCGCTTTTTCCAGCGTGTCGTTGAGGTGGATTTCCTCAGCCGTCATCGCCTTGCTCTTGATGATGGAGCGCGCGTTTTTCTCCTTGAGAATATCGAGGAAAATCTGCCGGGCCTGCTCCGCGGTGCTGGCCCAGTGGACCTTGGTGCCGCGCGCTTCCAGCTTGGTCACGAGCGATTCGAGGTGCTGATCAAGGTGGTTGATCGCATCCCACTTTCGCTCCGCGGCGGCCTGGCGTGCCCCCTGCCAATCCTGGTAGGCCGCTTTTTGCAGATCGCGCGAGGCCTCGTACTTGCGGAGCGCGGTCTCGATAAGGCCGCGCTGGCGCGCATCCGACGTGACGCGCCGGGCGTCCTTCTTGAATTGCTCGGAGAAAACGGAGGCGGCCATAACGCTTTACTGGCGGACCAGAACCTCGGCCAGGTGCATGGTTTTGAGTTTCTTCCCCTGGCGGTCGAGCAGGCCCTGTATCTGCATCAGGCAGCTCGAATCATTGGAGACGATATACTCCGCCTCCGTCTCCGCCGCCGAGGCGCACTTGACCTCTCCCATGGCGGTGGAGATGGCGGGAAACTTTGCCGAAAAAGTTCCCCCGAAGCCGCAGCAGGTCTCGGAGTCGCGCATTTCGACCAATTCCAGACCCTGAACCTGCGCCAGCAGCTTGCGCGGCTGCTGTTTTACCCGCAACTCCCGCAGGCCATGGCAGCCATCGTGGAATGTGACTTTGGCGGGGAACCTCGCGCCCACGTCGGTGATGCCCAGTTTCGTGACCAGGAAATCCGAGAACTCCCATGTGCGCTCCCCGATTGTTACCGCGTCCGCGGCGAGCGCGGTATTCGCAAAAAGCTCGCGGTAGAAGACCTTTAGCATCGCGCCGCAGGAGCCGGAGCCGATGACGATGGCCTCCGGGTCCGCCGCAGCCAGTTTTTTCACGACCGGCCCCGCCACAGTGCGGGCTTCGTCCCAATAGCCCGCATTGAACGCCGGCTGCCCGCAGCAGAAAATATCCTCATGGTAATCGACCGTGTGTCCCAGCCGCTCCAGCACGGTGACGATGCTCATGCCCGCGCGGGGGAACATGGTATTCATGAAACAGGGGACAAACAGCGTAACTCTCATTGTGATTCAGCCGCGGATCATCAAATCGCAATCTCACCGCTGAACGCAAGCGCGCTCTCGAAAAGACCTCTGCCGGGGTGCAAAGATGCCAGGAAAGGAGAAGGCGCGGCAAAATCGCTTTTTCTCCCGTCCCCCTCACGTTGAGCCTTCAATTGCTGATGCGCTGGCCGGTTTTATCGGCGATCTTGTTCATGCAGTCCTGGGCGAATATTCGCTGCTCTGGCGAGGCATCGTCGCTATCCAGCACTTTCTTGAACTCGATCAGCGAAAGCATGGCATCGCCGGTTTGCGCGTAAGCCTGGCCGAGGTAAATGTGATACCCGGTGGCGGACACACCCTGGGACTCCGCGAGCCCGATGAGGCGCTTGAGAGCCGCGATCTCCCGCTGGTACGCGTGCGCCTCATGGGAGATGGTCGCGTGCAGAAAGAGCATCGAGGGGTCATTCGGGTGCTCTGCGACGACCTTGTCCATGATGTCGAGCGCCTCATCGTAACGGCGCGCGCCAAAGAGGATTTGCGCCTTGGTCGTCAGCGCCGGGGTGAAATCGCTATTCAGCGCCAGCGCCTGGTTGAGCGCGTCGAGCGCTTCCTTCCAGTGGTCGATCTTCCCGTCGAAAAGGCCGAGAGTCGTCCAATATTCCGGCAGTTTCCCCCCATTCGGAGCAGCCTGGTCCAGCGCCCGTTTTGCCATGTCAATCTGCCCGATCGCGATCAGCCGCGTGGCCGCCCCGGCCAGAAAACGCGCCTTGTTTTCCCCCTTCAACCCGGCGGCGGTCGTGTTCAGGTCCGCCTCCCGCCACGGCTTTGCGCCATAACGGCGGAAGACCAGCGCCGCATTGTCCAGCCACGTGAGGACAAAGTCCTTGCTCTCGGAAAGATGCTTGAGCAGCGGCTCGTAGGTAGTCGGATCGCCCGCCAGCAGCACGCCGTCGAATTGGCGTTGATGATCCAGTTGGCGGAAGATCGCGGGCGATTGCACGCCGCGTGCGAAAGCGCGCTCATTCGCCGCCGCCACCAGGTCCGGCCGAGCCTTGGCCAGATCCGCGTGGGACCAGGGGGAGTAAAAGACGTAGTGCGCATCCGCCAGCCGGTCGATGGCCATTTTTTCATGCACCAGCCGGGGGTCCATGGGATCGTGCCGGCCTCCCCACAGCACGACCGCGCCAAAAATCAGATTCAGGAGCATCAGTCCCCCAAAAGCGATGAATACGTTCTTTTTAGTCAACACAGCCCACCAGCATGCACCAGCCGCCGCGTTTTTCAAAAGCCTCCGCTTCATGCGGCCACAAATTTTCGCAAATTTTTGGTACTTGCGCCCCGGGCCAGGAGCCGTTAATTACGACGCCCCGCTTTTTCCGGCGCAATGCCTTGCCGGAGCGGTCGCAAAAACGGGTTGGTAGCTCAATGGTAGAGCAGCGCCCTTTTAAGGCGTTGGTTGCGGGTTCGAGTCCCGCCCAACCCACTATCGGGAAAACTCCTCAGTATCGCCATTCATCGTGCGGCAAAGAAGCTTCCCAGGCGCTTCCATTCATCCTCTCCCTCGCGCATAGCGTTCGTTTCCTCCGTCACCCGACCATTGTTCAACATTTGCTGAACCTGAGCTTCATCCAGTGGCCCCACACTCACTCCGTCCGGCTCCTGAATATAAAACCTGCGCGCTTTCTGTTGCGAGCTTTTGTAGGGCAAAGGCGCTGGCTCGGACGCCTTTGTTAAAACCAGCCTCTCCAACAGATCCGCCGCGCGCTCGCCGTGGAACGCTGCTCGCTGCACCGCATCAGCGATACCGGCCAGAATCAAATAGATTAGTCCTCCAAAGAGCAGTGCTGCCCCTGCGAGCGCTGTCGGAATATCGTGCCGGGACGCGGCAACCGCCAGCGCAAAGAAGCTTCCGACAATACATAAACACGCAATCACCTCCAGAATCCCGATCCGCATGGGCCTCTCGTATTTGCGCTTACTCATAAGGGTTAAATTGTAACCTATCAGCGATTTACTTGCTCGGTATCGTGTCGGAGAGAACGAAACAATTTCATATCATGGACGAACAACCGGAGAACGAAGAACCCCAATGGCACGAGGATCATCGCCTCGCCGGGCAGGGTTCTCCAAAACCCAGGGAAGGCAAATAACAATATGACAAAGGCCACGCCGAACCCTGCAACGATGAGAAGCTGTTTGCGCCTCTTCTCCAATCCAACTTCCTGCCGGTGGCGCTTTCCCCGGATGACATCGCCAATGAGGATCATCGCGTAGAACCAAAGAATCGTGGAACTATCAAATGCGAACGCACACGCCGCGAAAAAAAACAGCCATGCGGTCGGAATCCTCCATCGGGCCGGTGGTAGTTTGGGCACCGCCGGAAAATACTGCTCACGAATCTGGCGTACGGATTCCTTGCGGATCAAATAGATGACTCCGGCAAGGGCAAGAAGGATGAGAGGAATAAGCCACGCGAGCAATGTGACGGGGTTAGGCATTTATCCAAAAGTTTCGATTCTGAGTCTTCCAATCCGGTCAACGCAATAAGACGAGAGGAATCCGCTAAAACGATCATGAGCGCCGGAAAGCGGCCAGCGCGGTACTATCCTCAAGTGCGTCCTCGACACCGTAATGCGGCCCGATCTGCCTCGCCCCCAAGCTGCAACTGGAACCGGTCGACGGACATCTCCGCCAGTTCCGCAGCCTTGCCCATTGAGAGGCGGCCCTGCGAGAAAAGCGCGATGGCAAGTTCCAGTTTCGCGTCCCCAACAGTCATCCGCGCCGACTCCAATACATCGACTGGAATCTCCATGCTCATGGTTGCAAGCATGGTGGGATACTATGCCGCAGCGTGCGCAAACGCAACGACCTTCCCCGCCAGGCCGATTTCTGACCAGTCCAGTTTCTGGAGTTATGCCGCCTGCGGGCAGCGAAATGCGAGATTGCGACGTGCGGCTCCAGATCGCCGCCACATTTCCCAGGAGATCAGCAGCTTTGCCGGACCAGATGGTGACGCATCAACGAATCTTTTGCGAATGCTCTCTCATTCGAGAATATTGGGGTTATTCGCTGCGTCGGCATGTGTCCTCCATTCAGCCTTCGCTGATGTGGTTGATGAGCGGTTGCTACGGCTGCTGCGGATCAGGAAGCAGGGTTGATTGGCGGAGGATTTTCGCTCCGGCTGCCGCTGCCATCGCGGTCAGCGCCAGCCATGGAAGAAGACCCCATACCGGCCAGGTGGGAGGCAGCGTGAGATTGGCAAAATTCCACGGGATGCCGCGAGACGTTATGTCGTAGTAGGCGAAGAGATAGGCGCTGGTGGCAAGCGTGACGATGATATACCAGGGACCTGACTCGCAGACCAGGAACGGGGCGATCCAGATGAGGTAATAGGGCATGAATCCCGGAGTGAGGCTCATGAAGCAGAGCCAGCAGAACGTAATCGTTTTGATGAGTCCGATTCCATCCTGCTTGCGCCGGGTCCATCCGAGAAAGATCGTGGCGCCCACGATGGCGGCCTTCAATGCCGTTAATGTCCAAAGGATATTTGCGAATGGAAACGTCCCGCGCGGCGCCAGGTGCCAGTGGTCCGAGATAAACGAGTACACCAGAGTCAGTCCCCATGCTCCCGCATAACTCGGGTAGCCCAGGACATTCCGGTAGAATTGCCCGGGCGAGCCGATGAGCGCGGAGGACCACCCGGAAAGGCAGAACAAAGCGAACAAGAGCGTGAACCGCAGAACCGCGCCATTCCCCCGGCGAAGCCAAAAGAAAAAGAACACCGGCGTCAGGAGGAGCGGGATGATCTTGACGTTGCACGAGAGGGCCAGAAACAGACCGCACAGAATCGGGTTTTCATTGACGCAAAAGTAGGCTGAGGCGAGCAACAGGCAGACCATGACGGAGTCGGTATTGCCGTGAAACGCGCTTACCATGAATGCCGCGGGGCTGGCGGCGAAGATCATGACGAATGGCAACGGCGGCTTGCCGGTTTTCTCGTGAATCTTGAGCAGGATGAGCACGGCCATGAAATCCGCGAGAACCGAGGGCAGCCGCAGCAGCAGCGGCAAGGCTGTGGGGACCCCGCAAATGCCGGTGGGCGAGATATCCGACGAGACGTGATAGAGCCACCAGAAGAAGGCTCCGGCGAGCGGAGGGTGATTGAAAAGGTGATCGGCGCGGTAGAGATAATCCAACCCGTGGGCGTCGATGGTTTTCCCGAAGATGCAAATGGTGGTGACGTCGCCGGAGCCAAAGGTCGTGGCGGCGCAATAAATCTTTGCCGCCAGGGCCACGAGAGCGATCCCGATTACGATCCCGACCTGGGCGCGGTGAGGGGATTCGCTTTTAGCGATATTCGTGCGCGCCTGCATTCGGTGGACATGGGCCTGAGCAGGAAACAGGCCATTACCCGCGCATGGCCAGGCGCGAAATCGAGCGGGCTTCAGGAGTGCGCTGCGCGGTAGATGCGCAAAAGGTCGGTCACGAGGATGCCTTCGATTCGCAATGGGCAGTTGCGGCAGGGGCGCCGGATGCGCGAGCCTCAAGGCGTTTGACGGTCATTTCCAGTTTTTGGATGCGGGAAAAAAGGCGCTCGGCGAGTTTGCACGTCTCGGGTGGCAGGTCCACGCAATCCTCGCAATGGAAGCGGGTGGATTTGTTCCCTTTGAGCGGATACTCGAATTGTCTGCCGCAGGCGCGGCAGGTGCGGAGGCGGGTGGCGGGTTGGGGTTTGGACATGAAGACCAGTTACCGCTGGCGGGATTCGTAATTGCGGACGGCGCTGGTATCGCCGCCATCCATGAGGAGACGGCGGTCGCGGCTGCGGGTTTCGCCGATTGCGGTCACGCGGATAGCGGCTTCATCAGTCACCGGGCACTCATGTTCGCAAATGCCGCAGCCGATGCAAAGGGCGGGATCGACGTAAGGCCTGCGGAGCGTGATGGGATTGCCATCGCGCTTGGTGATGGTGACCTCGCGGGAGAAGATGGCCTTGGGCGAGACGGGGCAGACTTCCTCGCAGACGACGCACGGGGTTTCCATGCTCCAGGGGAGGCAGCGTCCGTGATCGTAGAATGCGGTGCCGAGGCGAACGGGACCTTCCGTGGAAAACTTCCCGATGCCGGTTTTCTCCTCGATGGAGATGCGCTGGATGGCTCCGGTGGGACAGACCTGGCCGCAAAGGGTGCAGTTGAGTTCGCAATAGCCGATCTTGTTATCCAGGATCGGCGTCCAGAGGCCCTCCAGGCCGGCGGTGAAGAGGGCGGGCTGCAGAACGTTGGTGGGGCAGACGCGGATGCATTGGTCGCACTTGATGCAGCGCTCCAGAAATTCTTTTTCCTCGACGCTGCCGGGCGGGCGGATGACGTGCTTGTCGTAACCGCGATCCTGCGCGCCGGAGGCGCGGCCAAAGCCGAAGAAGGCGTAGCCGGCAAAAGCGCCGAGCAGGGCGCGCCGCGGCTGCACAGCGGGCATGGTCATCTCATGCTGGAGCGGCGGGACCAGCTTGAAGGAAAGGGCATCCTCCGGGCAATCCTCGATGCAATTGAAGCAGACAAAGCACTCGCTCTTGCGGAGCTGCGTGTGGGGATCGGAAGCGCCCTCGCAGTTCTTCAGGCAGAGGTCGCAATCGACGCACTTGCTCGGGTTGCGCTCGATGCGCCAGAGCGCCACGGAGGAAATCGTGCCGAGGAATGCGCCGAGGGGACAGATGACCCGGCAGAAGAATCGCGGGATGACCACATTCATCCCAACCAATAGAAAGAGCATGAACCCGATGACCCACGCGGCCACGTGGTAGTATTGCCGCACGTAAAAGGCGCCGGGCAGCTCGAGATTGATCGAGGGCAGGATGGCGGTGCTCATCGAGCGATGAAAGAGGCAGATGGGATCAAGCAGGCCGATCTGCAGGCTGCCAAAGAGCGCGGCAACGATCATCGCGATGAGGATGATATACTTTATCTGGTAGATGCCGCGGTAGCGGTTTGCCTCGATGCGGACTTTCTCGTCCTCCCGCCCTTTGCCAAGCAGCCAGCCGATGAAGTGATGGAGGATGCCGTAAGGGCATATCCAGTTACAAAAAATGCGTCCCAGCAGGAGGGTGGGGATGAGGAGCACCAGGCTCCAGAGAAGCCCCTTGTAAATGGTGTGCGTGGTGATCGCCGTGGCGAAGGAAACCAGCGGGTCCATCTCCAGAAAGAGAGAAACCGGGTAACCCTTGAGATAGCGCAGGTCCGAGATAACTACAAAGAACAGAAACAGGCTGAAAAAGAAGACCTGCGAGATGCGCCTGGCGGTCCGTATTTTCATGCCTGGACTTCTTTGTAAACCGTCTGCTGCCAGTTGATATTACCGAGTCCGCGCTTGTCGGCCTTGTGAAGGTAAGTCAGCTCCGCGATATCGCGCTCGAGCAGGTGCTGGTAGCCATAGCTATCCACGGAAATCATATCCGTGCCGGCTACGACCGTGCCCATGGGCTTCACGTCGGAGAGGCGTCCGCCGGTGGGTCCGTTGCGCATGAGGACGCTCATACCGTCGAGCACCACGAGGGTGGGCTTCATCATCAGCGCGAAGTCGGAGACGATGGAATGGATCTGCTGGTGGAACTGGTTGCGCCGTCCGCCGAGAAGGCCGTACCAATTTTTCGTGGTCATGGAGGCGCGGCAAAGGTTGTGATCCTTGCAGGGCGCGACCCCAATGACCTTGGTGGCTTTCTTGAAGGGCTCGTGGAAAAAAGTCCAGTTACGGAGGATTTCACCATCGAGCTGGAGCGGGGCGAAGGATTCCGACTCGGGATAGAGCAGCGTGAGGTCAAGATCATCCGCCACCTGGCGCAAGCCGCTTTTGAGAAAGCAGCCCGTGGGGCTGTTGATGGGGTTATCGGCGATCACCACCTTTGACGCGCCGGCTTCCAGCACCATCTTCGCGACCGTTCGCAACGCCTCGGGATGAGTGGTGGCGCAGAGGGCGGGGGGCCGGTCGAACGCGACGTTCGGTTTGATCATCACGACGTCGCCTTTCTGAATAAACCGGCTCATGCCGCCAAGCGCTCCAATGGCGGCGCGGATGGTCTGGTCATGCGTTGCGCCGTGGGCTATCGCCAGGCTCGGCAGCCCTTTGGCTCCGTGGACGCGGTAGTCGGGAAGCTGCATTCCCTTTTGGGCCTCGAAACCAGGCATAAAATGGTTGGGTTGCCACAGCTTCACGCCGGCTACGGCGGAGCCGGCGATCAATGCGCCCGCGGCGCCGGTACGGAGAAGGAATTCGCGGCGCGATACGCCTTCGGGATTCTGTGCTGGTTCTTCTGGAGTGCTCATTGGATTTGCCCTTGCAGGTATTGACTAACGAAATCGGCGGCAGCTTTCGCGTTCGTGGCATCGACTACGCCGCCGAGCTGCCCGGCGCGCTGGTAAATGACTTTGTAAGTGCCGAAGTTGGATGCCTGAAAAACCTTTGCGCCGGCGATATCCGGCGCCTGCGCCGCTTTGCCGCCGTATTTACCGCAAAAAGCGAGATACGATTTCCACGCCGTGGATGCGGCATCGGGAGTGGTGGCCATGACAAAGTAACTCAGCTTCTGGCCTTCAAAATCGTAAGTCCCCTGAAAGACATTTTTCAGGAAATCCTGTCCCTGCGCATTATCCTGCGTGAAGGTGATGCTGCCGGCGACCAATCCGGCGGAGGGCAGCGCACGGCGTCCCTCGAGGCCCGAGTCGTCGGCAGGGAGGACCTTCGCGCGGTTCTCGGCGATGGCCTGGGCCATCTGCATCGTCTTTGGGTTTTGATCGGAGGCGATGATCTGGACATAGACATCGCCCTGCCGGAAGAAGTAACCCATCTCGCCGGAATATCCGTCTTTGGCAAAGGGAAGCGGCTTGCCTTTCGGATCGCGCTCAAGCGCAAAGATGCCGAACGCGTCCACGTTGGTATCCATGCGATACTCATAGACATCCACATAGCTGCTGCCATCGCCATCGATGGAGAAGGTGCGGCAGCGCAACTCCTGGAAATTGAACCCCTGGTATGCCGGCGAGCGGCCATCGATCTTCTGATAGAGATCGTCGGACGAATAGAATTCCGTATCGCCCATCGGCTTAATGCCCGGGAGGGCGATCTCCAGCGGTTCTTTCTTCAATGCCGCGCCGGTCGCGGGAGCGGCGGTTCCGTCTCCAGAGCCCTCACTGCCGGCATCAGGCTGCGCCGCCGCCGGCCCTGTGCTCGCGGAGGGGAGTACCGCCGAGGACGCGCCGTCGCCGGTCTGCGAAGCATCAACCCGGAGCGTGCCGGCTTTGCCCGCCACCGCTTGCCTTGTCGATTCGAGATCGGCGGTGGTGACGCTGTAAATGGAGGGATCGAAGTGATGGCCCGCGTACCAAAGCGCGACTGCAATTCCAGCAAGGAGGCAGACAATGCCGATACTGAGCGCGCGCTCGAAAAAAGAGACTTTTGTACGTACAAACGCGGAGCGGCTGCCCTTGCGTTTGGGCGGAGCGGCCCCGCGTCCGGTGGCCGGAGGTGGGGCGGCGCCAGTGCTCATGGGCGATTAAACAAAATATCGCTGCGCGCGTTTCATGATTTCCGGATAATTCGTCCGGAAAGCGCAGCGCTCTCGCAACGCGGGCAGATCCGCGGAAGTGAAATCGCGGCGGGCGGGGGGCAGCGCCTGAAACATCGTCCGCGCTTCGCGGTTGCCATCCTGCTCATAATAGGTAACGAACCGCGCGATATCCTGGAAAGCGAGCGCCGAGGACATCCCGGCGCGGTCGCAGGCGGGGCAGCCGGGACACATCGTGAGGCGGCCGGAGAGGATCAATTCCCGCAGCGTCTCGATCTGGGAAATGTGCAACGGCTTCTCGAAGCTCCGCGCGGCCGTGGTGCTGCTCTCCATCTGGCCGACATTGTCGATCATGTTGCAGACGGCGGAGATGCGTTCATCGCTCCAGACCGCGTGAAGCAGCGCCTGGTGGACTTCCAGGTTCATCTTATCGAACGCCGGCACGCGCACCGGCACGTCGCGGGTGTTGCGCATCGTCTTCATGGCGATGAGGCCGATGCCGGCCTCGTGGCAGGCATCCAGCGATTTGTCGAACACATCGCCCTTGGTGAAGAACGGGGTGTACTTGACCATGATGGCGTCCAGGAAACCGCCCTTGGCCGCGCTGGTCAGGTAAGCGGCGCGCCAATCGTCATGGCAGGAGAAGCCAACCATCTTGACCTTGCCGGAGCTTTTCAGCTTATCGGCGACCCGCTTGAAATCATCGCTGGCCGGCCAGTTGAGGGAGGCGTCGCCATACTCGTGCGGGCTGATGCCGTGGATGAGGAAAAGGTCGAGATGATCGGTGCCGATGGCCGCCAGGCGGGTATCGATCATTTGGAGCATCTGGTCCGGACCCTGGTGGGGATGATCCTTGGAGACGATGAAGACCTCCTTGCGGCGCTCGGGGTATTTAGCCAGCCACGCGCCGAGCCGGTGCTCGGATTGCCCGCCGATGTAACAATCGGCATTATCAAAGTAGCGGATGCCCATGGACCAGGCGATATCGAGATACTCCGGGCTGTAAGCGCCCATCATCCCGCCCAGGCTGATCATCGTCACCTTGGGTCCGTTGCGGCCAAGCGTGCGCATGGGCAGCGGCGCGCCGGGCGCGGGCGAAGGAGCGGGCGGAGTGGAAACAACGGTATCCCCGGAGGCGGAGAGGGAACCCGCGGCGAGCGCGGCGGGAATGGAAAGAGCGGTCTTCTTGAGAAAGTCCCGGCGGGAGGTGGAGGTATCCATAGGATGGTGGGCCGGACGCAGACTATAGCCGGGATGGAACGTTTCGGCAAGCTGGGAAGGGAAATGGAAATTTGGTCCCTGTTCGGGTTATTTCGTGTCGCGTGGCGGGCGGTCTTTTCCAGTAGCTAATACGGACCGAGAATCGGAGTTCGGGCTTGAGGAACTTTGATTGCCGTGATTCACTTGGGGATTGGTTCATCGGCGTTCCCTTGATTTCGACCGAATCAAGCCGGTTTCGCGCCTTGATTTGGCTTGATTAACCTTGATTTATGTAGCTCGTACTGAAGCCGCCGGAATATCGGCGAGCGTTGTCAACGCTGCCCGCCCAGGGAACCACTGATTAAATCAAGGGGGCTCTTGCACCCCTCCGGGGTGTTGCCGTAATTCTTCGCACTACCGGGGGTATCGCTTCGCTCAACCCCCGGCTACCGATCTTTGAACCCTTCGGGTTCATTCCCTTTGGGTCCGATACCCCGAAGCTTGCTTCGGCTTTGTCGTTTTCGTATCTGAAATCATATCTGAAATGCCTCGGGGCTTGCCCCGAGGTTCTTTACTCCCTTTGGGTCCGATACCCCGAAGCTTGCTTCGGCTTTGTCGTTTTCGTGTCTGAAATCATATCTGAAATGCCTCGGGGCTTGCCCCGAGGTTCTTTACTTAATCAGTGCTAGAGCAGCCTAAACGGCTCTGGCGACGGCGTACCGGGCGGGGAATTTCCTCCGCCTTGAGATGTCAAAGGACCGCTGAACTACCTCCCAAGTATAGCAAATCCGCGGCTGTTTGGATAGGGGCTTGGAAAATTCCGAGGTATCGCGGCTCGCGTTTCAGGGTGGCCTGCGGCACACGAGATCATCTTCCACGGAGGGGGTCGTGGTAAAGCATCGCGGCTCGCGTTTCAGGGTGGCTGGCCTGCGGCAGAGCGATAGGAAGCTGACGGCCAAAACCTATACAGACGCTGGCATGCTTCCCGCCAGGCGACTCGCCAATACCACGGCGCAATCTATCCGATCACTGTGACCGGCAGTTTTTTACCGATCCACTGGCGGTGGGAGCGTTTCAGCGTTCGGGATTTCCCGTGAACGGAAACGCTCTTTGGCTGCGGCAGACCATAGAGAACGAGGCGATCCAGCTTGAAGGAGCCGGCTGGCAGCGGGCCGGATTCGGAGACTTGCGCGATGGCCCCGGCTCCCTGGACGGCAATGGAAATGGAGGCCGTGTTGTACTGGCCTTGCAGGTATTTGCGGGTTTTCTGGTCCTCAAGATATAGTGTTGCCGTGGCAGGGACGCCGGGCTGGCGGAGGAAAACATGCAGTTCGAAATCGTTGAGCGGGGTATCGCCGTTTTTGAGCGGGCCGTTGTACCAGGGAATGATGGCTCCCTCGCGGACGAAAAGCGGCGCCTCGTCGATGCCGGCGGCGTACCGCATGGTGCGGCCGCCTTCGATCCACTCGCCCAGGTTAAGATCATACCACCAGCCGGCGGGGAATGTAACGTGCCGCAATTGCCGGCGGACGCCGTCCGCGACCAGGAAATCGCCCTGGGCGTCGCTATGCACGATGGGAGCGGCCATGAGATGGGGGCCAATCAGGAACTGGTCATCCAGGTTCTCCAGTTCCGTGCCGTCGAACTCGTAGAGCAACGGTCGCAGGATGGGATCGCCGGTGAGGTGATTCTCGAAGAAGCACTGATAGAGATAAGGGAGCAGGCGATAACGGGTGTGCAGCACTTCGCGGATGCGGGTCAGGATTTCGGGACCGAATTCCCAGGGCTCCTGCGGCTTCGAGTGCATGATCGAGTGATTCCGGAAAAAAGGGAACAGAAAGCCGGCCTGATACCAGCGCACGAGTAACTCCGGAGTGGTGTGGCCGGCAAAGCCGCCGACATCCGGCCCATTGAACCCGACTCCGGATAGGCCAAGATTGATGGTGCAGGGGATCGACATCCGGAGGTGGCTCCAGTTGCTATCGTTATCGCCAGTCCAGATGGCGCTGTAGCGCTGGGTACCGGTGAATCCGCTGCGTGTCAGGATGAAAGGGCGGCGCTGGGGATCGAGCTTTTGGAAGGCCTGCCAACTCGCCTTGGCCATGTAATGGCCGTACTGGTTATGGAATCGTGAGTGGGGCGTCTTGCCTCTCTCGAACAGCATATCCTCCGTGGCGCTCCATCCGGTGGAGGGATCGTTCATATCCAGCCACGCGCCGTCCACTGAGGCCTCATCGAGAAATTTCGCGACGTGCCCGGCCCACCACTCGCGCCCGGATTCCAGGGTAAAATCCGGGAAAACCGTATCGCCCGGCCAGACGCGGCCCACAAAGTCGCGTCCGCTGGGCGCCTTGCAGAAGATATCGGCCTTTTTGCCGCCGTCATAAATGGAGTAGCCGGGGTCCAGCTTTACCCCGGGATCAATGATGGCGACCGAGCGGACGCCCTTGCGTTTGAGCGTTTGATTGAGCTTGCGCGGGCTTGGGATGTCCCGCTTGTCCCAGGTGAAGACGCGGTACTCATCCATGTAATCGATGTCATACCAGAGGCAGCTCAGCGGGAGATCGTGGCGGGCAAAACCGGCGGCCACCTCGATATATTCATCCGTGGACTGGTAACCCCAGCGGCATTGATGATGGCCAAGCGCCCACGCCGGCGGCAGCTCCGCGCGTCCCGTGAGGGCGGCAAAATTCCGCACCACCTGGCGCAGTGTGGGGCCATTGATGACGTAAAGATGGCTGTGGCCGTCCATGGCCTGAATGATGAAACGGCCGGGGCAAATCTGGCCGCAATCCATGACCAGATGCTCCGCGCTATCCAGGTAAAGGCCGCAATACTGGCCGCCCTGGCGGAGAATTGCGAACGGGATGGAGACGTAAGTGGGATCGTAATCATCTCGGCTGTAGGTGTGCGGCCACACGGCCATGACATCCACGGTGAGGAACTCCATGCTGTCGCCGCTCTTGTTGAAGCGGCGGGTACGCTCGCCAAAGCCGTGGAATCCGGTGACGCCCGGCGTCTCAAAGTTCAGGATGGTCCGCACGCCATTGAAGCCGAAACCGTCCGGACCGGTCTGCAAGGCGAAACCGTGCGGCAGGGCGATTGCGAGGTGGTTCGCGCCGACCTCGATGCGCGCCGATGGAGCCGCGAATACGCCATCCCTGCCGGGGCGGACGGGCTTCCCTTTGCGATGCTCTTCCAGGATGCCGTCGGAGTAATGGCGCGGGTCGCGAATGTTCCCGTTTTCAATGCGGAGCCGAGTACAGAAATCGGAGATCGCATCGCAGCGGATCTTTGCCTTGAAAGAGTCGCCGGAGACTTCGATGCCGGCCGGTTTCACGGTCGCACGGCTGCCGTACTCGAAAGAAAGCGGATGAACTTTTTGGCCAAAAAACATTGGTGGGTTCCCTTACGGGAACCAAAGGGGTAATCCTTAGCGGCGCGGGGACGCAACGCAGTTTTTCTCGAGGCGTTGAGCGATTTGCCCGATGGCCCATTGTGCGTGCTCGCGCACCAGAGGCTCGGGATCGGCTACGGCGCGCTCCAGCGCAGGGAGATCGTCACGCGTGCCGATGTTTCCAAGCGCGACGCAGACATTGCGGAGGAGGCCGCGGCGTTTGATCCGCTTGATGGGGGATTTGCGGAAGAGGGCTCGGAAGTCCTCCTCGGTGAGCGAGAGGAAATCGCGCAGCGGCATGCGAGTGGAGTCGCGCGCGGCAAAGGCACTCTCTTGCGAGGCGCGGGCAAAGCGATTCCAGGGGCAGGCGGCGAGGCAATCGTCGCAGCCGTAAATGCGATCTCCGATGAGCGGGCGCAGCTCGATGGGGATCGAGCCTTTCAACTCGATGGTAAGGTAGGAGATGCAGCGGCGGGCATCGAGATGATGCGGGGCGTCGATTGCGCCGGTGGGGCAGGCGGCGATGCAGCGGGTGCAAGTGCCGCAATGGTCGCGCGCCGGAGTGTCGGGAGGCATTTCCAGCGTCGTCAGGATTTCCGCCAAAAAGAACCATGTGCCCAACTCGCGGGAGATGAGCATGGTGCTCTTGCCATGCCAGCCGGCGCCGGCGAGCGCGGCAAAGTCCCGCTCCAGCACCGGGCCGGTATCGACGTAATGGCGCTGGCGTCCTCCCTGGGTTGCGAGCCAATCGTCGAGGAGCCAGAGGCGTTTCTCGATCAGGTCATGGTAATCGGCGCCCCAGGCGTAGCGGGCGATTTTTCCTGATCCGGGTGCAGCCTCCGGCGCGCCCTGCCAGTAATTCATCGCCAGCACAATGATGGAGTGTGCCCCGGGCAGAACCTGCTGCGGATCGGTGCGGCGCTCCCTGTTCCGCTCCAGCCAGGCCATCTCGCCGGCATTGCCCCCGGCGAGCCAGCGGTCGAATGCCTCCGCGTGCGGCGGTGCGGAGGCCGGCGCCACGCGGCACAGATCAAACCCGAGCGCCAGGGCGCGCGAGACGAGTTCGGATTTGAGATCGGCGGACATTTTTTCCCGGAAGAAAATCCTACTGCCGGAGAGCCGCCCGCGCTAGTTCCCCGTCCGCAGCCGCTCGCAGATGCGCTCGGCCACCTCGGCATGGGTGAGCAGGGTGGTATCGATCTTCATCTCCGCGACCGCCTCGTAGAGCGGGTTCCGTTTTTCGAGCAGTTGGCGGATGGTGTCGCGGGGATTCTCCGTGTGGAGAAGGGGGCGGTTGCGATTGCGCGAGACGCGGTCCCAGATGATCTCCTCACTGGCGGAGAGCCATACCACCATGCCCAACTGGCGCAGCAGCGCCCCATTGGCCGGAAGGGTGACGATGCCGCCGCCTGTGGCGATGACCTGATGACGCAGGCCCAGCAGGGAGCGCAAAACTGCGCTCTCCTGCTCGCGAAAAAAAACTTCGCCATCGCTGGCAAAGATCTCGGTGATCTGCCGGCCGACGTGATCGACGACCATGCGGTCGGTATCGACGAAACGACCGCGCAGGACGCGTGCGATCAAGCGTCCAACAGACGACTTTCCACTGCCCATGAACCCTACCAAAACCACGTTCTCGTGCCCGGGGACGTTCAAGCAGCACGGCCCCCGGCCGGGAATCGATTCGGCTTCAATTGGTTAGAGCAATGGTTCTTGAGCGTTCGGTCAGGCGGCCACGCTGCTTTTCTGAACTCGTACGACGTTCCGGGCTTTCGCCCCCTTGTTGTCACTGAACAGTTCGTAATCGACTTCGTCCCCTTCGGCAAGGGTCCGAAATCCCTCTCCCTGAATCTGTGAGTAGTGTACGAAGATATCGCTATGGACATTGGGGTCCACAATGAACCCCCAGCCTTTCTTTTCGCTGAACCATTTTACGGTGCCTCTCGGCATTTGTTATCACCTCCTTGGGTTGGTTTCAGCGGCGGGGGGCGTCCGCGACTGCGTTTTACCGAATGTCCGGCCTCCGGGTCAAGCACGGTTGATTTCAAAATCGAAACTTCAAATTCCGGATTTTGGGCCTACAAAGGCGTTCAATGGCCAATTCACCGCTTGTTTCGGTTGTCATGGGGAGCAAATCCGACTGGGAGATCATGCGCGACGCCGCGCGAATGCTGACGGACCTGGGCGTTGCCCATGAGTGCCGCGTCGTATCCGCCCACCGCACGCCTGAGTTTATGGGGCAATTTGCCCACGAAGCGGCGGGCAGGGGGGTGCAGGTGATCATCGCCGGGGCGGGCGGGGCGGCGCATCTGCCAGGGATGATCGCGGCGCAGACGCTGCTGCCGGTGCTGGGCGTGCCGGTCTTGAGCAAGCTGAACGGGCTGGACTCCCTCCTTTCCATCGTGCAAATGCCGGCGGGCATCCCGGTGGGAACGCTGGCGATTGGCTCCGCCGGAGCAAAAAATGCCGGCCTTATGGCCGCGTCGATTCTGGCCCTGCACGATCCGGCGCTGCTGAAGCGGCTGGAGGCTTTCCGCAAGGAGCAGACGGACGCGGCGCTCAACTCCACCCTGCCGGAAGAATGATGCCACGCAGCGTTTTTCCGCCGGGCAGCACGATCGGAGTGATGGGCTCGGGGCAACTGGGCCGGATGCTGGCGGTCGCGGCTCGACGCATGGGATACCGGTTTCATGTTTACAGCCCGGAGCGGGGTACGCCGGCGGGGCAGCTCGCGGACCTGGAGACGGCCGCGCCTTATGAGGACCGCGCGGCGGTGGAAGATTTCGCGAAGGGGGTGGATGTGCTGACGTTCGAGTTCGAGAACATCCCGGTACAAAGCGTCGAGTGGGCCGCGGCCCATTGCGTGACGCGACCCTCGGGAAATGTGCTGCATCTCTGCCAGCACCGGCTCCGGGAGAAGCAATTCCTGGCCGGCGCGGGGATTCCGGTCGCCCCCTTTGCGCCGGTTGCGAGTGCCGGGGAGTTGAAAGCGGCGCTGGAAAAGATCGGGACGCCGTCCATTTTGAAAACCGCCGCTTTTGGATACGACGGCAAGGGGCAGCGGAAGATATTGAGCGCGGAAGAGGCAGGCGAAGTGACGGCGCCCAGCGTGCTGGAGGGGTTTGTGCCGTTCGAGAAGGAAATCTCGGTCATCGTCGCTCGCGGAACCGGGGGTGAAACCGCAACCTTTCCGGTCTGCGAGAACATCCACCGGAATCACATCCTGGATATCACCATCGCGCCGGCGCGGGTGAGCGATGCCGTGGAGAAATCCGCGCGGGAGCTGGCTTGCCTCATTGCCGGGAAACTGGACCTGGCGGGCCTGCTGGCGGTGGAAATGTTTCTGCTGCCGGACTCCAGCCTGGTGGTCAATGAGCTGGCGCCGCGCCCCCACAATTCCGGCCACTATACTTTTGACGCGTGCGTCACCAGCCAGTTTGAGCAGCAGTTGCGTGCGGTGTGCGGCCTGCCGCTGGGCTCGACGGAGCTTTTGAGGCCGGCGGCGATGGTCAATCTGCTGGGCGATCTCTGGGCCGCGGGCGAACCCGATTGGGCGGCAGCGGCGGCGTTTCCCGCCGTGAAGATTCACGTTTATGGAAAATCCGGGCCGAAGCCGGGCCGGAAGATGGGCCATTTGACCGCGCTCGCTCCGGATATCGAAACGGCGATCGCGATGGCGCGCGACGCGCGGGCCAGCTTGTGAAAACGGAGATTCTCACCGGCGCGCCGGGGATCGAGGCCGCCGCCGCGTTGCTGGCGGAGGGCCAGGTAGTGGCGCTGCCCACGGAAACCGTGTATGGGCTGGCCGGCCACGCGCTGGACCCACGGGCGGCGGCGAGGATCTTCGAGGCAAAGGAGCGGCCCTTTTTCGATCCCCTCATCACGCACCTGCCCGCGCTGGAATGGCTGGACCGTCTGACGACCGCGGCGGACGATTCCCTTGTGCGGACCTTGGTGGATCGCTTCTGGCCCGGACCCCTCACGATGGTGCTGCCGCGCCGGCCCGCGGTGCCGGATATTGTGACCTCCGGCCTGCCGACGGTTGCGGTGCGAATGAGCGCGCATCCGCTGTTCCGCGCGGTGCTGGAGCGGTTTGGCCGGCCCGTGGCGGCGCCGAGCGCCAACCGTTTTGGCCGCATATCACCAACCGCCGCGGCGCACGTGATGGAAGAGCTGGGCGGCCGCATCCCGCTGATTCTGGACGGCGGCTCGTGCGCTCACGGGGTGGAATCGACCGTGATCGCCCCCCGCGATGGAAAACTGCATTTGCTGCGCGCGGGCCCGGTCACCATCGAGGAGCTTTCCGCGATCGCGCCAGTTATTGCCGCGGCTCCGGGCGCAATCGAATCGCCGGGGCAATTGGAAAGCCATTACGCGCCCGGCACGCGCATGCGCCTGCTTTCCAATGTATCGGAAAGCGAGGCATGGGTGGCGCAGGGGCGCGTGGGGCTGCTCGCGTGGCGCCGTGCCGTAAAGCCGCCGCAATTTTCCGCCATGGAAGTGCTGACACCAGGCGATGAGCCGCGCGAAGCAGCGGCAAATCTCTTCGCGGCGATGCGCCGTCTCGATGCGCTCGGGCTCGACCTCATCGTCGCCGAGCCGCCGCCGGCGGATGCCGGCTTGTGCGCCGCCATCGCGGATCGTCTGCGGAAGGCGGCCGCGCGGTAAAGGGTGTGCGCGGTATTGCTTACAAGCCAATTCCTTGCGGTTTCTACGGCCTCGCGAATAGCATTCTCCGAAAATCCATACGGGATGCCGAACGAGGACTTTCAGATCGAGGATGAAATCCGCCGCCGCAAGGCTGCGGAGGGCGACTTGCTGAAGATCAAGGAAACGCTGGAGCAGCGGGTGCGGGACCGGACGTCCGAGTTGAGCCAGGCCAATAGCGCCCTCACCCTGTACGAAACCATTTTCAAGACGTCGGCGTGGGGCGTGGCAATCATCGATTCCGTTCGCGGGCTCGTGCAGCTTGCGAATCCCGCGTTCGCCCGCATGCATGGATACGAGGCGAATTCCGTGGTCGGGATGCCGGTTGGCAATCTCTTCGCGCCCGAGTCGGCGGACCAGCTCCCTCAGGTGATCGATATCATTAATGCGCGCGATCATCTCATGTACGAGAGCATCCACATTCGCAAAGACGGGAGCCATTTTCCGTGCCTCACGGATGTGACGCTGGTGCGGGATCCGCAAGGGCTGCCGCTCTACCGGTTTGGCTATTTCCGGGATATTACCAGCCAGAAGCGGGCGGAGGAGGATATCCGCAGCGTCGTGACGCACGCTCGCTGCATTCTGTGGAGGGCCATTGTGACCGGCCTGGGCGATTGGGAAAAACTGGGGCCCGGAGCCCACAAGTTCCACTGGGACATCCTGGTGCAGGATGAAGTGGCGGCCCAGCACTTCCAGCCGTTGCTCATTCCTCCGGGAAGCAGCTACACGAAAGCGTGGATGGCCAGCAGGCATCCCGGCGATGTGCCGCAAATGGATGACACGGCGTCCCGCGCGTTCATCAAGGGCAGCCCGTCGTATTCGCAGATTTTCCGATGCTTCGACAAATTTGGCGAGATCATCTGGATTCGCGAGGAGGTGGCGGTCGCCCCGCTGGGGCCTGGGCGCTGGCAATGCACGGGTGTTTGCATGGATGTGACGGATGAACACCGGCTCCATGACCAATTGCGCCAGCAGGCGGAGCTGCTGGAACTCTCGCACGACGCCATTGTGGTGCGCAATGAGGCGGGAGTGATCGTTTATTGGAATAGCGGCGCGGAGGCTCTGTACGAATGGCACCGGGCGGAAGTGGTGGGCCGCTGCATTGAGGAAATCCTGCCGGGGCACGAGTTGCAGGGAGAGATTGCGGAGGCGCTGGCCAGCCAGGGTTACTGGGCCGGGCGGTTGCGGCGTTTCACAAAAACGGGCCGTGAGGTGGTGGTCAACAGCCGGCAGTTGCTGGTGCACCGGGGGGACGGGAGCGGGGCCGTCCTGGAGACCAGCCACGACGTGAACACATTGGCGCCGGCCCCCGCATCCTGATTCCGGTGGCACACCCCCTGCTCATTGAAGGGCACGAGCTCCGGCTCCCCTGTGCGAAAATACTCCAGAACATGCAATCCTCCCCCAGCCGTATCACCATCAAGGACAACCACTCCATGATTAACACCAAGCGTGTCCTGTTGCTGGAGGACGATGAGATGTTCAAGACCATCATCAAGGAGTTTCTGGAATCGAATTTCTACGAGGTGATTGCCGTGAACAACGGCGCGGAGGGCGTGCGCGCGGTTTTGAAGCAGGAATTTGACGTTGTCATCTGCGATATGATGATGCCCAAGCTGCCGGGCGATATGTTTTACACCGCCATCGAGCGGATGCGGCCCCATCTTTGCCGCCGGTTCATCTTCATCACCGGCCACCGGGGCAACCCGAAGATTAACGATTTCATCAAGCAGGTGAGGGGCACGATGCTGGCAAAGCCATTCCACATGGACGATCTGCTGGAGGCCATCGCCTTCGTCCAGGTCAAGACGGCGATTCGCTGAACGATTTTTTTCTGAAACGTGGGCGCCGGCGCTCCGGCCGGGGCTCGACCAGCGCACGCGGCATGCGGTTTCGCCCGCATTTTCCGCCAAGGCACTCGCCGCGGCTCAATACCGCTTGCGCATGTTGCTGGGGAGGATGCCCAGCTCCGTGCGATACTTGGCCACGGTGCGGCGGGCGATCGGGATTCCGCGCTTGGAGAGGATTTCGACGATTTCCTTATCGGAAAGAGGGTTGCGGGGGTCCTCATCCTTTACCAGGGAGGCGATGGACTCCTTGACGCTGGTATTGCTCATCGAGCTGCCCTCGGCGGTCTGGTAGCCGGGGGTGAAGAAATATTTCATCTCGAAGACGCCCTGCGGGGTGGACATGTACTTGCCGGAGATGGCGCGGCTGACGGTGGTCTCGTGAACGCCCACGGCCTCGGCAATCTGCACCATGGTCATGGGCTTGAGCGCGGAGGAGCCGACCTGGAGGAATTCCTTTTGCCGCTTCACGATCTCGTGCGCGATATTCGAGATGGTCTGCTGGCGCTGGTGGATGCTCTTGATGAGAAATTTGCCGCTCCGGATTTTGTCCCGGATGTAATCCTTGACCTCCGTATTGCTGCGGTCGTGGGCCATGAGGTCCTTGTACGTATTGGAGATGCGCAGGTGGGGAATCTGGTCGCCGTTGAGCGTGATCTGGTAATCGCCGTCCACGGGCTCCACGTTCACGTCCGGCAGCACGTAATTGTTCGGGTCCGGAGTGAATATCTGGCCCGGCTTGGGGTCCAGGGTGGCGATGAAATTGGCGCAGCGCTGCACCTGCTCCACGGTGGTGCCGAGGCGGCGGGCGATCTCCGGGAAGCGGCGCTTGCCGAGGTCCTCGAGGTGGCGGTCAACGATCTTGAACTCGAGCGCGCCCTCCTTGCCGATGCGGCGGAGCTGGATGAGGAGGCAATCTCTTAAATCCCGGGCGCCGACGCCGACGGGGTGGAAAGTCTGGATGGTGGAGAGCACCCGCTTGATGTCCTCCAGGGAGATGCCGCTGTTCTGGGCGATCTCTTCCGGGCCGGTCTGGAGGAAACCGATATCATCGATATTGCCGATGATCAGCTCGGCGATTTTCTGGTCCGCGCCTACGAGATCGCCACTGTGGACCTGCTCCAGCAGATGCTGCTGCAGGGTTTCATTGGAGACGATGGAATCGAAGAAAAACTGGCGGCGTTCCTCGTCCTCCTGGCTCTTGGCGGAGTAGGAGGAATTCTGGGCCATGTAATCGCGCCATTCCTCGTCCAGCTTGGCCAGGCGCTCGAATTCTTCTTCGAACTCCTTGTCCTCGCGCTGGCGATCCTCGATGGAGGGCTCGGTGATTTCCTCCTCGACGACGGGATTGGTCTGAATCTCCTGCTGGATGAGGTTCCGCAATTCGAGCATTGGGGCCTGCAGGATCTGGAGGCTCTGCTGGAGCTGGGGAGCCAGGACCTGCTGCTGCGAAAGGGACTGAACTTGTTGCATGCCGTGGGCCATGGGTCTGTAAATTATTAGGGACGCGAAAAATATGCAAGCAGAAATCGCGCCACTTCATTTTTGGCTCGGAAAGTGCTCCGTATTTCCGAGTATTCCCAGCTTATGCGCCAGCTCAAATTCCTCGCTCTCACCGGCCTCCTTGCCGCCGCGGCCTCCACTTTCCTCCACCCCGCCCATGGCCAGACTGCCACGGTGGGAGATATCAAGGCAATGGCGGATACGATCCAGGCCTTGCAAGATCAGCAGAAGACCATCTCCGATAACCAGGAAAAGATTGACGGCAAACTGGCCGATATCGCCGAAAACATTCGCGTGGCGCGCATCTACGCCGCCCGCGTCCGCTAATCTCTGAAAGCCAACCCGATGAAACGAATTTCCATTCTCCCGCTGGCGATCATCCTTCTCTCGGTGGCCGCGGCGCAATCGCAGGCGCCGGTTTCGGACGATCCGCTCACCGAGTTGCAATCGATCGTGACCGGAAACAAGGTGCTGATCGACAAACAGAGCAAGACCCTCGATCTGCTCGATAAGCTGGATTTGCAGGCCCAGCAGTTGAAGGCATTCGGCAACCGCGGCTAGGAGCGATCAGCCGCGCGGGTCTGCCACGCGTCCCATAAAGAGGATGGCGCCGTTCTTTTCGTCCCGAATGACAAAAATAAAGGGGTGATCGGCGGTGAATACTTTGGGCGGCTGCGGCATCTGCATGGCCAGGGCTCTCATCGTTACCGCTGTCGCGGCCGCGGCTTCGGTTCCCTCCTCATTCACATCCACGCAGGCTTTGTGGATGACGTTGGATATCTGGAGGTCTTTCCGGCCATCCATGCCGGAGAAATCGGCATTGGCGAAAGCGTCGCGCATTCCCATGGATATCAGCACCGGCCCCAGTTCGAATCTCTGCGTCAGCCTGAACCTCGGAATCGTAACATTGACCCGGGTGCGAGCGAAGGGCTTGCCGAGCGGGATATCCGCCAATTGCTTTTCCAGCGCGGGCAACCCGTCGTCTTGATCCGGAAGCAGGATGATCATGGAAAGATCGTTGCCCGCATAGTCGAGCTTCAGCATCTGGCAGCCCTCGCCCGCCCTATATCCGTATTCGGCGGCGTGATGCATCATGGGTACGTTTTCCGGATGTCCGCAATGAAAGGGCGCGTCGTGTGTCTCCGCTTTCTTGAAGGGGATATCCCATGTGCCCTTGAAATAAACCGCATTGGTGAGCACCAGCCGCGTCGCCGGGGTAAGTATGCCCGGGGCAATCAGGTTCTGGATTTTATCGAGTGTCTTAGTTGCGACCCAGTCGTTGATGGTCTGCGTGGCCCCTTGGGGATCATGCCTGAAATCCAACTCCTGCAGGCCCGCGCCGTAATCCGTCTTCAGGAGGCTCAAAAAATCCGGCAGAAAGGGAAAGCCTTTCTGGCCCCAGAGCGCATTGGCGAGCGATAACCGGCAGGGGCGTTTCCCCTCGTTCAGGCTCTTGAGGCAGGAGCCGATATCCTTTTGCAAATCCGGGTTATCCGCGGGCAGATGAAGTACCGCCGCCATTTGCTTTGCCGTATCGCCCCGCGCGCCGGCGTAAGTCATGGCGAGCGCCGTATGGATGCCGGCGGGGGAGAAGAAGAGATTGCCTTTGCCGTGCGCGGCCAGTTTTGCGTATAGGTCTTCGCCGAAGGCGTTAATTGCGGGGCCGATCCAGTTTTGATCAGGAGCGCCGTATGCGGAAATGCAAAATAGCGCGGGAAGAATCGTCAAAAAGAGCCGCTTCATGGAGAGTAAGACTAAATCGGCGCGAGCCCCGTTCAAAGCTTATCCGGGCGCCAGAGAACGAAATCGATCCCGTCAATCTTTACAGGGCGCATGTCCGCAGGCGCAAGGTGGCTCAATAGCGCTGCCGCTTCCGGGTCGCCGGTCCATATCATCCCGCCGGATTTTTGCGGCAACGCATCCTGGACCGCGGCCTTCCAGTCCTCGTAATCCCGGATGTTATTGACCATCACCCGCTGCGCGTAGAAGGGCAGGGGGCTGTAGTACTGGTCAAAGTTGCAGATGACCACCGTGTCCGGCGGGAAGGATCGCTCGATCATGTGTCCGGTATCGGGCATCAGGCCGGCGGGTTCCGAATCGTCGTCGTCCAGGATGCAGAATTGGGTATCGATGTTGTTGAGCTTCTTGATTCCGGACACGATAAGCGCGGCGGCCAGAACGCCGCAGACTGCCGTAGGGAACCCATGCCAGCGCGGATCCATCTTCACGATCAATCTTTCCACCAGATAGGCGGCGAAAATGGAGATCGGCGCCAGAAAGTAGAAGGATGCAAAATCGTGGATGTACGATTGGTTGCGCAGCGCGCAGATATAGAAGGCGTCGATGATGAACAGGATGACCGCGATGTGAAGCGGCGCGGCTTCGCGGGGGGAGAGATGTTTGCGCGAGGCCAGTGCGAGCGCCGCGCCGCCAATCGCAAGAAGCCATGCGATGGGGTGATAGAGAGTCGTCAAGTCAGTAAACTCCGTGGAGAACCACTCTCCCAGGGTAAATGCTCCCCCGCTATCGTTTTGCCGGCTGGTCCGCTCCAGGAAAGCCTGGAATAACTGCTTCCACGCCCCGGGCATCGAAAGATGAATCTGGAACAGGAAAGCAAGTCCCGATGCCAGGGCGAGCAGCAGCAATCCCGCGGCCATGCGGACATTGCGGCCGGGGCCTTTCATCAGGAGTTGCGCGGCAAGCAGGATAACCAGCAGATAACCCTGCCAATCCGTTGCCATCGCAAGCCCGCAAAAAATCAGGAATCCGGCGGCCCATCTTACCGAATGCCGAAGCCGCCATAAATGGAAGCAGCCTAGAGCAGCCAGGAGAAAGAATAGCTCCGGCGCCTCGAAATTGACCATTTGCCCATAATGCAACTCCATCGGGGCGGCGATAAAAAAGGCGAGGGCGAACGCGCCCTCCCGCAATCCATGCCAGCGTGCAACCAACAGCCAGAGCAGCCCGGCGGCAAGCAGCGAAAAGAATATGGGCATGGCGCGCGCGGCGGCCTCGGTGCCTCCCAGGAGGCGATAATCCAGCAGCGCCATCGCCGGGAGAAGCGTGGGATGGTGGACGTAAAGATAGTCGGCAGGTATGGGCGGAGCGCCGAAATACAATGGCGCGGGGACGCCTGCGGTGGAGAAATATCCGGCCCGGTGGAAATTGCGGGCTGCCTGGGACCAGAAAGCGCCGTTATAGTCATCATTGTAAGTCCAGGGATGACGGAGCCGGCCGCAAAGGACCGAGCCGAGAAGGCAAAGTAAGATAAGCGCGCAGAGTTTCCACGCGAGGCTGCGAGGTGTTGTCTTGAACACTTAGGGTTCCGCGGTTGGTCTGCGCCGGTAAGTGGCGGCCTGTACGACAATTCCTATAACCGCCAGGATAAGGAATAATACGGGGAAATGATGGCGGGGCAGCCTGTAGTGGGAAAGAGGCAGACCGCGAAGGACCATATGCGCGCCTTCCATGGAGGATAGGAGAATGAGCGCCCAGTTAAAAAAGACCAGCAATAGGATGGCGCCCAGTATGCCGCCTACCAAAAAACAAAGCCACTCTCCCGGATAGATTCCCACCGTGCCGCCGAGTAATGGGCGGCCAATAAACACGGCCAGGTATCCGCCTGCGATAAATCCGCCGATTGCGACGGCCAGCTTCTGTACAAAGATGGCGAGAATCGCCCCGAGGACGCCCAAGACCACGGCTACCATGAGAGTAAACAGGTCCCCCTGATGAGGCAGGATATAAGGCGCCGCGGCCACGCCGGTAATAAAGCCGGCGACAGCGACAAACAGCCAGAAGAGCCTGCGCCCAAGCAGCAACAGGAGTACTCCCATAAAGAGCAAGATGAGCGGGTAATGAAGGCTTGAATGATGCATTGCAAGTATTGAAACGGTTTCCGGGCTGGTAGTGGAGAAAGAAATTATATAATAAAGCTGTTTGACATTATTTCTCGAATAGCTTAACCGGCAGTTATGAATCAATCCCGCAACTTGTCGGACCTGTCCGTAACGGAACTAAGAAAGGTCCTTCAAATCAAAGAACAGATTGCAGCTCTTGAGACTCAATTAGCTTCAGTGTTAGGCTCCTCCGGCGCCACCGCATTAGTTGCCGAGGTCAAGCGCGGACGCGGCCGTCCTCCCGGCAGCGGACGCGGAGGCCGCCGTCAAATGAGCGCCGAGGCCCGTGCCCGCATCGCCGAGGCGCAGCGCGCCCGCTGGGCCAAGAGCCGTGGCGGCAAACCCGCTCCCGCAGCGGAGGCAAAACCCGCCGGCAAGCGCCGCGGCCCGCGCAAGATGAGCGCCGAAGCCCGCGCCCGCATCGCCGAGGCGCAGCGCGCCCGCTGGGCCAAGAGCCGTGGCGGCAAGCCCGCTCCCGCAGCGGAGGCGAAGCCCGCCGGCAAGCGCCGCGGCCCGCGCAAGATGAGCGCCGAGGCCCGTGCACGCATCGCCGAGGCGCAGCGCGCCCGCTGGGCCAAGAGCCGCGGCGGCAAGCCCGCTCCCGCAGCGGTAGCGAAGCCCGTTGGCAAGCGTGGCGGACGCCGCCAACTTAGTCCCGAGGCCCGCGAGCGCATCGCCGCGGCACAGCGCGCCCGCTGGGCAAAGTCTCGCAAAGGGGCATAACCGCGCGCCAATCGCAAACCTTTTACCCAACCAAACGAGCGCCGGTCTTGTAAGTGATTACGAGGCCGGCGGTCTTATTTTCAGGGGGCGCGGCCGATTGGTGAATGGGTTATCCCGGCTGGTTACTGATCCCCCTGATCGCCACTGTTATCTGCGGCGCTATCATCGGGAGCGCCGTTCTCCTGATGTGCGGACAGGTTAAAGACAATCCGTGAAAAGGCATCCGGCGAAAAAGTGGCCTTGCCAAAATTCGGGCTCGAGCCCGTGCATCCGCTTGCATCCCACTGTGCCAATTGCATCGTGACGCTGCCGCCCTCCTGGAAATAGGCCCGTACGTCGGATGCGCCTTGCTGCGCCTGGTCGGTATGAGCGCCTGAGAGATCGACCTGTTCGATGCGCTCCAGCGGAATGTTCAATTCCGCATAGGAGGATGAGAACTTGGCCTTGCCATCCTGGATGGATTCCAGCTTGCCGGTTACCTTGTCTTCATTGGCAAGCTGCACGGTATCGTCGGTGGTCTTTTCATCGGGTGAGTCGCTGTCGTCGAACTTGCCATCCCATTTTGATACCTTGATATTCGATATCCTCACATAGGTGCCGGGCTGGCATGAGAAGATGAGGTTGCCGCCCGCGCCGTTGAAATCACCGGGATCGGTCCATTCCTTCACCATCTTGTCATCCACGATGAGCCAGATGGATTTCTTCTCTTTGTTCACGCGGAGTTGAATGTGGGATTTTTCATGGCGCATGACGCTCTGCAATTGGGTGCTGCCCAGATCATTCGAGCCGCCGAGCCGGGAGAAGCGCTGAAGCTCCGTGTAGCCATTGCTGAGCTGCAGCATGTAACAATTGCCGAAGTTATCCGCCCGGTCCGAGTAGAGGCCGATGCTAAAGGGGCTGTTGCCGCGCAGCACAAGATCGAATTCGATGTTCGACATATCCGGCAGTTTCATGTCGCGCCCGATGGTGCCGTAATTATTCCCGATCAGCGCGCCATCCCTGAATATCCAGCTCCGGCCGCCGCCCATGCGTCCGACGCTCCAGTCGCCAATGCCGGTGGGTCCTTCATAAAGGGAGGCGTTGGAATCGGAGAGCGGGGTGATGCGGCGGAGCATTGCACGCGGAATCGAAATCCGCCCGGCGTACCAGGTATCAAGCGCAAGCGTCTTGTCATCCAGGGTGACGATATTACCGGGCAACTCGTCGCCATTGGTCAGGGTGATGCGCTCGGCGGATTTCGCCGCGTTACCGGAGTGATGAGAGTCGAGTTTGATCTCGGATAAATCGGCGGTTTTGAAGAGAATCGGGTCGTGCGCTTCCGGGCTTTGCCAGCTTAGGCCGGAGTTATCGATCTTTAACAGGATGCCGTGCAACTGGTCCTTGTTCAAAAAGGTGAGCGAGTCCTGCGCCGCGGGCGTCTGGGCGTTATCGGCGCCGCCCTTGGGACCGGGCACCTGGATGCCCGGCTTCTCCGCGGCAGGCTCCGGCACGCTGTCATCCACGACGATGCGGGCCCAGGCGGGCGTTGAGGCAAGAAGCATCGTGATGATAAGTGGGCGGATATTCATGGGTTACCTTTCGTAAATGGGCAGGAGTCGGTAATTAAGGGCTAGCGATAGCAGAGAGGCGGCGGTGGAGAAGGTGGGCCCGAGGCCGCTTGTCCAGCTACCGTCATCGAGCTGGGTGGATTCCAGGGACTTTATATTCTGCGCGTTCCATGCGTCAAATGCCGCCGTTGAATCGCGAAAATAAGCCTGGGCTGCGTAGTAGAGGAAATATTGGTGATAGCCGCCTTCATCGGAGGGATTGGCTCCCAGGTAATCCATCGCGGAGCGGTAGGCGGCGGACTTTTGCTGGTGCGCCAGAGAGAAAACGAGGGCCGCGATAGCCGTGCGCGCCCCGTCGGGCCCGCCCGGCCCGGTGTAGCCGATGCCGCCATCCGGCGTCTGGCAATCCACAAAGAAACGGAGCGCCTTGCGAATCGCATCTTCCGGCACCCCAATCCCCGCATTGCGCGCGGCGAAGAGCGCCACCATCTGCGCGCCGCTGACGGTGGTATCCGCATCCGGGCTGTCTGGAGAGTAACGCCACGCATGGCTCGGGTTGCGCGCCTGCGCGCTGAGGATCAGATCGATGGCTTTTTTCAATGCGGGACCAATGCGGTCATCGCGCACGTAACCATAAGATTCCGCGAGGGCGAGCGCGCTGAAGCCGTGGTTATACATCGAGGTGCCGATGTAACCGGTATTCGGGTCCTGGTTTTTGAGAATATATTCCACGCCCTTGTGGATGACATCCTTGTAAGGGCCGTAATTGGGATCCTCGCCATGCGCCATCAGGCTGAGGATGCAAAGACCGACCACCGCGGGCTCGTTGCCGAAAGGGGCATCCCAGCAGCCGTTGTCATTTTGCTTATGCGCGAGAAATTGCATTCCCTTCACGTACATGCGGTCCAGATCCGGCGGGATGACATTCTCATCCTGGGAAAAAAGCGCCTGCGCGCGCGCGGATGCCAGGGCCGCGAATGTGGCCAATGTTACGATGAGCAAATGGCGTTTCATGGCTGGGATGATTGTTCCATCGCGCGCTGGTAACTTTCTATGGCGTCGCGAAATTCCCCCGGCAATTGTGTATTGTCCATGCCGCCGGCCTGCATGACGCGCCGCTGATCGGAGCCGGGGCCTTCGCGCGAGCCGGGAATCTCGATATTCGGCTTGTCCGTTGTGCCGCCGGAGGTATTGCCCTTCCCCATGCCGCCCATGCCCATCATGGCCGCCAGCGCATTGGCACTGGAGCCCATCTTTTGCGAGGCTTGGGCGATCGCGGAATCAAGGAGATTAATGGCATCGGTCTGCGCCGCGTTGGTGGGCTGCCCGGTTTCCGGCTTTGCCAGGAGGCCGGCGGCATCGCCCATCGATTTCGCAACCGGGGAAAGCTGGTCCGGCGGCACGGGCAGGGCTCCGGATTGCTGGAGGGCCTGGACCTGGTCGCGCAGGCCGCCTTGCTGGCGCGCGGCATCCTGCGCGCCGGTGGGATACTCCTGGCTCGTCTCCTTCTGCTCCTGCAGCACGCCGGTCTGCTCGCGCAATTGATCCTGCTGCTGCCGGAGGCGCATCAATTGCAGCAGCGCCTGCATTTGGGCGGCGGCATCCGGCGAGCCGCCGGGGCTGCCCTTGCCGCCGGACTTCGAGGAATCCTGCTGCCCCAGCCTGGCTGCCCAGTGGTCGAATTGATCGCTCCAATAGCGCGCATCGCCGATGGATTGCACGCCAATGTTTTTATCCACCAGCTTCCCGAGCGCGGCGAGATTATCGACGGTCTTTTGCGCATCCATCTCCTTGGCGACATCGCCGTACCGGTTGAGCGTGGTGCGCTCGAACAGGCGCGCGATTTCCTCCTGCAGCCGGCCCGCCTCGCGCATGACTTCCGCATGCCGCGCGCTCATGGAGTCGAGCGCCTGGCGCGGATCGGCGGGTAATTGGCCGGGGGTCATTCCGATGGTATCCGGGAGCATTTTCTGAAAACGATCCGCGATATCGCGCTCGGTGCCGGCAGCGCGTTTCAGGCGTGCGGCGAGCGTCTGGGCCATCAGGCTTTCCAGGTTATCGTTGGCTTTCTTCTCCATCTGCCGCATCGCTTCGAGGATCTGCTGTTCCTGCTTGAGGGCTTGATCGAGATTCTGCTGCCGCTGGCCGGAATTCTCCTGCGAGGATTGCAGCGATTTCGCCGCCTGCGGCATCGACTGCGATGCGAGGGAATTCATCTCCTCCGCATGCTTCGCCCAGTCTTTGAGCGTCTCCGGCGATATTTCCGGGTTGCGCAGCGCCTCGGCCATGTTATCGGCGATCTGTTTGGCGAGGTCCTTGAGCTGCCCGGCATTCTGTTTCTGCTCGTTCGATTGCTCGCCCAGCTTTTGCGCCGATTGCTGATTGGCAAGGTCCTGCGGGCTTTGCTTCCGCACGGCCTGGCCCGCCTGCATGATCGCCTCCTGGCGCCGCGTCAACTCCTCGAGCTGCTCGAGCATTTTCTCGAACTGATCATGAATCAGTCGCGCGTGGGACTCGCGGCTCAGCACGTGGATGCGGTAAATGGGGGAGCTGGCCGGCTGGCGGTTCGGGTAATAATCGATGGCAAGACCGCGAACGAGAATCGTGGTATCCGGCTGGATCTGCAGCAGCGCCGGGCTGAAATCGTAATGGCCGCCAAGCGAGCGCATTTGGGGGCGGCCATCGGCGATCCTGATTTCGTGCAGAGGGCCGGGCGCATCCATGGGCGAGGTGGCTGCGGTCTGCCAGGCGAGCGTGACGCGTTTGACCCCGTAATCATCCGTGGCGGCGAGATCGATTGGAGCGGTTTCCTCCGGCAGCATGGCGATGGCGGCGGCGAGGCCGCGCAATTGCACGCCGGGCGGATCGTCCTCCCTGGGCGTGAGGTGAATGGTCATCGGCTGCGCCCCCTCCAGCCCGAGGGTGTCACGCCAGGTAAAGGTGACGTTGCGCTCCAGCTCCAGCAGAAGGGGGGCGGTCGTAAAGCGCGGCCCGCTTACCGCAAGGGGTTGCGGCTTTTCGCCGTGGAGCGTCGCCGTGGCAAGGTTGCGCACCGCCTCGCCGGTAAAGGTGGCGCAGGTGCCCGGGAGAAAATTAAACCCGCCGGCATCCACCTTTTGCTCCTGCGCCGGGTATTGCAAATAGTCCGGCAGTACCAGGTGGACGCGCACCTCGCGAAGGTCCGGCCGGACCATTGGCCGGATGCGGATCGAGCGGGTGACATCGCCCACGGAGAGCCAAAGGCGCCGCTCCTGCGTCTGGCCCGGAAAGCGGAACGTGGCAACGCCCTCGCGAATGGGCGCCGCGGAGGCGGGCTGATCGTCAAAATGGGAGCGGGCATTCCGCGGGCGCCAGAAGGAATTGTGCGCCAGGCCCACGGCGATCTCGAAAGGCTCGCCCTGCGCAACCACCAGGTGATCCGGCAGCGCCTGGATGGTTACAAACGTATAGCGGTCGATATTGGATACCGGCCGCAGCCAGCGTTGGAGCGCGTTCCAACCCGCGTCCGGAGTGGCGATTGCCAGAGCCGCCACGAGTGCGGCAAGCCCTAGGAAGGTGAGGAGATAACGCCGCGGTTTGCGATTCGCCGCGGCCTGCTTGAAGTCGAACGCCGCGGCCTCGCCGGCGACCTGATCGATGGCCGCTGCGCAAAGCTCCTGCGAGTAATTGGAGGGCCGCGCGCCGGGATCGGCCAGTTCCACAATGCCGAGCAGCCGGTCGCCCAGCCGGCGGTACCGCCTCTGCACAATGACCGCCAGCGCCCGCACCGAGGGGCGCCGCCAAACCCAATGGCTGCCATACCAAAGCGCGAAAAGAGCGAAACCGCCCCAGCCGCAGAACGCCAGCAGACAGCGCATCCAGAGGGGAGTATCCCAGAAGCGATCCGAGGCGAATTGCAGGGTAAATGCCAGCAGCAGCGAGCCGATGGCGCCCGTTGCCGCCACAAGGGCGTCCATGCGCCAGAGCCGGCGTTCGAGCGACTCGAACTGACGGTTCAATCCATCGGGCAATGGAATTGCGGCGGGCATTTTTTATTCTAATATCGGCAGGTTAACGCAGTTTCTTTCAAAATACATCGGGTTGCTCCCGGTTTTTCAGGTCAGGCCGGAGAGTTTGCGCGCGGTCCAGTATGCCGCAAAAAGCGTCAGGAGCGCCACTGCGGTGTACCACTCGCTCCACAGGTGAATGCGCTGTTCGATGGGACGCGGCTCCGGCAGGAGGGCGATTTTTTTGAGAATCGCGTCCAGGTCTTCCGTGCCGCCGGAGGCGCCGCGCGTAAGGGCGGAAATATCGCGAAGGATCGCGAGATTCGCGGGCTCGCCCACTTTCTCGCGGCTGGAGCGCTCGACATTCAGGTCGGTTTCCAATGTCTGGCCGCCCGCATTGTTCTTTACCACGATGTGCAGCCGCCCGCTGGCGCGCGGGGTATAGTCCGCACGGAAAACGCCCCAGCCGCCGGGCACCTGCGCCATGTCCAGCCGCTCGCTGGCGCCGGAGGGGGTGGTGATGCGGGCGGAGACATTGCCCTTGGTCACGGGGAAGCCGGAATCGTCAAAAATCGTCGCGAGCAGCGATACGGCATCGCCCGTGCGCGGCGTCTCGGGAGAAAAACTGAGCCGGATGTGCTGGCCCTCGGCAAGGTGGCGCTGGTGGGCCATCCAGCGGATGACCTGTCCCCAAAAGCGGTAATGATATTTATCCTCCACGCCCAGCCGCCAGCGCCAAGCGCCATCCGTGCCCATGAAGAGAACCTTTCCATTGCCAAAGGGACGCGTCACCAGCAGCGGGATGCGTCCCCCATCGTTGCGCAACGTCGAGTGCACGGCCAATACCTCCGCGCCCGGCCGCGTATCGCTCACTGCCGCACACCAGTAGAAGCCGGGCAGGTTCCTCCAGATGGCGGCATTGGTCGCATCGTCAGGGGCAAGCAGCGTGAGGAGATGGCCCTTGCCTTCCGCGGTGAGGATGATGTGCGATTCTCCCTCCGTCCCGAGGCCGCCAGGCTCCGCCTTGTCGAAATCGACCGGCAGCAGATCGTTGAGTTTTGTGCCGACCAGCGAGTCTTCCCGTCCGCGCGGGCCGGGGAGTAAGACGAGGCCGCTGCCCTGCTGCTCGACCACCGCGCGGATGCCGTCGATATCCTCCGCCGTCAACTCCCCATCGCCGATGCCGACGTCTCCGAGGAAGATCACGTCGTATTGGGAAAGTTCATCCTTGGAGGCCGGAAATTTCTGAATGTAACCAAGGCCCTCGCCGGGCTGCATGCCGGGCTGGTAAAGGAGCGTCCGCACCTCCACGCCGGGATCGCGCATCAGGGCGTTGCGCAGGTAGCGGTATTCCCAGCGCGGCAGGGAATCGACGACCAGCACCTTCAGCTTCTCCGTGCGCACGGCAATGCGGAAACGCTGGTCGTTATTATCCTGGATCGTTTCGTCCGGCTCCACCGGCAAATGCAGGTCCAGATTGTAATCGCCCGCCTGCGAGGGCATCCAAACCATGGAGTCCGCAATCTCGGCGAACGCGGGGATGGTAACCGATTTTTGCGCAAGATGGCCGGTGCTGTCGGAAAGCGTCAGCGTGCTGTGAACTTCACGCGCGAGATGGCTGCGGATGCGGAAAGGGATCGTGATCTGATCGCCCAGAAGGCCGTAAGCGGGGACATCGGCGTGGTCGAGGATGAGGTCCGGCAGCGGCGTTTCGCTGCCGGCGCCGATGGTGTAAATGGGAATGTCGCGCGCGCCGTATTGGGTGGCGGCGCCGAGGGGCGATTGGCCCAGGTTCCAATCGCCGTCGGAGAGCAGCAGCACCGCCTTGAGATTTTCCGTGTGGGCCAGCACGCGGGAGAGTGCGCCGCCGATATCCGTGCCATCCTCGTCATTGGAATCGGGCGGGGGCGGAGCGCCGAAATCCTCGACCGCGAGCTGCCCCTTGGCGGCGATGGGCTGCCAGCGCTGCGGCGTTGCGTTGGCAGCCAGCCATTGCGCGCGCGTCTCGACCGTGCCATCCGGCAGGCGCACATCGCGGGTGGCCATGCTGCCGGAGACATCGCGCAAAATGACGACTTTCGGTTGCTCGACGTGCGGAATTTCCTGAACGATCTCCGGCTTGAAAAGCGCAAGACAAACCAGCGTGACGGCAAGGACGCGCGTCCCCTCGATCATCGCCAGCCGCCCGCCGCCGCCCCGCCTGCGCCATTGCAGAACGGCCAGCCAGACGCAGACGAGCCATCCCGCGAGCGCGAACACCGTCACGGGCGGCGAGGCGGAGAATGACCATTGCCCGTTCATGCGCGCGCTCCGGCCATGGGGGTGGAATCCGGTTCGGTTTCGCGGCGCAAACCCGCCGGACGCGCGGGCGGCAGCGAGAGATAGCTCTCGCCCACCAGAAAGATCAGCATCGCGAAGAGAAGCGCGCGCCAGATTTCGCCCTGGAGCGAACCCGAATCCGAGCCGCGCTCCTCGAACAGGAATACCGGCAAGGGGGCGAACAGGCCGCGCGCCTGCTCCGGCGCAAGGTGTTCGAAATCGTCCTCATCCGCCGGCCGGTTGATGGCGACAAGGCGGGAGCCGTTGCGATAGACGCCCGCTTGCGAGCGGATATCGCGCGGCCCGGGGGCATTGAGGCAGGTCCAGCCGCCGGGATTATCGATCAGCGAGGCGTCGCCGGCATCGAGGAAGGAGCCGGCGGTAAAACGCTTCCCGCCCTCCTGCAACATCCGCTGGAGCATCGGCACCAGCACGCTTCCATCTTCCAGCGTGGACCAATCCCGGCGCGGCAGCGTTGCACAAAAATAGACATGGCCCTTGCCCAGCACTTGCGCGGTGAGGAAAGGCTGATTACTGCCGAGGACAGCCCGCACCTCGCCGCCGGAGTTGATGACCCGCGCGCGAGAAATTTCCAGCGCGGGAAGCGCCAGCGGCTCGCCGGATTCGGAATCGGCCAGCGGGCCCTCCTGCGCGTCCCAGTGGGTCACGCGAAATGGGGTTGCCCCGGCGCTCCGCACATCGCCCCAGGAGGCCGCGGCAAACGAATTGCCATCCGCGCCGCCCGTGGGAAAGAAAATCACCGCGCCGCCAGCCGCGGCGAATTTCTCGAGTTGCCTGGCGGCATCGCCTGTGGGCAGCGGCGCGCTCCAGACAATGAGGGCGTACTTATCCCACTCCATCCCGGAGCCGGGTGCATCCATGGTATCGCACGAGAGCTTTGGATCATCAGGGAAAGGATCGGCGGCCGCCGTCAGAACCCGGCGCACGGCGTCATCCGGCCCGATCACCGCGATGTGCAGCGCCGGGGGAGGGGAATAGACAAACCATGCGGTATTGTCGCGGTCGTTGCCGTCCGGCGGAAGCTGGATGCTGCCGAAGCCGGAATCGCGCGAGGGATCGAGCGGGAGCGCGTGATGAACGCGCGTCACAGCCCCGGCCGTTGCGAGGTCCAGATGCGTGCGCGTTCCATCCAGCGTCAGCGCGACCGGCAGGGTTGCCGGCGTGGGATCCGAGCGGCGCACATCGAAGACCAGGTCCAGCGAGGGATTGAGGCCATGCGCCTGGCGCGTCGCGCTCACCAGCGTCACGGAGGCATCCGGCGCCGATTTTCCGGTGAGCGCCAGCAGACGCACGCGCACGGTTTCCGGCAGTCCGGCTACGCGGGAAGATATCGCGCGCCAGCGGGGGCTGCCGGGCTGCCAGTTGCTTCGCTGCAAGTCGGAGGCGATCCAAATTTCCGCGAGGCCGGCGCGGTTATGTTTCAGCCAATTCGCCGCCGCGTCGAAGAGAGCGGGCAAATCCGCGGCGGTATCGGTGGGGCCGGTTGCGGGCAATTGCGCCAGCATTGAAGGTTGCGCGACTTCCTGCGGCGAGCGCAGGACGTTCTCGAAGAGCACGCAGCGCGTGCGGCTGCCATAAACGGCGGCGGCGGAGGCGAGGGCATCGAGCGCCTGCCGGCGGTAGGTTACACCGCTTCGCGCGTCCTGCGCC
>DATAXI010000055.1:0-9509 GCA_036266845.1 Chthoniobacteraceae bacterium | reverse complement strand
GAAGAGTATCTGGCGTTTGCATGGGCTCGCGCCGCCTCGCCAAATCAATGGCTGTATCATCTTACAATTCTCTAGTAAGAATGTGACCCGCCCGCGAACCTGGAAGGCTCGCATAGCGGTAGCCGGGGGTTGAGGCGAAGCCGATACCCCCGGGAAGCAACGCCAATGCGACACGATCCCGGAGGGATCGCATCACTTTTGAACGGTGAAAAGCTATGGCATCCCTCCGGGATGTTCTCACTTTCCGCGGGCATTCCGGGGGTGTCACTCCGCTTCGCTTCGTTCAACCCCCGGCTACCGCCATGTCATGCCTCCGGCATGAACCGGTAATTTCTCGCTCCTGGCATCGAATCGCATTGCCGAGGCGCCTGGAGATTGAGGCGGAAGAGTATCTGGCGTTTGCATGGGCTCGCGCCGCCTCGCCATATCAATGGCTGTATCATTTTTTAAACGGCTCTAATTCAACACGGCGCGAATCGCATTGCCGAGGCGCCTGGAGATTGAGGTGGAAGAGTATCTGGCGTTTGCATGGGCTCGCGCCGCCTCGCCATATCTATGGCTGTATCATTTTTTAAACGGCTTTAATTCAACGCGGCGCGAATCGCATTGCCGAGGCGCCCGGAGACTGAGGCGGAAGAGTATCTGGCGTTTGCATGGGCCCGCGCCGCCTCGCCATAGCGGCGGCAGAGATCGGGGTCTGAAAGAAGGTGGATGAGCGCCGCGGCCAGCGCCGCGGAGTCTCCGGGCGGGATCACGTGCCCGGTCTTGCCTTCCAGTATCGCCTCCGGCAGTGCGCCCACGTCGCTGGCGACGACCGGGATTCCATGCATCTGGGCCTCGATTGCGTTGATCCCCTGCGGCTCCCGCCAGGTTGGCAGCGCCAGCACGGAGGCGCGAAGGAGCAACTGGCTGACCTGCTCCAGAGGCACGCGCCCCAGCACCTCCACGTTTGGCAGTTGGACCTCCGGCGATGCGCCGGCGATGATAAGCCGGGCGTCCGGCAGTTTCTCGCGGACTTTGCGGAACGCCTCGATCAGCACCGGGCCGCCTTTGCGTTCCCAATCGATGCCGAGAAATAGAATCGTGCGATTGGAGTAGTTGGAGTTATCCGGCGGCGCGGCTGGCGCGGGGATATTGGGCGCGGCGCCCACGACCACCACATTTGCCGGGTCGCAACCGTAATCCACAAGGAGGGAATCGCGGATAAAGGCGCTCATCACCAGGTTGAGGCGCGTCTTGTGGTAAAGCGCGGTCTCCAGCTCGATCCAGCGCGGCGAGACGAGCCGCGTGGCATCGGCCCCCGGGTACTTGAGATTCGCCAGATGGGTATGGTCCGTGTAAAGAAAATGGGGAAGGCCCGGGAGGCTGGCGTCGTAAAGGGACTGGGTTTGGAAGGTGAAGAGGGAGCGCGAGGCAAGCTCGGCATACTTGGTGGCGACCATCCGCCGGATGGCATTGTGGAGGTAGGGCGTGCGGTAATAGAGATCGCGAAAATCCCCATCGCCGCAGGCGAGCCGGCGCGGATAAGTGAGCACCGCGGCAGCCGCCCCCCGGTACGCCACCGAGCGGGAGCTCTTGATTACATCCTGGAGGATGTCCACCTGCACCAGCTCCTGCTGCGGAAATTGCTCGCGCAGCCAGCCGGCCACCCGGTCATTGATGTACGAGAAGCTTCCCTGCCGGAAGAAGAGGATATTTGCGCGTCCGTGCACCAATGGGAGAGATAACGGCCATTACACGGACGTCCATTCAAAATCCGGCACCTGGCGGGCCGCGGGTAAATCAGGAGAGGCGGTCGAGAGCTGATAATCCTGGAGGGCCTTGTTCCGCTCCGCGGTATGGGTGTGCCGGCTTTTGACTCCGCCGCTCAGGACAATGCGCACCGTATCCAGCAGGATGAAGAGGTCCAGGAAGACGCTCATGTTCTTCATGTAATAGAGATCGTACTCCAGCTTGCGCCGTGCGTCCTCCGCGGAAGAGCCGTAAGGGTAATTGACCTGCGCCCACCCGGTAATGCCGGGCTGCACCATCAGGCGCTCCTGATAGTAGGGGATCGATGCCGCCAGTTTATCAATCATTTCGGGACGCTCCGGACGCGGCCCCACAAACGACATTTCTCCCGTCAGCACGTGGAAGAATTGCGGAATCTCATCGATGCGATATTTGCGCAGGAAACGGCCCACCGTGGTTACGCGGGGATCATTCTCCGGGCTCCAGACGGCGCCGCCCTCCCGCTCCGCATCCGCGCGCATGGTCCGCAGCTTGGTTACCCGCACCACGCGGCCAAACCGGCCCGAGCGGGCCTGGCGATAAAAGACCGGTCCGTGCGAGGTCAGCTTTACCAGCAGCATGGCCGTGAGCAGGAAGGGGGATGAAAGGATGATGCCGGCCAGGGAGGCCACGATATCGAAGAGGCGCTTCACCTTCTTGATGTAGAGCAGGTGCGGCTCGCCGCTGGCATTGAGCAGCCACTCGGAGGTCAGCAACTCCAGCGGCACGTACTGGTCCACCTCCTCGCACAGCGAGATGAGCGGCATCACGGATACGCCGGAGTAGCGCAACTCGCAGAATTGCTTTAACAGCGTGTTATCCCGCATGCCGCGGCCCGTGCAGAGGACGCGGTGGATGCGCTCGCGCCGGACGATTTCCACGAGGTCCTTGCAATCGCCCAGCACGCGCACATCGCTGGTTGCCGTGTAGCCATTGTGCTGGATCACTCCGGCCAGCTCCAGGTGATGCGTGCCGAAGGAGCGAAACAGCCGGGTCTCCAATTCATCGAACCGGCAGGAGATCACATAGGCTACCCGCTCCCGGTTGCTGCGCATGGTGTACACCAGCACGATGTGGTGTGCCAGCGCCGCCGCGTAGCCGATGCCCGCAATGATGCCCACGGCGCCGCGCCCCAGGGGGCGGAAGGAGTGGATGTAGGTGCCGACGACGAAAACGCCGACCGCGACGATGGCGCAGAAAGCGAGGATACCCGCCCGCTTGGCGAGGCCATCCGCGCTGCTATGGGTGGAGTAAAGGCCGAAGATGTAGGTGGTGGAGGAAAAGACGACCGCCATGACCATCATGGAGGGCCAATACGAGTCCACGACCGCGCTGAAATGCGGTCCAAAACGGATCAGGATGCCGGCCAGCGCGGCCGCGTAAAAGAGGAGACAATCCAGGGAGAAATGGACGGAAATATGAAGCCAGTGCTTCCCGAGGATTCCGTTAGTGTTCATTGGGGAAAAGGCGCGGACGGGGATGTTAGAGGCTTTTGTGTATGCGCTTGGGGAGACCCGTTCCTCTGGGCGGGTTTGACGCAGTAGCGAAAGTTGGGGGCAATCGCCGGGCTGAAATATAGCGGGAGGAAAAGCCATGTCCAGCAGGTTAATAATAATTTCCGCACATGGGCAGGACCCTACAACACGAGGCCTGTGGATAATATCTTCAGCCCGATTTTGGGGTCGGTATCTATGCTCGGAGGCGCATCCCGGCGCATTTTGCTCGGCCCGAGGCATTCAAGCGTTGATTCCTGCCGGAGTTTTCGCGCGAATTTGGGGTGGCAGCGGGCGTTTTGGAAAGATCGATCTCCTGGCCAGCGACGGTGGCGGAAGCCATGTGACGGCATGGGCTGGCTCGGGGCATGCGGATCCTGGCGGGGAAAAGGTAACCAGTGAGGCGACCTGCATGCGTCATACACCCTCTTCCAAAGTCCGCATGAACGTCTGGCGGTGATCGAATGGAATCCGGGTTTTGCCGGTGGGGATTTATGGCGGCGGCCAATTTCTGTGGGTAACCTTGCAACATAGGGTAAGCGGGGCGGGGCGTGAGCGGCTTTCATGTCCTCAACATGAATAAATGGATATGCTTCGCGCTCATTGGATTTGCCGGGATTTCCATCGACGCGCTCGCGGGGGAGCCGGCGGCTGCCGGCGATGATTTGACTCTGGGGAATTTCTTTAGCGCAGGCTGGAATCAAAGCTGGAGTTTAAGGAATTCGCTGCCCGATGGCGCGCCCGACCTGCCGCTCTTCCACGCCGCGACCAATTTCCTCTTCCGCGGCGCGCGGACGGATTACTATTACCAGGATAACCTCTCAAAGACCGGAGTCGATAACGTCCAGTTTCTCGATGAGTATATCGACTATGCGATCAACCAGCGATTCATGGTTTCGCTGTTTGGGAATTATACGTGGGTCAATCATATTGCCACGCCGGATCAGGATGGCGCGGGCGGCGGAATCATGGGACGGTTTCAATTGGTGGATACGCCCACCGCATCGACATCGCTGAATCTGCGGGTTGATCTGCCGGACAAAAGCATCGGGGTGGGCACCACCAAACTGAGCGCCGCCATTACCGGCTGGCAGGACCTCTCGCCGCTCGGCCTGGGACGCACCGGGCTTTATTACGATATCGAGGAGGATGGAGAAGCGGGCAATGCCGCATCCGGCGTCGCGCGCAACGCGCTCGGCTACGATATCGGGCTTGCCGAGACGTGGACCCAGGCTTGCGCGCCGCTGGGCAATCTGACGAGCTTTGTTGAGTTCTCGGGCGCAACCAATATGGACGGCAATCAACGGACCGAAACACAGTTGACTGCGACGCCCGGTGTCCAGTTTCTCTTTTGCAAGAGGAATCTGGTGATGTTGGGGGTGGATATTCCGGTTACCCATGCCGCGCCGGAGCGGGATGTGTACCGGGTTAGTTACATTTACTGTTTTTAACCTGAAATCCGAATTTGGACGAGGTGATCTGACACAATCTGCTGGCCGCGAGTGCCACTCGTCAGACCTCGCCGTATTTAAAAATACGCCTCGGCCTTCCTCATGTCATCGCGTCTCAGCATCTTGCGTCATCTCATCCTCGCCAACTTCGGAATTCAGGTTTAAACGTCTTCTGTTCGGTTTGTCGCGAGGTTCTCACGCGCTGTTGGCGCTTTTTGAGAAACATGGCGACTTATTCGGGCGGGGTTTTAGCGCTTGAGAAAAGGATGACTTATTCGAGCGGGGCTTTAGTCGCTTCTTGAATGCGGTAGCTTGGATTCAAATTGCCTTTGTATTTTTGACTTACTCTATCTTCGCCAGGATTTGGCGGGCGTTTTGTTCCCATGTGTGGCGTTTCTCTATCAGATCGCGCCCGGCTTTGCCGATGGATTGGCGCAATGATTGGGAATCGAGGAGCTTCTTTAGCGCGGAGCGAAAACTGAGCTTGTCCAGTGGAGTAAAGAGGTGGGCGTTCTCGTGATCCGTCACCACGGACTCGATGGGTTCCGTGCGCGGGGCGAGCACGGGGCGCGCCTGCGCCATGTACTCGAAGAGTTTGATGGGGGAACGGTAGGCATTCGAGTGAGGGACAACGCAGGCGTCCATGGCTCCCAGGGCCGCGGGGATATCGCCATGCGGCAGCGGGCCGGTAAAATGGATGCGGACTCCGGTTGCGAGCGCCTGGGACTCGAGCGCCGCCCGAAGCGGGCCTTCGCCAATGAGGACAAGCACGACCGAATCGAACTCCGGCGCGGCGAGGGCGTCCAAAAGAAAATCGAGCCGGTGCCACTCGACCAGCCAGCCGGTGAAGCCCAGCAGGAACGCGCCGGAGGGAAGACCGAAATCGGGCGCCGGAGGAGGCGGCGCAAGTTCTTCCTCCGAAACCGCGTTTGGCAAAACGAGGATGTGTTCCGCGGGGATGCCATACTGCTGGACGCGCCGTTTGAGATGCGGCGAGACCGTCACGATGAGCCGGGCGCGCCGGAAAACAAAACGATCCGTCCAGCGGGCTGCGCGGGCAAGCAGCGGCTGGGCGCGGATGCGGGGATCGCCGACCAGCTCATTGACCTCGATCACGAGCGGACAATCGCAAAGCCGGGCCACCATGGCGGTGGAGAAAAGGAAAAAGGCATGGCGCTCGAAGATCAACTGGCAACCGTGCTTGCGAACGAGGCGCAGGTTACGGACAAAGGCCGGGAGATTATAGAATAACTCCAGTAACTCAAAGAGACCGTGGGGAAGAAAACGCGTGAGCTTTGCGAACTTACTCCGCGAGCCGGCGGAATCGGCAAAAGGAGTCGCCCCGGCCGTCTTGCGTGGGTCCACGCCGGTGGGGCTGGAGAGCACGACGGTGTGGCCCATTTTCTCGAATGCGCGAACGATGCCGGAGATATGGACGGCCTCCGCGCCGGCGCCGCGCGTGCGGAAGTGGTAGAGAATGGTCACTGGGAGAGAGGGAGCTTCAGTTCAGATTCAGGGGCCGGTTCAAACTTACACTGGCGCCGCGGCTAGGCGGGAAGGAGCAAGTTACGATACTTTGCGGCGGCGGCGCTCCAGGAGAATTGCCCGGCATGGTCGCGAATGCGGGCGGTCTCGCGCGGGGAGGAGAGCCGGCGGTCGAGCGCGGCGGCCAGCGCGCCGATATCCCCGGTGGGGACGGCGCCGCCGAGGAAATCCTGGTTGAGCACCTCCGGGATGCCCCCGACCTGGGAGGCGACAATCGGCAGCCCGGAGGCGAACGCTTCAAGGATCACATTGGGGACGCCTTCATTCTGGCTCGGGAGCGCGAGGACGTCCGCCGCGTTCATCAGGTGCGCGATCTCCCCCGGCGTTTTGCGCCCGGCAAAGATGACACGGTTCTCCAGGTTGAACTTCGCGGCCAGCTCCCGGCATGGCTCCTCCAGCGGGCCGCCGCCGGCCATGACGAGGAGGCTGTCCGGCGTTTTCAGTTCCGCCATCGCGAGGATGAGGTTTTGCGGATTCTTCACCTTGAAGAAATTCCCGACGAACAGGATGACCGGCACGCCCTCCGGCAGAAAAAGCTCCCGCCGGGCCGCGGCCTGGTCGCGCGGGTGAAAGAGATCGAGGTCCACGCCATTGTAGATGGCATGAAGCTTCTCGGCGGGAAAACCGGCATTGGCCAGCAACCGGGAGAGCTCGCCGCTGCGGGTGACAACCGCGGAGGCGTGCGGCAGGTAGCGGAGGATCGCCCGGCGCCGCGAGGGAATCTCCAGATAGTGATGCACGTCGGAACCCTGCGCGATCGCGACGAGTGGCAGGCGTCCGTGGATGAGGTGCAGCGCGGCCAGCGAATCCGGATAAATCCAGGAGGTGAGAATCACCTCCGGGTTGAAGGAATGGAGCGCCGCTTCCAGGTCATTGCGCAACGACGCGGCCATGAGGAGATGATTCACCGGGCTGCCGATCTTTGGCAGGTATGCGCTGGGCACCCAGTGCGGGGAGAGCGGCACATCCTGCGGACGGGGGGTGAAGGTAGCGCGCGCCCACGGCAGCACGGGACGCGGGGAAAGGACGCGAATCTCGAAATCCTCCGCCAGCGCGTGAAGGAGCGTCGCGTTATCCAGGCCGCGATACGGCTCGGCGGCAGTCGGGAAGAGATTGGAGAGGAATAGAAGCCGCGGTTTCACGTTGCGCACGACGGGGTCCGCGTTTGGTAGCGGAAGTCGCGATACGCCGCCGGGTTGCCGGTTTTGCCGGCCTCGGCGGCGTGGACGATGTTTACCAGTTCCCGTGCGGTAACGTAATGAAAATGGAAGCCGGGGTCCGCGGCTGCGGAATCGGCAAGCGCGCGGTGGAATTGGCGCATGGGATCGCCGAGCAGCATGTCCATATTGCGCGGGACGCCGCCATGGGTGTGGAGCTTTGCGAAGAGCCACTCCGGCCTGCCCTGGACGTGCACGCCCAGCTTCCGCCAGAGGCGCAGCCGGTCCGCGGTGGGGGGATTGCGCGGGGTGAGATCGCCATTCTCGATGCGTGGGAGCACGCCCCACTTGCGCCAGCGCCAGTTGAGGCCCAGCGGCCCTTGCACCAGCAGAAAGCCGGCGGGATCGGTGATTCCGGCCCGCGCCGGGCGGCCGCGGTCGTGCGATTTTGGGCGCTCGCCCGGGGTGGCGTAATAGATGGAATTAATGATCGCCGTCTGGCAGGGATCGGGCGCGGAAGGCATTGTAAAATCTGCGTAACAGCCCGCCTGCCGGAGCACGTTCAATTCATTGCATACTCCGCAATTTCCACCGCCGGGCCGCGAGTTATCGAGCGCCCAATTTCCATGGATAAAGCCAAACCGGATTGCTCCCTGCGGGCCGGTGGAAAGCAGGCCGTGCCGGTCGAGATCGCGCTTTCCCTGCTCGAGTTTTGCGGCGAGGCCCGCGGCGGAATCGTTGTGGTGATGGAGGTGCACCTCTGTCTCGCAATGGGTTGCCCGGCAGATACCTGCAATCGCCTCGATCAGGTCGGGGTCGTATTGCTCCACGGGATAGAAAAACGTGTGCGCGGGGGATGTGCCGCTCGAGTCGCGGAATTGGGAGGCGAGCCTTGGGAACTCGACTTGCCAACGCCGGATGCGGGCAAGCGCCTCCGCTTTCGAGCCCTCGTGAAGCGGCTCGAAATGATCGCATACGCAGATGAGTAAGTGCGTTTCGCGCAATTGCTTATGCGGCTTTCTGCGTAGGTAAGCCGGCAGCCAGAGATGCAGTGCTTTCAGCATTGAATTTCTATCGTTGCAACCTGTAGGGCCGGGTTGTATCGAAGCGGAACTCAAAGGCCAAGTATTTCGGAAGGACTGATTCCGGGCACGGCCATAATTTCTCCCTCTGCCATCTATCGCAGGAATGTTTCGACTCTATTTTTTGTTACCATTGCTGATTCCGCTGGCGTTCGCGAAAGGGAAGCTTTTGGGGCGGATTTTTCATCCCATCGAGCGTTGGGCCACGCGCCTGGCCCTGAGACCCGCGAGGGCTGTCATCTTCGTGGGACTGGTGTCCCTGCTGGCGAGCATCGGGCTGGCGATTATCGGCGGTGTGCCTGCGCCCCAGACGCATGATGAGTTTGGCTACCTTCTGCTGGGCGACACCTTTGCCCATGGGCGCGTTACCAATCCGACGCCGCCCCTGTGGGAGCATTTTGAATCGATCCACCAGATCGAGAAGCCGACCTATACGGCCAAGTATCCCCCGGCGCAGGGGGTGGCGCTCGCGGTCGGGCAGCGGCTTGGCATGCCCATTATCGGCGTGTGGTTGACCACGGCGCTCGCGTGCGCGGCGATGTGCTGGATGTTCATGGCGTGGATGCGTCCGCCCTGGGCGCTGGCCGGCGGACTCATGGTGGCGTTGCATCCGCAGATTCTGGAGTGGAGCCACAATTACTGGGGCGGCGCCGTTGCGCTGGGAGCGGGGGCGGCGCTGTTGGGCGCATTCCGCCGGCTTCTGCGCGGGCCGCGGGTGCGGGATGCCGTGTGGATGGGGGTGAGCCTGATGGTCCTTGCGAACAGCCGGCCGTATGAGGGCTTCGTGCTCGGCATCCTGGTGCTGCTGGCCCTCGTGCTTTGGTTCATTCTGGATGCGCGCACGCCGACGTCGATTGTCATCCGGCGGGTGTTTGCGCCGCTGCTGGCGATGATTCTGCTGCTGGCGTTTCAGATCGGGTACTACAACTGGCGCGTCACGGAGAATCCCCTCGTCATGCCGTACATGTTGCATGAAGAAACCTACGGAATCGCCCCGCTCTTCATCTTCGG
>DATAXI010000039.1:0-6236 GCA_036266845.1 Chthoniobacteraceae bacterium | reverse complement strand
CAGCAGCAGGACGACGCCCGCGCGGGCGGCAAGATCATGAACATCCGCGAGGAGGATATCCCGGAGGTGCGCGAGGAAAGCTTCCGTTACGGCGGGCCGAAGCCGCAATCGCGCGAGTCCGGCATCATATCCCTGGCGGATGCGGTGGAAAGCGCGTCGCGCTGCCTCGAGAAGGTGACCCCCGGACGCCTTGAGCAATTGATCCACGACATCATCGAAAAGCGGATCATCGACGGCCAGCTCGACGAGTGCGACCTGACGATGCGGGAAATTCAGGCGATCGCCGAGAACTTTGCCTACACGCTCACCAATATGCTCCATAGCCGGATCGCCTATCCCACGGAAACCGCCGCCCGGCCGGAGCCTTTCCGCATTCCCGAGAATGCTCCGCCTGTCTCCGCGGCGTGAGGTCCATTCAGGTTTACAACCGCCAGCGGGGCGTCCGTTTCGATCTCGCCTGGCTGCGCCGCTTCGCCCCCATTGCGCTTGCGGAATGCGAAGGCGGGGGCATCGCGCCGGGATCGCCGCTGGAAGCGCTGGAGGAAATCGAGGTCAGCATCCTTTCGGACCGCGCAATATCCGCGGTGCACCGCCGCTTCATGGATATCCCGGGCGCGACGGACGTCATCACCTTTGAGCATGGGGAGATTGTCATGGGCGCCGGGGTGGCGGCCCGTTACGCGGCGGAGTTTTGCCAGCCGGTGGAGCATGAGCTGGGGCTCTACCTTATCCACGGCATCCTGCACCTGAACGGCTACGACGATCTGGTGGAACATGCCTCCGCGCGCATGAAATCGGCCCAAGCGGCCATTTTAAACCGAACCCTTACCCATTGTGGTGCCTGATATGTTACAGCCATGTAAATTGTGGTCCTGCTGGCTGACGCACCTTTGACAAACCGGGGGAAGGTACGGTTTGCTATGGCCAGTGAGCCAAAAACTCCGCACCGGCTGGATATCCGACGTGCACCTCGGCACGAAAGGCTGCAACGCCGGCGCCTTGCTCGATTTTCTACGGGATTACGACTTCGAAACCCTCTACGTGGTGGGGGACCTCATCGATGTCTGGAAGCTGCGCCGCGGCATTTACTGGCCGCAGGAGCACAGTGACATCATCCAGAAGATCCTCCGCAAGGGCCGCAAAGGGACCAAAATCATCTACATCCCGGGCAATCACGACGAATTTCTGGCCGATTTCCTGGGCATCTACGGCAGCATCACGATGAAGAAGAACGATATCCACGTGACCGCGGATGGCCGGAGGCTTTTCGTGATGCATGGGCACGAACTGGATACCGTGGTGCAAAACATGCGCTGGCTGGCGTTCGTCGGGGATCTCGGATATGAGTTTCTGCTCAAGTTGAACCGGCCGCTCAACTGGATTCGGCGCCGCTTCGGCATGGGCTATTGGTCGCTCAGCTCCTACGCCAAGCAGCGCATCAAGAACGCCGTTTCATTTGTCGGGAAGTTCGAGGAAGCGATTGTCCGCTACGCCGCGGATTACAAGGTTAACGGCGTGGTCTGCGGCCATATTCATTGGCCCGTAATCCGGAAGATCGGCGAGGTGAATTACTATAACACCGGCGATTGGGTGGAGAGCTCCTCCGCGCTGGTGGAGGATTACACCGGAAAGATCCATTTGCTGCGCGACCTTTATCCGGAGCATCACCACAAGACTGCCGATGAGCGGCAGGCCGAGAATAACGAACCCGCCGAGGTTCACGCGGAAGCGGATGGGGTGGGAATCTAACGGCGAAGTTCCCGGGATCGTATTTTAGAGCCCTTTTGCTTTAATTTGACGCATCGTTAAAGGGCCAAAGGCCCGTTGTAGGCCAGCCTGGGGAGAAGCGAGGAACGAGCGCAGCCCCAGGTGCTTACGCAAAATGCGCTAAGCGCCAACGGCGCAGGAGAATCTTGCGACAGATTAAAGAGAAGATGCTCCGGAGAAGCAGGCGACGGTCAGCAAAAAAAATCGGGAAGGGGATTTGCGAGAACCGGAAAGTGGCGCCGGATCACCGTGGAAAAAAATCAGGATGGACGCCATGAATTTGAGTCACGTGCTTTCTTCCCCTTCCATCGCAAAAGCCGGCCTGAAAAATTGGAAAGCGCCGGCTGCAATGAGCTGCCGGCGCTTTCGTGGGGGTTGCGGGATAAATCCGAGCCCCGCCCAGGACCGCAACTTTCATCGCCAGTCCGGGTTATCTTGGGAAAACGTACGAAAATTCTTTACCTTCGGGTGACTCGGTCCTCGCAAGCTCTCGCGTTTCCAACTCGGGCGCTTCGCATCGACTCAGGGACCACCGTTTCGGTTTTGACAAAATGCATAAATCGTACGCCTCCGACAACAACTTTTTATCGAAAAGTTAACAAATCGTCGTCAGGACGACACAATAGCCCGCTTTTGGGCTGATTTCGGGCCGTTTTCCGGCCATAGGTTTATTATCCTCCCCTTATTTCGACGGCTTCCCTGCTTCGTCCAGCTTCAGTTGATGTGATTTGCCGCCGCTCTTCACGGAAACCTCGAAAAACTTCGAATCCTTCCGCTCCACTTCCTTGATGTGGGAGATCCGGCCGCCCGGGAATTGTGCGGCCACGGCCTTCTTGATGACGTCGGGAGCGTCAGAAGGAGACATGCGATCCTCCTTCTGGATGAGCGTCCCATCCTTCGCGATGACAACGGCCATCTTTTTGCCGTTCTCGCGGAATTCCACCTCGGTGGCGTGCTGGCCTTCCTCATAGGTGTCCTCGACTTCCTCGACCGTGTTTGTACCCACTTGCTCATGCGCCGTCTTTTGGACTGCGGCGGGCAGCGTGTTGAGATCGCCCTCTTCATCGGCGCGAACATGACCGGGATGCAGTGCGAGAGCCGCGAACAGCGCCGCGGCAGGGAGAAGTTTCTTCATAGGTATGGATTCAATACGGCTCGCGAATGTGCTGCGCCACCGTTTTATCGTAAAAATTCGCGAAGGGCGGACTGGATCCGTGGGGGTCCTGCGCCCGCCAGGAATCGAGGATTCGCCGTCTCATCCTTTCGGGATGAGTTGCTTCAATAAAATACGACGCAAGGTGAAGTACGGATTTTACTTTTTCAGTGAACGAGGCAGTTTCGTGAAATGCTTCGCCGTCTTCTCGTCCCTCTTTTTCCTCTTCTTTTGATTTCATCCGCCCTGGCCGCTCCGGTCCGGGTCGCCTGCGTGGGCGATAGCATCACCTACGGCGCGGGCGCGCCAAAAAACTGGGCGTATCCGGACCAGCTTGGGCGCATTCTCGGCAGCGGGTATGACTTGCGCAATTTCGGCGTGTCCGGCACCACGATGCTGCGGCACGGCGATTTTCCCTACGACGTGAGGCCCGAATTTAAGGCGGCGCTCGCCTTCAAGCCGGACATCCTGATCCTGATGCTGGGCACCAATGACACCAAGTCGCAGAACTGGGGAACGCATTCGGCGGAGTTCGAGGGGGATTACCGCTGGATGGTGGGGCAGTTTCAGGCGGTCAATCCGTCGATGAAGATTTTTCTCTGCCGGCCCCCGTGGGTCGTGGGGAAAGGGGGATACGGGATCAAGGAGGCTGGAGTTGAGTCGGAAATCCCCATCATCGATCGCATCGCGTCATCAATGAATACGAGCCTGATCGATATGCACGTCGTGCTGCTGAATCACCCCGAATACCTGCCGGATAACGTGCACCCCAACCAGGCGGGAGCCGCGCTCATGGCTAAAGCCGCTTATAAGGCGGTGACTGGCAAGGACTACGTCGGGCAGGTTCCGCCCCCGGCCGCGCCCAGCGCGCCCAAGGCGCCGTAATCGCCGCAAAATCATGGCCGCGGCCATACCAGCCACGTCAGGTAAACCAGTGACGCCGCCGTAAGTGTGCAAAGCGCCACAAAGTACAGATGCAGAAAAGTCAGCCAGTTCATAGTGACCGGCACTTCTGACAGGCGCCTGTAACGATTCGATTGCGGCCACGTTAAAAACCGGTCAAAAACCGTGCACAATTTCTTCGCCCCTGGGGGCGAAGCCGCTGCCCTGCAAAAATCGGGATGACGCCGTGCGCCGCGGGAAGCGGCCGCCGCTGGGTTCGGAAATGCGCGCGGAAATGGAAATTCCTTTTTTGATGCGCGGTGCAATCCATTATCGTCTCCCCATGCGAACGTGTTTTTCCGCGGCAGCCCTTCTCATGTTGATGCACCTCAATACCCTCGCGGCGATTCCCCTCTGGCCCGCGGGCGCACCCGGCGCCCATGGCTCCGCGCCGGCGGATGTGCCCACGATCACCCAGTATCTGCCCGCGCCGGAGAAAGCCACCGGGGCCGCGCTGCTCATCTGCCCCGGGGGCGGCTATGAAGGGCTCGCGCCGTATGAAGGGGAAGCGTACGCGCGTTTTTTCAATCAATACGGGATTGCGGGTTTCGTCCTCACTTATCGCCTGGCAAGCAACGGTTACCATTATCCCGCGATGTTTCAGGACGTGACGCGCGCCATGCGCTGCGTGCGCGCGCACGCGGCGGATTGGCACGTGGACCCGCACCGCATCGGCATCATCGGTTCCTCGGCGGGCGGCCATCTGGCATCCATGCTGTTGACTCATTTTGACAGCGGCAAGCCCGATGATCCGGACCCGGTCGAGCGGCAGAGCAGCCGGCCCGATCTCGGGATCTTGTGTTACCCTGTCATCACCATGATGGGGCCGGACACGAACGCCGGTTCCCAGGCTGCGCTATTGGGGCCCAATCCGGCGCCGGGCCTGGCCAAGTTACTATCCACTGAGTTACAGGTAACTTCGAATACTCCATCCTGTTTTATTTTTCAAACATGGGAGGATCCGACTGTGAAGGTGGAAAATAGCCTCATGTTTGCCGCGGCGCTGCGGGCGCACGGTATTCCTTTTGACCTTCACATCTATCAGCACGGCGGCCATGGCATGGGACTCGGCGGTCCATGGGATCAGCCTGAAAAGCTGCATCCCTGGACGCGCGATTGCATCTATTGGCTTAAGTTCCATAACTTCGTGAAATAGAAAAAGGCGCGCGGCGAGGCGGGGATGGCGCCCGCATGGTAAAGGCCGGGGCTTACGCGGGCGGTGTGCTGGCCAGGTGCTGACGGTAGGCCTGGAACTTGGCGGCCTCGGCTCCCATGGCATCCAGGACCGCCTGGGCGGGAGCAATGCGTCCGCTAAGTGCCGCGTCCATTTTCGCCTGCGCGCGCGCCGCCCTCTGGCGCAGGGCTTCCATTGCGGTGAGAGCCCGTTTTGCGAGGCGCTGGGCGCGGAGCTGCTGTTGGTTCGACGGATCGATTTTCGGCGGTGTTTTGGTCGTTGGTATCATTTGTATTGGCGGTTGATAGTTGGCGGCATATCCCGGTCCAGAGGCCGGCATGCTCGGCTGCCATGCGGGAAAGGGCGTTGAGCTGCGCCCGGGTAAGTAAAACTGTATAGGTGTTCATGGTGCGGAGAACTTGAAAGGATATCGCGAGTTCAAGGAGTCCTGCCGGGCATCGCATCCGCAGTCATGGCCGGTCAACTCCTTGAACTTCGCCTTGAATGTCTCGCCGGCCGCGCCGAAGTGCCGCGCAAAGATATCGCCCAGCCCACGATCCTCGGGCCGCGCATCCATCGCCAGCAGCCGCAGCGGCAGCGGCCACGCCGCGCGATCAAACTTCCCGCGCAGCACCGTCCCCACCGCCCCGCTATCGCGCAAGATCAGCGCCTGGTCCGCCGTCAGGTAATCCACCACCCCGCCCTCGAAATACCGCTCGATCCGCGCAATCACCTCCGCCGGCGCAATCATCGCCATGCAGCGCGGCCGTCCATCCGCGATATCCACACACTGCCCGCTGTCCGGCTTGCCCGGCTCCTTCGGCTCGACGCGCGCCTTCCAGCATCCCCCCCGCTGGCAGCAGCGCAACGCCCCCACCGTGTGGATAAACTGCTGCTCAGGATAGCTCACCCATTGGATCGGCTCCCGCCCCCCCGCCACCACCACACACGGGCGCCGCTCCGGACCCCAGCGCGATGGCACCGCCGCCGCCAGATGCATCGCCGCAGTGATCGGCGTCAGCACCCCTTGCGCAAAATACATCAGCCGCACCATCTGCCGCAGGTCCGTCTCCCCGCGCAGATCAATCACCCCGCGCAGCGGCTCATGCACATGCCCGCGCTTCATCTCCCCCGCCTGCATAAAAATGACGCGGCCCCGGAAATGATCCACCACCGCCTGCCATCGCTCCGTGCCCCAGC
>DATAXI010000022.1:0-25307 GCA_036266845.1 Chthoniobacteraceae bacterium | reverse complement strand
GCCATGAACCGCCTCGCCCTCGTCCGCCTCTTCGGCGGCGGCGAACCCGGCGAGCAAGCCGCCGACCAATTCTACCACGACATCGGCAAACCCGAACTGGCCCGCACCCCCGCAAATCAACCCAAATCAAGCTAAATCAAGGCGCAAAATAAAACCGTTCCCATCCCCTCGTCCGGAAAACTTTGCGCCTTTGCGTGATGCCTTCTTCCCCCGTAATTTTCGTGGATGAATGGGCGGGAAGCGCGTAGAGAAAGGGGCTTCGCCATGGATTTGCTCGACGAACTGCAAGAAAAGATCGTTCCCGGGGACGGGGCGATGGGGACCATGATCCTCGAAGCCGGGGTGCCGCTGGAGCGGTGCTTCGAGGAGCTGTGCGTGAGCCAGCCGGACGTGATCCGGGGCATCCACGAGCGTTACATCGCGGCGGGGGCGCGTTTGATTGAAACCAACAGCTTTGGCGCAAACGGGGCGCGCCTCGCAAAGTACGGCTTCGAGCGCCAGGTCAATGAGATCAACTGGACGGCGGCGAAACTGGCGCGCGAAACGGCGCGCGGCAAGGATGTGTACGTCGCCGGCAGCGTGGGGCCGCTGGGTCTGACGGAGGAACAGGCCCGCGCGCAGGGCATCGACCGCAAGGCGCTCTTCCAGGAGCAGATCGGCGCGTTGCTGGATGGCGGGGTGGACCTGATTTTCTTTGAGACCTTCACGGACCTGGATGAGATGCTGCTCGCGCTATACGTGAAGCAATCGCTCCACCATTGCCCGGCGGTCTGCTCCATGGCCTGCACGGAAGAGGGCCGGCTGCCCAGCGGGATGCCGCTGGTGGCCGCATTCGAGAAATTGCGCGCGGCGGATGCGCAGATCGTCGGGGCGAATTGCCTCAACGGCCCGCACGCGATGCTGCGCCTTTTCCAAAAACTGCCCATCGAGGGGCTGCTCTCCGCATTCCCGAACGCCGGTTATCCAAAGTACCACGATGGCCGTTACCTCTATTTCACTTCGCCGGAATATTTTGCGAACACGTCGCGAGAGCTGGCGGCGGAAGGGGCTCGCCTGATCGGCGGCTGCTGCGGCATCGGCCCGTCGCACATCGCGGCGATGGTGGAGGCGTTGAAGGAGTTGAAGCCCGCGACCACCAAGGTAACCGTGGAAGAGACGCTTCCGGCCGTCGCCCCCGCCGCCGCCGTGTCCTCCGCGCCATGCAATATCCTCGAGCTGGTCAAGGCCGGCAAGACCGTGGTGATGACGGAGCTGGACCCGCCAAAGACGCTGGACCTGGAAAAATACTTTACCGGCGCAAAAGCCCTCACGGAAGCGGGCAGCGATGTCATCACGCTGGCGGACAACTCGCTCGCGATCCTGCGCGTGAGCAATCTGGCCGTGGGCGCGATCCTCAAACAGCGGTACAATATCGATCCCCTGCTCCACCTGAGCTGCCGGGACCGGAACCTCATCGGGCTGCAAAGCGAATTGATGGGCATGGCCGCGATGGGCATCCACCATGTGCTGCCGCTCACGGGCGATCCGGCCAAGGTGGGCGACCATCCCGGCGCGGCCTCCGTTTACGACGTGAGTTCCATCGAGCTGATCGGCATTATCAAACGAATGAACGAGGGGGTGAACTACACGGGCAAGCCGATCAAGATGAAGGAACCGTTCATCTTCGGCTGCACGTTCAATCCCAATGCAAAGAACATGGACGCACAGGTCTCCCGGCTCGAGCGCAAGGTGGCCGCCGGCGCACAATATGTGATGACGCAGCCGGTCTTCGAGCATCGGCTGGTGGAGGAGATGCACCGCCGCACGCAGCACCTCAACGTGCCCATCTTTACCGGCGTCTGGCCGTTGCTCAATGGGCGGCAGGCGGAGTTTCTCCACAATGAGGTCCCGGGCATCGTGATCCCGGAGCATGTCCGCGCGCGGATGAGCGGCAAGGAAGGGGTCGAGGGGCGCAAGCAGGGCATCGAGCTGGCAAAAGATATTTGCCGCGCGGCCATGGACCTTTTTCCCGGCGTTTACCTCATTACCCCGTTCGTCAATTACGATACGACGGTCGAGCTGGCCCATTTTGTCCGCGGCGGCTCGTAGTTTTTATGACCGCAAATCCAAATCCCCGCCGGACGGGAGGCGCGCGCAGGGCGGCGATTTCTTCCTGGCTGTTCCAGATTTGCGGTTTCGCCGTGGCGCTGGGCGTCGTGGCTTTGCTCGCCCATCACTACGACTTGGTGCACGTGCTCGACCGGATGCAGCGCCGCATGGGCGGGATGCAATGGTACGGGGCGCTCATTTACCCGCTGTTTGTGGCCGCCTGCAATCTCCTGCTCCTGCCGGGAAGCGTGCTCACGCTGGGCAGCGGGCTTTTCTTCGGGCTGTGGTGGGGCTCGTTCCTCGTCCTTTGCGGCAATGTGCTGGGCGCCGCCGTCGCATTTGGCATCGGGCGCCTGCTCGGCCGCACCTGGGTGGAAGAGCGCATCCTGCGCAGGGAGAAATGGGCGCGGCTGGACCAGGCGATCTCGCGCGAGGGCTGGAAGATTATATTCCTGAGCCAGGTCCATCCTCTTTTTCCCACCAGCCTGCTCAATTACTTTTACGGCATCACGCGCATCCGCTTCCGCACCTGCCTGCTCTGGATCGCGCTGGCGCAATTCCCCGGCATCTTCCTCTACGCGTATCTCGGCACGCTGGCGCAATTGGGCCTGAAGATGTTTGGCCGCAAGACGCCGCCGCATCCCTATGAATACTTCATCTGGTTTGGCGGGCTGCTGCTGACAGCCCTGGTGACGGCGGCTATCGGGCGCATCGCCCTGCGCTTGCTGGCGGAGGCCGGCGCGCTGCCGGAGGAAAAGCGGGAACCGCAGGCCGGGAAGCGGCAACTGGAAGAACCGGCGGCAAAATCCTGAGCCAAACGCCGTTGCGAACGTTTCCCAATACGCCAGATGAATGGGCGCCCCCGGTCCTTCTACAAGCCGGCGTTTCCCTGGATTTCCCTCGCCGCATCGAACAACGCCGGCCACGCGCGCAGCAGCCGTCCGTATTCGTAAATCAGGCTCTGGATCAAGGCGCGCGGCTCGGCGTACTTCCCGCGCATGTCAAAGGGGATGTCGAAATCGGGTTCCCTCAGAGCAAGGCGCGTTTGCTCGATATAATCCCCGATATCCCGCCGCCAGAATTCCGGCGCATCCTCCTCCTCCTCGATGCAGCGCTCCATGTAACTGATCTTGTCACTCTCATGCTGGAGGATAAACCATCGCTGATACTCGCGGAAATCCGCGGCGTCGCCGCCGGCGATCTCGCACAGCCAGCGGCCAAGCGAATCCATACGGCCCGGGGTTTCCACCATCCCGGGCGCGGGACTCCAGTTCTGCAACATGCCGCGGAGCAGGTGCGCGAATTCCCAAATGGCAACGGGCCGATGCCCCGCAAGCGGCGGCGCGAGGATCCCCCGCCCGAGCCCGGGATCGTGCCGCACGGCGACTGGCAGATGCCCGGCAAAGCCGGTCGCGCGGCAGAGCCAGACCGCCGCGCCCCACACAAAATCCTCCGCATGCATCACGGGCGGGAAGGGAGGGATGAGATCGCGCGCATCAATGCCGATTGCCATGCCGGGGCTGAGGCTCGCATCGGCAATCGCCATCCGCGGCGCCAGCGCGCGCACCGCTCCGCTGGAAAGATAAGCGCGGTATCGCTCCTCCCCTTCCCCGGTCAGCCGCCGGAGAGTTTTCCGCCGGTAAGTCAGATAGTAATACGAGGTCGGCACGCCCGGATGCCCAAAGTGGCCGGTGAATGTGGCGATGATCCGCCCATCGGTCTCCTGCAACCGGCGAAAAAGAACATCCGACGTGCCGGCAAACTCGACATCGCCCTTGAGAAAACCGCTCACGGCGCGCCCCAGCATCCGCTCGTGAAGCCCGAGGTAATCCTCCTCCTGGCCGCCGCCGCCGGCCTCAAACGCATCCTGGTAAGCCGGGTAAAACCAGCGCTCGAACGCGTCCCGCGAGGAAAAGACAATGGTCCCCTCCTTCGCCTCGCCGTCCGGCGCTCCCTCCATCTCGCACACCATGTCGTCGTCCAGGTTCAGCCATGGCCGTCCGGCATTGTGGAGCATCATGGTGTTGCGATTCGCGCCGCAGGCGAAACCCGCGCCGAACGGGTCGCCCATCGCGAAACGCGGAATCGCGGGATCGACTCCGGCTTTGCGCGCCAGGCGGTCGCAAAAGGCGGCGCGTTCGGCATCGCCATAGAGCGAGATCTTCACCGATTCCTCACGGGCGATCTCCTCGACAATGGGCGCCGCCTGCGCGGGACCGTTGCACGAAACGCCGAACTCCACCGCGCGGCCATGCTCCCTCGCATTGCGCGCAAACGACCCGATGGCCCGCCGCAACCGCGTCTCATTGCCCGCGGTGGGAATGCCGATGGCCGCGAGGCGCACGGAAGATTCCCCGCCGGTGGATGCCGCGGCGCAGCGCTCGATGACCCGGTTGGCGCCGCTCAGCAGGCCGGCGCTGGCCATTTTGCCCGCCCACGCGGCAATCTCCCGCATTTGATCATGCTCCAGCGAATGACGCCGCGCGTAATGGCTCAGATGCTCCGGCAGCGGCTTGAATTCGTCGCACTCCAGCAGAAAATCGACCGCGAACGATGGCCACAATCCCCCCGCTTCCTGGCCGCGCAAGGCAATGGCTTGCCAGCCGGCGCCAGCCTGCACCGCCGCGATATCGCCCCGGCGCACCGGCCCCGCGGATGAGCGCGCAGCGGGAGATGAATCCGTTTTTTTAAATGACGAGAAGAGGCCCATTGAAAAAAACAGCGGAGAATCCATAACTGAGCGACGGGCATGACGACAGCCAATAAAATCACCGTCACACGCATCTTGATCATCCCGGTATTCGTGATGATGGCCATCTACTATGGGCGCGGCGTGCAGGACGGGCGCCCGCAGGATTGGGAGCGCGTGCTCACGATCTTCCTCTTCCTGGTGGCATCGGCGAGCGACGGCCTGGATGGATACGTGGCCCGGCGATACAACCAGCGCAGCCAGCTCGGCGTGGTGCTGGACCCCATCGCGGACAAGGGGCTGCTGCTGGCGGCGATTATCACCCTCAGCTTCAGCAACTGGACCTATGAGTTTCCGCTCTGGTTTCCCGTGCTGGTGATTACGCGGGATGTGGTGATCCTGGTGGGGACGGCGCTGCTGCATTACCTCATTGGCTCCGTGCAGGTGAAGCCGAGCTGGATGGGCAAAACGGCCACGGCGCTGCAAATGGTGGCCATCTCTCTGGTGCTGTTGGTGCCGGGTTCGCTTTTCACCTGGACATGGCGGATAGGCGGGCAAAGTCTCGACCTGAACCTGCTGGATATCCCGGTAACGCTGGCGGGGATTTTCACGCTCGTTTCAGGCATTGGCTATTTGACGACCGGCATTCGCCAATTCCAGGCCGGCGGCCACGCAAATAACTGATACTTGCACTTGGCCGGGCGGCGGAGATGATAACCGCCCCTTTTCGCAAGCATCCCGTAAGCTAGTCTCTTTCATAAAATGGCCACTCGCACCGTCGCAATCGTCGGACGTCCCAACGTCGGCAAGTCCGCGCTCTTCAACCGCATGGCAGGGCGGAAGATTTCCATCGTGCACGATATGCCCGGCGTGACCCGCGACCGCGTGGTCGCGGAATGCCGGCTGGGTGCGAACCCGTTTACGGTCATCGATACGGGGGGAATCGGTTGCGACGTGGACGCGAGCTTTACGGACCAGGTGCACGCGGAGGTGGAGCTGGCGTTGCTGGCGGCGGATGCGATTCTCTTTGTGGTCGATGGCCAGGAGGGGCTGACGCCGGTGGATGCCGATCTGGCCCGCAGGCTGCGCCGCGTAAAGAAGCCGGTGGTGCTTGTCATTAACAAGGTGGATGTGGACAAGCACCAGAACATGGACCTGGAATTTTCCCGGCTCGGCTTCGACCATTCCATCCGCGTGAGCGCGGAGCATGCGCGCAATATCAGCGATATGGTGGAACTGGCGGAATCGTTTCTGGCTCCCCCATCGCCGGATGCCCCGCCGCCGCGGACGCCGGTAAAGCTGACGCTCGTGGGCCGGCCGAATGTCGGCAAGTCCTCGCTGATCAATGCGATCCTCCAGGACAGCCGCACGATGGTAAGCCCGATCTCCGGCACCACGCGGGATGCAATCGACGTGCCCTACGAGCGCGGCGGACAGCCGTACGTCCTCATCGATACCGCCGGAATCCGCGCGCGCGGCAAGGTGGATAACTCCGTGGAGGTCTTTAGCGTGATGCGGTCCGAGAAGAGCATCAAGCGCGCGGACCTGTGCGTGCTGGTGCTGGACGCAACCGCGGGCGTGACAGCGCAGGACAAGAAGATTGCCGGACTCATCCAGGAGGCGCGCAAGCCGTGCGTGATCGCGATCAACAAGTGGGACCTGGTGGAAATCGAGGGCGAAAGAAAGGAATTCCTGCACGAGTTCTTGCAGGAAATTCAGGCCGAGCTTTTTTTCCTCGATTACGCGCCGCTGACGCTCGTCTCCGCAAAGCGGGGAGATAACCTGACACGGCTGTTCCAGACGATTGAGGAGGTGCGCCATTTCTCGCGCAAGCGTATCACCACGGGGGTATTGAACCGCCTGGTGCAGGCGGTGCTCAGCGCGAATCCGCCGCCGATCCGCAGCGGGAAGCGGTTCAAAATCCTTTACGCGACGCAACTGGATACGGGCCTCGAGGCGATTCCGGCTCCGCATTTTGTCCTCTTCGTCAACTCAGCGGATGCGCTGACGCCCGCTTACAAGAAATATCTGGAGGGGAAGATTCGGGAGGAATCGGCGTTCAAGGGATTGCCAGTCATCATCAGTCTCCGTGGCCGGCCTCCGCGCGAACGGAAACGCTGAGGGATATTCGGCAGGAGGAAGCGGATTCGTTTCCGGTTAAAATTTCTGTTGCCCCGCCGTTACTTTGTGCTACAAAGTATCCTCATGAACGAACAGGAGCGGGCCGAGGAACATCTCCGGACAATTCGCCGCCTCATGGAGCGTGGCACCATTTACCGCGCCATCTCCGCACCTACGGCGCTGGTGGGCGGCGTCCTCTCCATTCTCGCCTTTCTGATTTACACGCCCCCCAGGATCGAAGAGGGCAACTTCTTCCCCTTTCCCGCACCGGAACACAGGCTCAATCGATTTATCGTTATCTGGGTATTCGTGCTGCTTCTGACCGCGGCGGCAAATACTCTCTTCATCGTGTTGGGTGCAAGGCAACGGGGGGAAAGAGTTCTCTCGGCCTCGATGAAAACGGCTCTCGCCGCGATCGCGCCCGCGTTTATACTGGGCGGAGCCTTGGCCGCGCTTTTCGCGCCCGGAATGTTTGAGCCCGGCGTCAACTTTGATATCGCCGTGATGTGGGTAAGCCTCTACGGGGTGGGCCTGCTGGCCACAAGCCAGTTTGCTCCACGGTCGCTGACAATCCTGGGGCTCGCCTTCTTGACATCTGGAATAACGGCCATCGTAGCCATCATCTCTCTCTTCTCGAAAGCCGCGACTGCGGATGCAATCGGCGACGGCCGTTACGCATCGCTTCTTATGTTGCTTACTTTCGGACTTTATCACCTCATTTACGCCGCTTGCGTGTGGCCGCGGAAGCGGGCCGAGCCGGAGCAATGAGCCGATGCTCGATTTCGACAAGCTCGACAAGACAATCCATGAGAAAGGACGGCTCGCGATCATGACGCTGCTGGCCACGAGACCATCGTGGGCATTCCAGGATCTGAAGGCGGAACTCAAGATGAGCGACGGGAACCTGGTCACGCATTTGCGGACGCTCCACCACGCCGGATACGTGGCGGTAACCAAGGCGGTGCTGGATCGTCCGCAGACTACTTACGCATTGACGGAGAAAGGGCGGAAAGCATTCCAGGATTACCTTCAGGTGCTGGAGCAAATCGTAAAAACGGGCCGGGGTTAAAAAAATTTGCCGACTTACTTTGTGCCACAAAGAAACCATAAACCATGCAAATCCATGATCATCCATATTGCTGAACATTTCGGCGTCTGCTTCGGCGTGCGCGACGCTCTCGCGCTTGCGGAGCGGATTGCCGCGGAGAATGAGCCGCTGACGATCCTCGGCGAGCTTGTCCATAACCCAATCGCCCGTGAACGCCTGGGCAGGCTCGGGGTGCGGGAGGAATCACTCGATGCTGCGCCGCAGGCTGTGACGCGGCGCGTGCTCATCACGGCGCATGGCGCTTCCGATGCGGCGCGGGCGCGCTGGCGCTCTAGCGGCCACGCGGTGGAAGATGCCACCTGCCCGTTGGTGCGCCACGCGCACAGGCAATTGCGCCAGTTGGTGGAAGAAGGCTGCTTCCCTGTCATCATCGGCAAACATGGGCACGTGGAAGTGCTGGGGCTGGCGGGCGATTTTCCCGGGGCTGCCATCCTGGAGACGGAGGCGGATATCGCGAGCATCCCGGAAGCGCCGCACTACGGCGTCGTGTCGCAGACCACGCAACCGGTTGACCGCGCGCTGCGGCTGGTGGTGGCCTTGCGCGCTGCCCGACCGCATTCTCGCGTGCGATTTGTCGATACCGTCTGCCGCCCCACAAAGGATCGGCAGCAGGCGCTGCGGGAATTGATTCGCAAAGTGCAGGTGGTCATAGTGGTCGGCGGGCGCAACAGCAATAACACGCGCGAACTCGCGGAAACGGTCCGCGCCGCGGGATTGCCGGCATACCACATCGAGCGCGCCGCGGAGCTATGCTGGGAATGGATCGCCGGATTCGAGCACGTCGGCATCACCGGCGGCACCTCCACGCTCCCGGAGACGGTGGAGCAAGTGCGCAGCCGCCTCGCGGAAATGGCGGCGCAACGCCGGGAGGCCGCATAAAATGGACGCGGCACTCGAAGCGATTCCCCCCTCCCTGCCCGCAAAGACGCCGCAGTGATGCGCGAACGCGCTTTCGTCCTGAGCCCTCTTACCTGGACAATTTCTAATCTTCCGCGCCCCTGGCGCAAAGTCGCGACCCGTCCGGCGCCGAGTGACTTAAAAATTCAACGGCCCCGCCTTGACCTTTCTCAACCGCCGAATCGGTAACCAGTTCTTAAATACCGCCTGAGGATGCGCTGCAAATCGCTCTTCCCATCTGGAGAAAAGTGATTTTGGGTATTGATCTTGCGTGGCATATTTAAGGATTCTGGAGCGCGCGTATGAATACTGATCGATTTTGGATATCCTGCTTTTTTCGATTGCCCCTATTGCTCGTATGCACCCTGGCGGGAGGGCTGCACGGCGCGGATATCCCGATTGCGGGGCCGGCCGGAAAGGTGGATCCGTTTGTGGGGACGGATCGCAGCGGGAATACCAATCCCGGCGCGCAGGCTCCTTTCGGCATGGTGCAAATGAGTCCCGATAATTCCGAGGAAGGCTACCGATATCCGTTGCAGACGATGCGCGGCTTTACACTCAATCTAATGAGCGGTCCCGGCTGTCCCAATGGCGGATCGCCGTTGTTTACAGTCACGACGGGCGATGTTGCGGTCGATTCGGCTCATTATAGTTACAGTTACGATCATCATACGGAATCCGCGTCGCCCGGTTATTACCGGGTCCTGATGCAACCATTTGGTATAAATGCGGAACTTACCGCCAGCACGCGATGCGGGATGGGGCGTTTTACGTTCCCGGCAGGAAAACAGGCAAACGTAGTGGTGCCGATCAGCTTTGGAAATGTTCCCACTTACGATGGATGGGTAAAACTGGTGGATAACCGGACATTGACGGGAAAAACGACGCAGGAGACTTTTTGCGGCACACACAGACGCTTCTCGATCTACTTCGCCATGAAGTTCAGCCAGCCCATTGGCGAGCACGGCGCATGGCTGCACGGGAAGATCGCGGCGGGAGCAGACCATGCCGGGCAAACGGCGCAAAGCGATGACGCGGGCTTTTATGTAAGTTATCCCGCCACGGCCTCGCCGATAACGCTGACAGTTCGGGTCGGCATCTCTTATGTGGACGCGGATGGAGCCTTGAAGAACCTGGAGGCTGAGATGCCGGAAGATAAGTTTGATAAATATCATGCGCGGACTCTGGCGGACTGGAATAAGGAACTCGGGTTGATAGAGATTCGCGGGGGAACGGCCGGGCACCAGTGCGTTTTCTACACGGCGCTCTATCACGCGTTGCTGTTTCCATCGGTGTTTGACGACTCGGACGGGCGCTGCATGGGATATGACGGGGTTGTAAGGGCGGTGCCCCGCGGGCATCAGCATATCTATGCGAATTTCTCGGGTTGGGATATTTACCGGTCGGAGTTTCCCCTGCTTACTTTGATCGAACCCGTGCGCGCGCAGGACATGGCCCAATCGATTGTCGCAATGTACCAGCAACTCGGTTATATTGACCGGTGGCCGCAAGCGAACCAGCCGACGGGGGTTATGAACGGGAATCCGCTTTCGATCTGTCTGGTGAATCTCTGGAATGCCGGGCTGCGGAATTTCGATGTTCCCACGGCCTATGAGGCAATGATGAAAGCGTCGGTGCCGGCATCAACGAATGCGCACCTCGGTCCGTATGAATCGCTTGAGAATCGGGGTGGCGTCTGGCTGAATGCGGACAGCAACACCTCGACAGCGCTTGAGTACGATCTTTCGTTTGCCGCGCTGGGCCATCTGGCGACGAGTCTCAATAAGCCGGATGACGCGAATTTCCTTTTCGGCCGGGCGCTTGAGTATCGCACGCTTTTCAATCCGGAAACAGGGTATCTACAAACACGAACGGCGGAGGGGCAATGGACGGACCCCGATCAAGGAGGCTATTGCGAAGGAAACAAGTGGATCTATCTATGGTTTGTGCCCGAAGACGTGCAGGGGTTGGTGGATTTGATGGGCGGCTCGGATGCTTTCGAGAAGAAACTGGACGAATTTTTTGATCAAAAACATTACGACCCCACCAATGAGCCGGACTTGCAGGCGCCTTATTTGTACGACTATATCAACCGGCCATGGAAAACGCAGAAAATCGTGGCCACCACGGCGGATGAAGTCTTCACGGACGAGCCCGGCGGGCTGGCGGGAGGGGGCAACGACGATCTCGGCGAGATGTCCGCATGGTATGTGTTCTCGCAACTCGGCTTTTATCCAGTCGATCCGGGAATTCCCTATTTTGAAGTGTGCACGCCACGGTTTCCAGAGGCGCTGGTTCACCTCGGCGGCGGCGCCGGAGCGCATACCTTTAGAATCGATGCCCCCGATGCGGCTGCCGCGAATATTTATATCCAGAATGCCGCATTGAACGGGCGGAATCTGACGAAGCCATGGTTTGACGAAAAGGAAATCCTCGGCGGCACGAACTGGACTGTGACTGTAAGTGCGCGGCCAAATCCGGATTGGGCGGCCTCGCCTTTTGACCGGCCCTATTCGCTTTCAACGGGCTTCGACTATTTGCCGCCTGGAGTCATAGCGGTACCGCTGGTCCCTGCGACCGCCGGCAGCTCACTGAAATGGCGCTACACAACGGAAAGACCCGCGGCTCATTGGATGCAGCCGAATTTTGCGGATGCGAATTGGGCGGAAGCCCCGGGTGGATTTGGAACTGCGGACGAAGGCGTCAAACCGCGCACGCCATGGGACACCGACGATATTTGGATGCGCACCGAGATTGACCTGCCGAAAGTTCCGGCGCGCGCCGGTATCTCGGTCTATCACGACCAGAGCGTTGAGGTTTATGTCAACGGAATCAGGGCCGGCGAGGATGATCAATTCGTTCATGCCTATACCGTCATGCCGTTGCGCGGCGCGGCCCGTGACTCGCTCAGACCGGGGCGCAACATATTGGCAATGCATGTTCATCACCCCGGGCCCGGACGGCACTTTGCGGACGCGGTGGTGGTGGAATTGCAGCCGCCGGAAAAATAATGCGATGGAATTTGGGATTCTCCTTTCCTCCGCAAAAAGTTCTCACCCGGGAAACCTCATCTTCAAATTCCATTTCTCCCCGCGCGCCGCCGACGCCCGCACACTTTCCTGTTGCGCGATTCCATAACGGCTGTAAACCGGTAGGCGTGCTTTCTTTTCGCTTTCACCTTGGCAGCCGCCCCGCTGCGGAGTGCTGCATTGACATGCATCCCGCCAAAGCAGCACAAAGAACAGCACACGGCCAAAACGGACACCCAAAAGTCTCCGCAAGTGCCACGAGATCAGACTAGCCGGCGTGGCGGAATTGGCAGACGCGCTGGACTCAAAATCCAGTACTCGCAAGAGTGTGTCGGTTCGACCCCGACCGCCGGTAGCTTCTCGATCTCCGGGTTCAAGGGCACTTGAATTTTAAGGCGTCAAAATCATCAATGCCCACTTCCACGTTTCATTGCCCCAATAGCGCCACTTCCCCCGCGATATTTTGGCAAATCCAATTCGGGCAAGACGGATTCCCTCCACAGAATTACATTGTGTCCATCGACGATTATTTGCCGCTGCGCCCCGTGTTATTGCTAAGACGGAGCGGAAGGATGACCGTAAAGGTGCTGCCCATTCCAAAATCGCTATCCACCGTGACCGCGCCGTGCATCAATCCGATAATGCTGCGGGTCAGCGCGAGGCCGAGGCCCGATCCCTCGTACCGGCGGGCGCTCCCGGTATCGATCTGTTGAAACTCTTTGAAGAGCTTGCCCATATCTTCCGACCGGATGCCGATTCCCGTATCGATGACTCGGATGCGAAATGAATCGTCGCCGTAAAGGTCCGCCAGCACGGAGACGCTCCCGCCGGCATCGGTGAATTTGATGGCGTTGGAGAGCAGGTTGTAGAGAACCTGCTTAAGCCGCTGTTGATCCAGAAAGACGTCCTGCAAACCGGGGCCGGCCCAGGTGGACACCGCCACCTGCTGCTTTTCCGCCACCGGCTGGAGCACTGCGCGGACTTCTCCCAAAGTGCGCGGCAGCGAGAACTGGGAAAGATGCAACTCCATCTTGCCGGCTTCCACTTTCGCAAGATCCAGGATGTCATTAATCAACGCCAGTAAGTGGCGCCCGCTGGTGAGGACATCGCCCAGGTACTCGCTCTGCTTGGGATTCAGCGGTCCGGGCTTGGAATCCAGAAGCACCTCCGTAAAGCCGATGATCCCGTTGAGCGGCGTTCGGAGTTCATGGGACATATTCGCAAGGAACTCCCGCTTCATCCGGTTCTCCTCTTCCATGCGCCGGTTTGCCTCTTCCAGCCGCACACATTCCATGCGGGATTGCTCCGCCCGCAGGCTTTCCGTGATATCCTCCTTGACGGCCACGAAATGGGTAATGGCGCCGCCTTCGCCGAGGATGGGAGATATCGATGCGGATTCCCAGAAGAGTTGCCCATCCTTTTTCTTGTTGCGCAGCCGGCCCTTCCATTCATTGCCGCCCTTGATCGTCGTCCATAGGTCCTTGTAAGTCTCGGCGGGAACACCCCCAGCCTTCAGTATCCGCGGGTTTTGACCTATGACATCCGCGGCGGAATAACCGGTAAGAGCACTAAACCGGGGATTGACATACTCGATATTGCCGCAGGGATCGGTAATCACAATCGAGACCGGGCACTGCTCGACTGCCCGGGAGAGCTGCCGCAGGCGCGCTTCATTCGTCTTTCGCTCCGTGATGTCGCTAAAGAATATCCTCACCCCTTCCGTGCAGGGATAACAGCGCACTTCAAACCAGATATTCAGCGGTTCGGGATAGAATTCATCAAACCTCACCGGCACCCCATCGCGCATGCAGCGGCGGAACTCTCGCCCGGCAGCCAGGGATTCCACCGCCGGAAAGATATCCCATAGAACCTTGCCCAGGAGGGCCTCGGCGGGCATCCGCAGGATCGCCGCCGCCGCGGGGTTCACATAGGCGTACTTCCAGTCGCGGTTCAGGACCGCGACGCCGTCACCCACTTTGTCCAGAAGGCCGGCAATCGCCGCACGGTGCGCGCTGCGCAGCGCCTCCTCCGCCCGTTTCATGCGCCATATCGCGCTCCGCTGGCTGTGGCAAACCCACGCCATCCCCAATGTCACACTGATGAAAAAGCCCATCGCCAACTGCTCCACGGGCGATGTGATTGCAAAACTGCCCGCGGGCGGAATCCAAAAATAATCGGCCGCCAGGGCGGAAAGCAGGATCGCCAGGATGGCCGGGCCCGCGTCAAACAAAAGGGCCACGAAGATAACGGCGGGATAGTAAGTGAGGTATGGAATGCCGGCCAGCCCCTGCCGGTACAGATACATCCGCGCGCCCGTGGCCAGGGCGATGATGAGGATGGCAGCGCAATATCTTAACCAGACCGGATATTCCTCAGTTCGACTTTTACCTTCCCACCGCCCCACGCCGGACCCGGGCGTCTGGTTAGCTTCATCAGCGGTTCCCTGGCCCATATTAAGTCAGGTTCAAAAGGCCGGCGGAATGGTATGGAGGCGCCTGCATGGATGGAAAGAGATCGGTGATAAAGAATTAGCAACTCCCATGCAAAACGACTTACCGTATCTTGCCGTGATCCAGCCCCTTCTTGTCATCATTTCCCCATCCGGTTCCAATTCGCCAAATCCACACCGTTAACGATAGGCTAGCCTGCGCCGGAAGCCGCCGCGGAATTGATTTTACTGCCCGTCAGGATAAGAGGCCAGATACTGCGGATGCGTTCCCCGTCCGCCTGCGGGATCGCCGGCGGAGTTGATGATATGGGCGATCGTGCCGCGGCTGTTGAGCGAGACGGTGAGCAAATCGTGAAATCGAATCCCAGGCTTGTCCGGAGCCTCGAAGGAGTGATCCACCACCATGCCGGGATCCGCCGTAAAGTAACAATAACTCCCCAGCCCCCATGGCTCGTGCGTGGTCACATTATCCATCACCTTGTAAGCGGCGTATCCCTGGTGCGCGCCATTGGCCCAGGTCATCTGGCTGGGCACGTCATAGGGCAGCTCGTTCTGGAACATGTAAGTCCGCCCGCCATTGCCGCCCCAGATGACGTTGTATTTTTGGAAATGCTCGACGAAGAGCCCGTAGATGGTGACGTCATTGCCCAGCACCACGAGCCCGTAATCAGCCGTGTTCTCACTCCACCCCACGCCGTCGCCGTGATCCGCCCGCCACATCCATGTGTGATCCACAATGACGTTGTTGCTGTTGATGACCACGCTCGCCCCCGCCTTCCCCACACCCGCGCCGCCGATCCGTGTAAAGATATCGTGCAGCGAGGTGGGATTCGCGGCGTGATTCGCCTTGGACCCCGCGGGCCCCACCTGCAGCATGATGGGCGAGCTCACCGGGCCGGCATCAAAGAGCAATCCGGCAATTTTCACCCCATCCACATCCGCAACGCGCATGCCGTAGATGCCCTTGTCCAGGACCAGCGTCGCCAGGCCCAGGCCGAGGATCACGGTATTCGGGCGATTCACCATGAGGGTCTCGTCCAGGTGGTAAACGCCGGGCGTAATGAGAAGATTGAGCCCCTGCGCCAGCGCCGCGTTCATCTGCGCCGCGGTCGCCCCCGGCTTGACGATGAAGAATTGGCTGATGGGCAGGCACGTGCCCGCCTCGGCTTGCTTGGCCCAACTGGTGCCGGACGCATTCGTCCGGAGCGCAGGGACAAAGACCTGGTAATTGCCCGCCGCATCCAGGCAGAGAAACGGCTTCTCCCGGATCACCGGTGCCTGGTCGATAACGGTGTGCGAGGGATTCGGGAAATGTTGCGTCGGCCCGCCCTGCACGCCCACAAAAACCATGTTCCAGACAGAGCCGGACCAGCTCCCGAGATCGCAATCCCGCGTGATGTATTGCTGCTGCGAGCCGGAGGAGGCCTCGCCATCCACCAGGCAATCCGCCATAAAGCCGCCGCTGGACCATCCATGGCCGCGCGGATCGAGCTGCAGATTGCCGTGAATGTGCATCCGGCGGAAAGGCGCCGCCTGCGAGACAGCCCAGCGGTCCCGTCCCCCCGGCGGATCCACCCGCATATTCTCCGCGTCGCGCCAGAAGTTTACCGTGCCATTGTCTCCGGACCAATCCGCCTCCGCACGGACAAAGCCGTTGATCGTCACCGCGTCCGGCGTGAGGCCCAGGCCCGCGATCTGGGTATAAAAACCGATATTCGCATCCAGGGAATAAGTGCCCGGCTTAAAGAGCAGCGCATACCGTCCCGGGCCGAATTGGCTGCGCTCCTGCGTGCGGAACACGGAATCAAGCTGCTCCTGGATCGCCTGCTTGGACATCGAGGGATCGAAGATGGCGACATTCGGCCCGAAATCCGGCGCGGCCCCGGCGCGAACCGTGGCGGCGGCAGCGAGGAAGATTACGAAGAAGGCGGAGCGCGCAGAGGGGTTGCACATTTATGCACATGCTAACCCCTTTTTGACCTTTCTCAAGTTCCATTTTCTCGGCCTCAAATCTCCGAAACCATCCAGCCGCTCTCCCCTTCGTTTAAATAGCGCCTCGCCTTTCACCCTCCCCGGGGGATGAATCCGGGAACGCCGGTCTTCACGACGGCATTGAACCTCATCCGCGTCGTGATGCCCTCGCGTATCTCCCGCATGGCCTCTTCGGGCAGCGTGGAGACATCAAAGTTTTCGTCAAGCCGGCTCCGGGTTTTCGTGGTGGTCAGGACTGCCGTGCCGCGTTGGATCGCCCAGGCGAGCGCCACTTGAGCCGGCGTTTTCCCGACTCGATTGGCGATCGCGGTAATGACGGGGTCCGCCAGCAAGTTCGGCTCGCTATGATGTCCCAGCGGGGCAAACGCTTGCAGTACGATTCCATTCTTCAGGCAATAATCCAATAACTCCCATTCCGGGAGATAGGGATGGGATTCCACATGAACAACCGCGGGCTTGATGGTCGCCGCTTCAAAGATCTCCTTCACCTTTTCCAAATCGACATCGGATAATCCGATTGCCTTGCACCTGCCTTCGTCCACCAGTGCCTCCAGTGCCCGCCAGGTATCGATCAGATTCACCCCTTCGTCATAGATCACATTGCCCGCCGCGTCCCGCGGGTCTTGCACATCTCCGGGCTGGAAGGCAAAAGGCGTGTGGATGAGATAGAGATCAAGGTAATCCAGTTGCAGCCTTCTGAGGCTTTCCTCGAAGGCCGGTTTCACGCGCTCAGGCCGATGGTTGGTGTTCCACAGTTTGGTAGCTACAAACACATCCTCTCGCTGGATCTTCCCTTCCACCTCTTTCATCGCCTCGCCGACTTCTTTCTCGGTCCCATAACGTTCCGCGGTATCGAGTGCGCGAAATCCCGCCTCCAGCGCGCCTCTGGTTGCATTTTTGGTTGCGACAGGGTCGGGAATCAAGGTTCCAAAACCAAGCGCTGGAATCGCCCCGGACCCGTTGGCGAGCGCGAACCTCGTATAGCGAAGCTTGTCAGGTTCCACCATAAGCGCAGCCTACGGCACGGGCCCCATGCGGTCAATCTCTCGCGCTCGGGCTCTCGAGTGGGCCGGGCTTGATAGTCCGTTCACGGAGCACCATCCACCCGACCGGGATATCCAGAAACGCCGGCCTTCAGGAACTGAAGGCGCGCAGAAACCCCACCTCCACCGCCAGATCCTCGCGGATATTGCGGCCCAGGTTCTCCCGCATCGCTTCGAGCGCGGCCAGGCGGCGCAAAGCTTCGTGCGGGGAAATCGTGCGTGCCAGCTCGCCGGTCTGCGCGGTGTAGTCCGGCAGATCCAGCCCGCCGGCGCCCTGTTGCTGGCGCAGGACATCCGCCCACCAGGCCACGAGCGTCTCCGTCAGCAGCGAGCGCTCGCGGACGTAACGCGATTCCGTCAGCGCCTTGTAATGCTCCTCGCGGTCGTCCAGCCAATCGCTTTCCGTGGTCTGGCGGTAATGTTGCTCCTCGCTTTTCAGCTCCGCATCGTTCTCCTCCGCAATGCGCTCGCGCGCCGCCTGCAAAAGCACCGTGAATGCGCGGACGAGGCGATACACGACGGGAATATCGCGCTGGCGCTCGCGGAAAAGCCTCGCCACGGCCTCCAGCAGTTCGCGTTGCGGCGGCGTCAATGCCTCCTCATGCTCGCGCCCCAGCGGCACGGCGATGCAGCGGGAGAGGATGGTCTCCGGCAGGCTTTCCGGCTGATCGCTCGTCAGCAGCAGCAGAGAGTGGTTGGGCGGTTCCTCCAGCGTCTTCAGGAAGCCGTTGGCCGCCTCGGTGGTCATGCGGTCCGCTTCGAAAATGATCGCCACTTTCCGCTTCCCGGCCAGGGAGCGCATCTGCAATTCCCGCTCCAGCGCGCGTGTCTGCTCGATGCGCAGCCGGCGCGATTTCGATTCCGGCTCCGCCGTATGGACATCGGGATGCTGGAGACCGGCATCGGATTCCGTAACCATGCTCGCTAGATCGGCTGCCAGCTTCCGCTTGCCGCTGCCGCGCGGTCCCGCAATGAGGTACGCATGCGCAAGTCGCCCCTGCGCGTGGGCGCGGCGCAAGAGATCGAGTGCGGTGGAGGAGGAAAAGGCCATGCGTGCTAAATCATTTGCCCATGAGGCTGGCGACGTGCTGCCACACTTCTTCCTCCACGGCCTCCACGTTGCGCCCGGCATGGATCACGCGGAAGCGCTCGGGCTCGTCGTGAGCCAGCGTCAGGTATCCATCGCGCACCGCCTCGTAAAAGGCGGGCGGCATCTGCTCCATGCGATCCGGCGCTCCCAGCGGCCGGGCCCGGCGCAGAAGACGGCGCTGCGCCTCCTCCGGCGGCACATCGAGCACAAAGGTCAGGTCCGGCAGGCGGCCGCCGACGGCAAATTCATTGATGGAAGCGACCGCCCCATGGTCCAGCTTGCGTGCAACGCCCTGGTAAACGGTGGTGGAATCCAGGAACCGGTCCGCGATGACCCAGGAGCCGGCCTCCAGCGCGGGCTCGATCACCTTTCGCACCAGCTCCGCGCGGCTCGCGGCAAAGAGCAGCAACTCCGCCTCCGGCGTCATATCCCTCCCCTCCTCCGCAAACTTCAGCAGATGCCGGATGCTCTCCCCCAGCGGGGTCCCGCCCGGCTCGCGCGTCACCAGCACCGGCATCCCCTCGCCTTTCAGCCGCTCGGCCAGGCGCTGGATTTGCGTCGTCTTCCCGCAGCCCTCGCTCCCCTCGAATGTGATAAAAACTCCGTGCGGCAGCGACATGGACCTTTCAGATAAGGAAAAATTTCCGAATTCCGAAATCCGAAATTCCAGTTTTTTTTGAACCGGTCCGGATTATCGGGTCAGAATCACCGTGGGCGAGCCGCCATCCTCGTTGGTCCGGCTCACGACCCGCTCGGTATTGCGGCGCGCGTTGACCACGAAGTCATTGTTATCCCCGTAATAGGACCAGGGGCCCGTAGGCACATCGCGAAAATCAACAAACCGCCAGGAAGTGACATCCATCCCGCTGAGGCCAAGAAAATCGCGCACCGCGGGGGAGACATCCAGTCCCGCGCCGTGGTTGATATTCGAGGGCGGCACCTCGCTGCCGAAGACGTATTGCCAATCGTCCGTGCGGAAGGGGCCGCAGTCCGACCATTGGGCGTAGCAGGAGCGCCCGTAGTGGTTCCGAATCTCGATCCAGCGGTTGTGGCAGACGCTCTGGCCGTATTTCACATACGCCTCCTTGAACCAGGGGATAACCACGGGCGCCTCCGCCTTCGTCGCGCCCTCGGTCACATCGTTATACGGCAGCGCCACGTAAAAGGGGTTTTGCCGGGGAGTGAAATTTGCGGGGATGAAGTTGCGGCGCGCCCCGGGGTTGGGATCATCATAGCCGCCAAAATTGACCACCCAATTGGCATCCCAGGCACTGCGCGTGTTCGGGACCGGGTTATTGACCGTGGGCCGCTCCCCGACCCAAAAAACCGTGGTGACAATGTTCACCTTCCACGGATAACGCCCTCCGAAGCTGAAAAAGCTGGGCCGGCTGGTGGTGGGGACGAAGACCTCGGGCTCGATCTTGAGCAGGGCGCTCTCGCGCAGCTTCATGGCATACCGGGCAAAATCCTCGCTGCTCTCATAGGGCGACTGCGCGGAGGCGGACCCGGTTGCGAGCAGCAACGAGGTGACCAGAAGGCCCAAAAGTGTGAGGAGGTTCACCGCCCGCATAACAACGAAATTTGCCGCTCCAGATACCACGGGAGAGCTATTGCGTCCAGCCGCTTTTCCCCCGCTGTCCGATTTCTGCAAGTTTGGGTCAAAGAAATACATTTTATGGGCATAATCACCCGTTATTGACGCCCGATTCACTGCGGCAAAGGGCTAAAAAAGCATTTGCCGCGCCACTTGTACTACGGGGCGCCGGAGGGCTTGAACAGGGGGCGAAACGGGGTGTAGGCAGGCGCCGCGCTGGGTTTGGCGGCGCTCTGCTGTTTCGGCAGGTAAATATAGCTCTGAGTGATGAAATACCAACCCAGACAAAGGATCATTCCGATTACGACGCCAAAAAAAAGCGCAACGGCCCATCCCGCCTTGAGCCGGATGTGCCGGGGCAGCTCGATCGCACCCAGCCGGTAGGGACGCGCCTGTGCGGAGGCGGCCATGATTTTGACGCTCCTCCGCGTCAGGTCGTGAAAGGCCCGGGTCCGGAACGCGGCCCGGTAACGGGGCTTCTTAAGGGTGCGCCAGTTTTCATGATAAGCGGCAGTCTTTTGCCTCTCGGGCGCCGCATCCACTGCCACGGTGGCGAGCGCCAGCAGGTAGGCCGCTTCGTGGAGGGCGGATAGGTCATTGCCGTCGATGATGGCCAGGTGGGATCGTGCGCCCGCAATATCCCCCGCTGCCGCGGAATCGGCCGCCAGCCATATCCGGTGGAGACGCGTGGTGTGATCGCTCTGGCGATTGAGCGCCTCCGCGTGGATGGTGCGCGCTTCGTCAGGCTTCCCGATTTGCCGGAACGCGAGCGCGGCGTTGAAGAGGATCCAGGGCTCGGCCTCCGGGTGGGAGCGCCAGTCGCTCATCCAGTCCGCTGTTTCCTGGTAAAGCGAATTGCTGGTGAGCGCATAGCTGGCCTGGCCCCAGCAGACGGAGTCTCCCCGCAGCGCAGCCCCATGCCGCTGCACGGCGCGCCGCGCTAGGTCCGCCTTCTTTTGCTCCCCCAGCGCCTTGAGGTAAGCGCTCCATGCGCCGCGTCCCACTGGCTTTGCGGGGTCCAGGCCGCGCAACTGCACCCGGTATTTCCACGCGCGGCGGAATACGAAACCCTCCACCCATAAGGCGCCGATCTCCGGGTTGGCTTCCGGCTCATCGAGCATTTGCAGATAAACATCCTCCGCCTCGCGGCGCCACCCGGCGCCGGTAACCGCCTTCGCGGCCTCACTCAGCGCGGTGGTGTCGCTTGCCGCGGCGAGGCATAGCTTTCGCAAGCCCTCAAGCGCCTCCTGCTTCTCCCGGAGGGCGGATCGCAGGCGCACCTGGCAGGCAATGGTGCGCGAGCCGGGCATGTGCAGCTCCAGCAAGGCCAGCGTCTTCCGCGCGGCCTCGCGCTCCCGCGAAGCCAGCTCCAGATCGAACACGCGGTAACCGGAGCAGCCGTCGTCCGGCTCCAGCTCGAAAGCTTTGCGGAAGGTCTCCAGCGCTTCCCGGCGCTTCGCCATCTCCAGTTGGGCATTGCCCATGAAGCCCAGCGGCTCCGCGGAGCGGGGCGCCAGCCGTGCCATGACCTGCGCGGCCTCCAGCGATTGCTGGAAGTGCCGCTCCTGCGCCTCCCATTCCGCGATCAGCGACCACGCCCGGTAATCGTCCGGCCGGCGTGCAACCACCTCGCGCATCCCCTGGATGGCGGCAGAGACATCGCCGCGCCTGAAGGTTTCGAGAATCTCCCCGATCTGCGCTGGGGGCGCGTCCGGGATAATGCTGGCCGGTTCCATGCGTGGGATCCTTTTACCCGGAGTTTCTCATACAGAAAAGAAAAACGCCGCGCGGGCGAACCGTGCGGCGTTTTTCACGTTTATAGCGTGTGCTGGCTTAGGAGACGCTCGCCGGGACGGCCGCCGCCTCGTTGCGCTCTTTCATCGCGCTCTTGCGGGAGAGCTTCACACGGCCCTTGTCATCGATGCCGATGCACTTCACCCAGACCATGTCTCCCACGTGGACAACGTCCTCGGTGCGATTGACGCGGAAGTCCGCCAGCTCCGAGATGTGGACCAGGCCTTCCTTGCCCGGCAGCACTTCGACGAAGCAACCAAACTCCTTGGTGCCGGTGACGCGGCCATGGTAGGTCTCGCCGATGATGATCTCCTTGAACATGCTCGAGATGATCTCCTTGGCGCGTTGCAGCCCTTCGGCGTTGTTCGAGTAAACGTGGACGCTGCCGTTGTCCTCGATATTGATCTCCGCGCCGGTCTCGGCGGTGATGCCCTTGATGGTCTTGCCGCCGGGCCCGATGAGCATGCCGATCTTATCGACCGGGATTTGCAGGGTCTCGATGCGGGGGGCAAATTTACTAAGCTCGGGCCGCGGCTTGGAGAGCGCGGCGTTCATGACGTCGAGCACCTTCGCGCGGTCATGCTTCGCGCGATGGATGGCCTCCGCCATGATGGAATGCGGGATGCCCGGCAGTTTCAGGTCCAGTTGGAAACCGGTGACGCCCTTGTCGGTGCCGCACAGCTTGAAGTCCATATCGCCGTAGTGATCCTCACTGCCGATGATATCGGAGAGGAGCACGTAACGCTTCAGATGGCCGTCCTCGCCGTACTCGGTGACGAGACCGGCGGAGATGCCGGCAACCGGCGTCCGAATGGGCACTCCGGCATCCATCAGGGCCAGGGTGCCGCCGCACACGCTCGCCATGGAGGTCGAGCCGTTGGACTCCATGATCTCGCTCGATATCCGGATGGCGTACGGGAAATCCGTCTCGCTCGGGAGCACCGGCTCGACGGAACGCTCCGCGAGCGCACCGTGGCCGATCTCGCGCCGGCCCGGGGAGCCGGTACGCCCGGTTTCACCCACGGAGAAGGGCGGGAAGTTGTAATGCAGGATGAAACGCTTCTCCTGCTCGCCGCCGGTATAGGCATCGAGCATCTGCGCCTCCTCCAGCGGAGCCAGCGTCGCGAGGCAAAGCGCCTGAGTCTCCCCACGCCGGAAGAGCGAGGAGCCATGGGAGCGCGGCAGCAGGCCCACCTCCGCCTCAAGATCGCGAATCTGGTCGGTCGCACGTCCGTCGCAGCGGGTCTTGCGGTCCAGGATGGAGACACGGAACGCCTTTTTCTCCAGGTATTCGAACGCCTGGGAAATCTCAAACGGGGTCGCCTCGGGGTGCTTCTCGAGGACCGCCTTGAGGACCTCGTCCTTGAGGGCATCGACAGCCTTGATGCGCGCCACCTTGCTGGGCGTGTAAATGGCGGCCTCAATGCGGTCGCCGGCCACCTGGTACGCAATCTCCAGCAGTTCCTCCCGCGCCAGCATCAGGGAGACGGTGCGCTTCGGCTTGCCGGCCTTCGATGCCAGGTCTTTTTGCAGCGCGACGAGCGTGCGCACGTGCTCCTGGGCAAATTCCAGGGACTTGATGAATTCCTCCTCGGGAACTTCATTCGCCTCGCCTTCGATCATGATGATCTCATTCTCGTTGCCGACATACACCATGTTCAGATCGCTATCCTGCCGCTCGCTGTGCGTCGGGTTGACGATGAACTGGCCGTTCACACGGCCCACGCGCACGGCGCCAATCGGCCCCGCAAACGGGATGTCGGAAACCATCAGCGCCGCGGAAGCGCCGTTGATGGTGAGGATGTCCGGATCGTGCTCCCCATCCGCGCTCAGCACGGTCGAGATGATCTGGGTATCGTAAAAGTACCCTTTCGGGAACAGGGGGCGCAGGGGGCGGTCGGTCATGCGCGCGGTGAGGATTTCCTTCTCGGAGGGACGGCCCTCGCGCTTGAAGTAGCCGCCCGGGATCTTGCCGACGGCGGCCGCTTTCTCGCGGTAATCGACGGTAAGCGGGAAGAAATCCTGGCCGGCCTTTACCTTGGTGGCGGAGACGGCGGTGACGATGACGATGGTTTCGCCGGAGCGAACCGTAACGGCGCCATCGGCCAGGCGAGCAAGCTTGCCGGTCTCGATGGTCATTTCATGGGAGCCAATATGGCTCGTAACTGTAGTAGGCATTGTATTTTGGTAGAATTTGCCGCCAATTTCCACCGAACCGCCGAAACTTAGCGCGTAGCCCTGCGCCTTCCCGGGTCAAATAAGGGGGGAAGGCCGTGAGAGCGCGGGGCTGCGTCTAATTCCGACTGGCCGGGGGATTGGCGGCGGGATTGATGTTTTTGTTGCTGGTTGGGAAAAACGTCCACCCGGCCGAAGGGGCCGGGCGGCAGAAATTCAAGGGGTGCCACGAGGGATTCCCAAGCCGGGCGGAAAACGCCACCGCGCCGGGAAGAGCCTCGCCGGGAATTACTTCCGAAGGTTCAGCTTCTCGAGAACCGTCTTGTAGCGGTCGGTAGCGGTGTCCTTCAGGTAATCAAGCAGAGAGCGGCGCTTGGCCACCATTTTGAGAAGACCGCGCCGGGAGGAATGGTCCTTCACGTGGGTCTTGAGGTGATCGGTCAGTTGATTGATGCGCTGCGTCAGCAGCGCGATCTGCACGTCAGCACTGCCGGTATCCTTATCGTGGATCTGGAAGGTCTGAAAATTCTTGGTCTCGGTTGCCATATCTTTTTGAGTCGGCTAATATGAACAGCATTCGGAATTTGGCAAGAATAGATTATCCGGAAAATGGCGGCCGCGCGGTTTTTTGCGCCGGGCGATTTCCGGGCGGTGATGGCGCTCGCACAGTCGTTTTCCCGGCGCTTCCGCACGATATCTTGATGAACGGGTGAGGGTCGCGGCACCGATATTGCTTCCTATGCTGGCCTGCCATGTTCACCTACGCCTACCAAGCGCGCGACGCCTCGGGTTCCAATGTCTCCGGACTTCAGGAAGCCCTGAACGAGGAAAATGCCATCAATACCCTCATGACGCGGGGGCTGATGGTCCTCTCGATTCAGCAGAAATCGGTCACCAAATCCTCCAAGAACATGGGCTCGGTTTCGGAAACCGATACGGTGCTCTTTACCCGGCAGCTCGCGACCATGGTGGACGCAGGCCTCCCGCTCGTGACCGCGCTTACCGCTCTCTACGAGCAGTGCGACCCGCGCAAGCAAATCGGGCTCAAGCGCACCATCGGCGATCTCTCCGCCCGCGTGCAGAGCGGCGATTCCTTTTTTGACGCGATCGTCAAACACCCCAAGACCTTCAACCGCCTCTATGTGGCGATGGTAAAGGCGGGCGAATCCGGCGGTCTGCTGGCGGAAATTCTGGACCGCCTGGCGGGCTTCCTGGAAGCCAGCGCTCGCCTCCGCAAA
>DATAXI010000017.1:0-10134 GCA_036266845.1 Chthoniobacteraceae bacterium | reverse complement strand
AAACGCCGGATCATCAGCGAGTCCCCGCACCGCGCGGCAATGGCGCGCTCGCTGGGCAGGTTCTCCAGGAAGCCCACCATCAGCATCTTGAAGTACACCACCGGATCAATGGGAGGCCGGCCCTTCTCGCCGCTGCTGTAGAGCGGAGCGCACACTCCGTGAACCTGCGCCGCAAACTCCATCTCCTCCAAAGTCTCTTCCAGCTTGTCGTAGAATCGGCTTGCCTGGGCTTGCGCCAACTCATTGCGCGCGATCCAAAACTCCCCCTGGCGGCTCTTTCGTTGCGGTCGAATCATGTTGCCCGCCATTCTGCCACCACCCCCGCCCCTCAGCAATACCGCTCCGGCTCGCCGGGGCAATTATTTCAACAGGCTGCTAACTCCACCCCATCTGACCCCGCACCATCTAACTCCACGCCGCCCAACTCCACGCCGCCCAACTCCACGCCGTCTAACTCCACGCCGTCTAACTCCACGCCGCCTAACTCCACGCCGCCTAACTCCACACCATCTAACTCCACGCCGCCTAACTCCGCACCGTCTAACTTCGCACCGCCTAACCAACACTGACCACCCCAGGAAAAATTCATGCCGGAGGCATGAAATACCGGTAGCCGGGGGTCGAGCCCAAAGGGCGACACCCCCGGAAAAAACCGAAAAAGCGCCACGATCCCGGCAGGGATCGCAGAGCACGAAACCAGCCAAGCCATCCCTCCAGGATGACTCCCACACTTACCCATCGCAAACGGTAACGTCCCCCCGCGCAACCCCGCGCCCTATTACAATTTCCCCGCGATGAACTTCTCCAGTTTCACAATGTCGGCGGAGAACTTGCGAATGCCTTCCGCCGTCTTCTCCGTGGCCATCGCATCCTCGTTGAGGAGAAAACGGAACGTCTTTTCATCCAGCTCCAGTCGCTTCACATCGGTGTCTTTCGCGGCTTCCGGCTTCAGCTTGCGTTCGATGGGATCGTGGCTTCCGGAAAGCGCCTCCAGCAGCTCCGGCGAGATGGTCAGCAGATCGCACCCGGCCAATTCCACGATCTGGCCCGTGTTGCGAAAACTCGCGCCCATCACCTCCGTGTGATAGCCAAATTTCTTGTAATACGTGTAAATCTCCGTGACCGACTTCACCCCGGGGTCCTCCGGACCGCTGAAATCGCGCTTCTGGCTGGCCTTGTACCAATCATAAATGCGGCCCACAAAGGGCGAAACCAATTGCACCCTGGCTTCCGCGCAACGCACGGCCTGCGCCAGCGAAAAAAGCAGCGTGAGATTGCAATGGATGCCCTCCTTCTGCAGCACCTCCGCGGCATTGATGCCCTCCCACGTGGAGGCGATTTTGATAAGCACCCGGTCGCGCGAGATCCCGGACTTCTCATAAAGCTCGATCAGGTGGCGCGCCTTGGCGATCGAGCCCTCGGTATCGAATGAAAGGCGCGCATCGGTCTCTGTGGAGACGCGGCCGGGGACAATCTTCAGGATCTCCCGCCCGAAAGCGACGAGGAGATTATCGATGGTGTCCTCGATTTGCGCCGCGCCGGTGAGCCCGGAGTTTTTCCGATCCGCGATCACCTTTTCCAGGAGGTAATCGTAATCCGACTTCTGCGTGGCGGCGAAGATCAGGCTGGGATTGGTGGTCGCGTCCTGCGGCTTGTAGGCGCGCATGGTTTCAAAGTCGCCCGTATCGGCAACGACTTTCGTGAATTTCTTGAGCTGGTCGAGCTGGCTTAGCCCGGCGGCGGTTTTTGGTGCTTCGGCGGATGCGGTGGTGCTCATCGTATTTTGGTCCTCCAGATAATCGTTCCAGCGTCAGGATACGGGCGTTTGCCGGGTGCGGCAAGCCGGGATCAAATATGAATGGCGTGGCCGTACGCCTGCTCGCTCGCCTCGTGCACCATCTCGCTGAGGGTCGGGTGCGCGTGGATGGTGGCGTTGATTTCCTCCGCCGTCGCCTCCAGGGTGATGGCGAGGCCCAGCTCGGCGATCAGCTCGGTCGCTTCCGCGCCGATGATGTGCGCGCCCAGCACTTCGCCGTGCGGCTCGCCCAGGATGAGCTTCACGAATCCCTCGATCTCGCCAACGGCGCGCGCCTTGCCGCTCGCCATGTACGGGAATTTGCCCACCTTGAACTGGAGGCCCTTCTCTTTCGCCGCGCGCTCGGTGAGCCCGACGCTCGCAACCTGCGGCTGGCAATAGGTGCAGCCGGGAAAGGTGGTAACCTTCTTTGGCGTGCCCGCGCCAAACATTCCGTTGACGGCCTGGACGGCCTCGAAGCTGGCTACGTGCGCGAGCCACGGCGGCCCGATGATATCGCCCGCCGCGTAGATGCCCGCGGTGCTGGTCTGGTAATTGTCGTCGGTCTTGATGTAGCCGCGCTCGGTCAGCTCCAGCTTCAGCTTGCCCGGAGGCAGCAGCGGCTGGACTCCGATGGCGACGAGGCAGACCTCCGCCTCGAGGGTTTCGGTGGTCTTGCCTTCGACGGTGATTTTGACCCCGGAGCCGGTCGCCTCGGTCTTGGTGGTCTTCGTATTGGTCAGAATCTTGATGCCCTGTTTGCCCAGCGATTTCTCGAGCGTCTGCGAAACCTCCGTGTCCTCGACCGGCAGGATGTTCGGCATCATCTCGACGACGGTTACCTTGGTACCGAAGGAATTGTAGAAATAGGCGAACTCGATGCCGATTGCGCCCGCGCCGATGATGATCATGCTCTTCGGCTGCGACTTGAGAACCATGGCCTCGCGGCTGCCGATGACGGTCTTGCCATCGAAGGGCAGGCTCGGCAGCGGACGGCTGAGGACACCGGTGGCGATGAGGATGCGCGGGGCGGCCAGCGTATCGGTCTTGCCATCGGGGAATTTGACGGTGACAGCCCCCGCCTTATCGATGGAAGCCTCGCCGCGGACATAATCGATCTTGTTCTTCTTGAAGAGAAATTCGATGCCGGCGGCGTTTTTGTCGGAGACATCCCGGGAGCGGCTGATGACCTTGCCCCAGTCGTATTTCAGATTGTCGAAAGCGAGGCCGAACTCCGCCGCGTGGCGCGAGAGCAGGCTGTAGAGTTCCGCGTTGCGAAGCAGGGATTTCGTGGGGATGCATCCCCAATTCAGACAGGTGCCGCCGGCGCGCTCTTTTTCAACACACGCCACTTTTTTGCCGAGTTGAGCGGCGCGAATTGCAGCGACATAGCCGGCAGGTCCCCCGCCGACGACGATAAGATCGTAGGACATGGGTTGAAAGATGGGTGCGTCAGGCGGCCCAGGTCAAAGGGAAATTATGAGGGATGAATGATGAAAACCGGATGAGCGGCGCGCGCGCCCCGGCTAAACGGCGGACAGGAGCCCGCCGGCCCTTCATTCACTCTTCACAGGTCGCGATCCCCTTCAGATCAGCATCAGCGCGGGGTTCTCGATGAGCCGCCGCAATTCCGCCAGATACTCCGCGCCAATCGCTCCATCCACCACGCGATGATCCGCGCTGAGGCCGATGCTCATGCGCTGCCCGACGACGATCTGGTTCTGCGCATTGACGACGGGCTTCTTAACGATCGCGCCAATGGAGAGGATGAGCGCCTGCGGCGGATTGATGATGGCGGAAAAACTCTCGATGCCATAGCTGCCAAGGTTCGAAACGGTGAGCGTTCCCCCCTGGTACTCCTCGGGCTTCAGCTTTTTCGAGCGTGCGCGCGTCGCCATGTCCTTGACGGTCTCGCTGATTTCCCGAAGCGATTTCTTCTGCGCATCGCGAATGACCGGCGTGACAAGGCCATCGTCCACGGCCACCGCCACCGCCATGTTGATGCTGGCGTACTGGATAATGGAATCGCCGGCAAAGCTGGCGTTGACCTTGGGGTTGCGCGCCGCGGCGGTGATGGCGGCCTTGAGAATGAAGTCGTTGACGGTGAGCTTAGGCAGCCCCGCTTTCTCGGAATCGGCGTTGATTTCCGAGCGGATGCGCATGAGCTCGCCGGCATCCACCTCGATGCTGAGGTAGAAGTGGGGAATCTGGGTCTTGCTGGCCAGCAGGCGCTCGGCAATCGCGCGGCGCATGCCGGAAAGCGGAATCTTTTCGTCGCCCTTGCCCGCGGGGGCGGCGGGTACTGCCGCCGGGGCCGGGGCGGGCACGCCGGCACGCGGCGTGGTAGCGCCGGTCTGCGCGCCCAGGACGTCCCGCTGGATGATTCGCCCGCCCGGACCGGAGCCCGTGAGCGTGGAAAGCTGGATTCCTTTTTCCGCCGCTATTTTCTTCGCCAGAGGCGAAGCCTTTGCGCGTTCCCCGCCATTGCCGGACGATGCCGCGGGCGCATGGGCCGGGGCCGGGGCGGCGGCAGGCGCGTGCGCTCCGCCGGTTGCGGGAGCGGGGCTCGCTTTTGCCTTGGGCGCAGGCGCGGCTGCGCCAGCGGCGGGCGCACTCTCGCCGGGCGCCAGCAGCATCGCGATCCGCTGGCCGATTGCGACCTTCTGCCCCTCGGGCACATAAATCTCCGTAAGGACGCCATCGTCAAAGGACTCCATCTCCATGGTGGCCTTGTCCGTTTCAACCTCGGCAAGGATGTCTCCGGAGGCGACTTTGTCGCCTTTCTGTTTGCGCCACTTGACCAGTGTCCCCTCGGTCATGGTGTCGCTGAGCTTGGGCATTTCGATATACGCGGGCATAGAAAAAAGAGGCAAACAGCCTAATTGTAGCGGAAGCCGATTGGACAGCGGAAAAAAAATCGGCTCGCTACCGGGCAATGGGGCCTCTCCAGGCGGGCCGGGCGCCCGCTTCCGGGCTCGCCCTCCAAGCGGACGATGGATTCTCCCCAAGGCGCGGGCTCAGCAAATCTTCAGCACCTTCGCGATCACCGCTTGCGGGTCGGGAAGCTGCTTCTTCTCCACCGGCGGGCTGTAGATGGCGGGCGCATCCAGCGCCGAGACGCGGAGGACCGGGGCATCGAGATCATCGAAAGCCTTCTCCTGGATGATGGAGGCGATCTGGGCGTCAACGCCGCAGAAGGGCTTGTTCTCCTCGACCAGCACGGCGCGGTGAGTCTTGCGGACGCTCTGGAGGATGGTTTCCTCATCCAGCGGGCGAATCGAGCGGAGATCCACCACCTCGGCGTCGATATCGTGCTCGGCGGCAAGGATTTCCGCTGCCTTTAGGCAGGTGATAACGGCGCGGCCATGCGCGATGAGGGAGACGTGCTTGCCCTCGCGCTTCACATCGGCGGAGCCAATCGGCACCAGGTATTCGCCCTCCGGCACTTCCCATTGCTCGCCGTAAAGGAGGATGTTTTCCATGAACATCACGGGATCGTTATCCCGGATGGCGCTTTTCATGAGCCCCTTCGCATCGTACGCGGTCGCCGGGGCGACAACCTTGAGTCCGGGGATATTCGCGAGGAAATTCTCCGGCGTGTGGGAGTGGGTCGCGCCCACGTTGTTGCCGCCATTGGCGGGCCCGCGGATGACAAGCGGGCAATGGATGAGCCCGCCGCTCATGTAGCGGACGCAGCCGGCGTTATTGACGATCTGGTCAAAGGCGACGTAAGCGAAGCTCCAGAACATGAGTTCCACCACGGGACGCAGCCCCATCATGGACGCGCCGACCGCCAGGCCGATGAAGCCGGCCTCGCTGATGGGCGTATCCACCAGCCGCTTGTCGCCAAAACGCTTCCACAGGCCTTCGGTGACCTTGTACGCGCCGTTGTATTGGGCGACTTCCTCGCCCATGATGAAGACGTTTTCGTCGCGCTCGATCTCCTGGGCTAGGGCATCCTTGAGAGCGTCGCGATAAGTAATCAGTGCCATGGTAAAAACAGAACGGGCGGAACGGGCTGCCCTCGATTAATCGTTGAAGAAATGGCGGCCGCGCCGGCCGTTTTCCGTATTGTTGTCCACTTCCCAATAGACGTCGGAGTAGATTTCCTTCTCGCTTGGGAACGGGCTCTCGTCCGCAAACCGTACCGCGGACTCCGCCTCCTCGCGCGCCTCGTGATCAATCTGATCCGCCGTCGCCTCGTCGATGAGGTTCTCCTCGATGAGCCGCGCTTTCCAAAGCCGGAGCGGATCGTGCAAGGTCTGGTAACGCTCGATCTCCTCCGGCGCCCGGTATTTCTTGGCATTCGCATCCGCGACGGAATGGCCGTAGTACCGGTAGGTATCGATCTCCAGAAGCGTGGGCCGGGAGGTCTCGTGGGCGCGCTCGATGGCGACCTGGGTCTTGGCGCGGATTTCGTACAGGCTCTCGCCGCTGACGACATCCCACTCCATCGCGTAAGCCTCCGCACGCGCCGCCAGGCATTTGCTGAATGCCGAGGAGCGCTCCAGGCTGGTGCCCATGGAGTATTGATTGTTCTCTATAATATAGATGACCGGCAGGCTCCAGAGGGAGGCGAGGTTCAGCGATTCATGGAACGCCCCCTGGTTGACCGCGCCATCGCCCAGATAGCATAGGCAGCAGCCCTTGAGGCCGCGGTATTTCAAGCCAAAGGCGACGCCCAGCCCCAGCGGCGTCTGCCCGGCGACGATGCCGTGGCCGCCCCAGTAATTCTTGTCCGGCGCGAAGAAGTGCATGGACCCGCCCTTGCCCTTGGAGCAACCGGTGGACCGGCCAAAGAGCTCCGCCATGCATTCCTCCATGGACATGCCGACGGCGAGGGCGTGGCCGTGATCCCGGTACGCGGTGACGACGTGATCATTCTCCGCAAGGAGGGAGATGGTGCCGACGGCAACCGACTCCTGGCCCGTGTAGAGATGCAGAAATCCGCCCATCTTGCCCTGCTGGTAGCACTTGAGGGCCACCTGCTCGAAACGACGGATGCGGTACATCTCGCGCAGGAATTCAACTTTTTGCTCAGGCGTCAGGGCCTGGTTCACAGGGGCATCGGCGTAAGTCGCGATGTCCTGGACGGCGGTTCCATTTCCCATAGGCATGTTCGTAAATTGTCTCGCTTTCTCTATCTTTCAACGTGCGCCCGGGAGGAGAAGCGCAAAAACAGCGGGATACTACAAGCGAACCTGGGTCCTGAAAAGGGATTTAATATCCGGCAAGCCGTTCGGGACCCCAATTTTTCCACCCCCGCATATTTGTCCGCCGGGGCATGAAGATGAAAGGGCACCGGGTAGCTCAGCTTTTGGGATGCCGCCGGGGGTTCATGCACCCAAACACCGAAGCCGATCATTGTGGGCCGCCGCGCCCACGCCGCAAATCGAGCAACGCCGGCGGCGAAGTAATTTTCACGGTAGGAATCGGGAAGGCGTTTAATTACCTGACCCATTAAGCGTAGACTTTGGACGCGCAATGGAGTATGGGAAAAACTCGCGGCGGTACGCTATTTTTACGTTGACGAATCGTACACGCCAGAGAAGTTTTGTCTCTCGGCGATTTCAATTCGCCAGGCGGATTGGCATACCTGCTTCGCAATGGTCAAGGCGCATCGGAGAGCGCTTAATGAGTCTCATGGCATGTTTATTCGAAAAGAAATTCACGACCGGGAGCTTGTTTCTGGCCGTGGTCGAATTTCGGATCGGGTAGTAAGCAAATTCGAAAGGTCGGTAATTTTCCACGGGGTATTGAGACTGATCGCAAGGCTTCCTAACGTTCGAATTTTCAACATTTGTCTCGATTGTCCGGGGCGGAAAGACGCGAGATGGATGCTTGGGAACACCTTTTGAATCGGATCGAGAGAACTACGGTGAAGCGCGAAGAGGACGAGGAAAAGCTCAGGAACCTAGTGCTCTCCTAGCTTGGGATAAATTTGGCAAGCCCGTACCGGAAAAATTGGCTGAGCGCCTTTTGCCGTATCTGACGCGTTCAATGGTCTTTGCTGATGAAGGGCGGGAACATGAATTAACGAAAGTATTTCGAAAAATGAGCGTCTGGAATCCGATTCCGTCAGCTTACGGTGTCTGGAGTGGCACATCGCATAAAAGCAGAAACATTCCTCTCCAGCGCATTATCGAAGATCCAGTTTTCAAGCCTTCGCATCAGTCGTTTTTCGTCCAACTTGCCGATTACGTTGCATTTGCATTGCTCAAACGGGAACTGCCTCCCTCTGAGCATGTGAAGAAATATCGCTTGAACGAGGCGTTTGAATCCTGTCTGTCCGCCGTGTGCTTTAAAAGGGCGTCTCGCACGGACCCGCTTGGGTCGTCCGTAGATAAGCTGACCGCTCCTTGCGGAGCGGCTCAAGCAAGTTCAGTAGACCGCCGCTAAAGACGGGCTGAACTCGCGACTTCATAGTCGCAAATCCTACCGGACCCGTCAACTTTTTTCCGTGCAAATTATGCGGTAATTATATGACAATTTGCCCAAGGGCCGTAATCCGATAAGCACGAAGCGAATCAACCTCTCCACGACCGGCGAGATTTACGACCTTCTTGAAAAAATCGCGAAGAGCGGGTAGGCGATGCCAACTGTGCCGACTGTAGCTGAGGAAATGATTTGCAAGGGACTGGATGCGAATGGACTCCTCACGAAGCTGCTACACGACCGGATTGCAGGAGGCGGGGAACCAAAGTAGAGTCAATCCATGAGCCACAAGTGCAGTGGCAAGGAATCCGCCATAAAGAACAAGGGTGGACGCCCGCGGAAAAAGGCAGGAGTTTCACGAGGGGCCGACGGCAGCAGAGCGTTTCAGGATGTGTGCTGTCACGGCATGAAACTCGACCGCTAGTTTCACGAGGGGCCGACGGCAGCAGAGCGTTTCAGGGCCGGGATGAAATTCGCCCTCGTTGGGAGTCCCCATCCGAATGAATCAGGGAAGTGGCCCCTATTTCGGCGCCTTTTGATCTAGGCTCCTGACTTGGGCCTTTCGCCCCAGAACAAACGTCGTGGCAACGCCTATGATCGTGGTTGCGAAAACTGTTCCCGCCAGTCCATCGTGCCCTGTTGCGCCAAGATAGGTTCCAACCGCAGTCAAAATCAGCACCAAAATAAATCCGAATATCTGCCCCAGTCGGGTGACAGAATTCTGAGTCGCAACTACGGATTTCTCGATGTATTGGCGATGGCGAGACTGCCCCTCCACCAGCGTAAACAATCGGTTTGCACCGTCCGGTATTGCGTGATTATACCCCTCCAATAGTTCCGCAGGAGGAACCGGATAAGAGGATGCGGTAATCGTCGTTGTTTGCGAGATTTCCCCTGACGCAATTCCGGGCACTTTCCGGGAAATAAAATTAAGTATTTCCTCCTTCTTTGGACCCGGAAGCCCTTTCAGCAGTTCGGGGTTTTCGGTGCGAACTACCTTTTCCAATTGGCGCTGTTCTGGCGTCACATGCCGGGCAGCGTCAATTGCGGGTCGTTCTCCGCAACGACATTCCTGATATCCTGTCCAATCATGGCGAAATCTTGCCGGATCGCCCGAGCATCCGCGATTTCAGGAGATGCAGACACATTATATGAAAAATAGCTCCCCCCAATATTGAAAATCGATCCCACGCCAATCAGGAATGAGCCCGATGCGGTTAAAAAGTCACTGTGAACATTGTTCATGGCATTACCTCAGAAGAAAGCATTTGGAAGACCAGCCGGTTGGAACATGATCGGGTGAGGTCTGTTAATCGGTTGTACGGGGTGTGTTGCTCATCCAATACCTCCCTTCTGTCAACTCTAAATCATCCATTTTATGAGGGCAAATCCATTTTTACGTCTTTGCCCGTCAGTCCATCCCAAGTGAGCCTGCGGCCCATGGTCGTCTCAACGGCGTCCATAAGCCGGCCTGGGTCGCCGTCCTCATGTTTCCGCTCGGTGAAACGGTGGGTCTGTTCGTCCAAATACCGGAAAAGGTGAAACGGCTCACGATGAACGTAGGTTCCTTTAAGCGTCCGCCTTAGCAAACTCCAAAAATTCTCCAAGCCGTTCGTGTGGACGCCATCCTTGACGTAGGTTTCGGCGTGATCCACAACCTTGTGCTCCCACTCGGCGGAAAGCCGGTCGTATGCGTGCAGAGCGTCCGTATGCCCTCCGCGCGGCGGGTTATGTGCTTCGATATTTGATATGTCACTTCTGCGCTAGCAGCCTGTTGAAATAATCCCCAGTCGAGCCGGAGCGGCATTGCTGAGGGGCGGGGCTGGTGGCAGAATGGCGGGCAGCATGATTCGACCGCAACGAAAGAGCCGCCAAGGCGAGTTTTGGATCGCGCGCAATGAGTT
>DATAXI010000015.1:0-8361 GCA_036266845.1 Chthoniobacteraceae bacterium | reverse complement strand
AACTCATTGCGCGCGATCCAAAACTCGCCTTGGCGGCTCTTTCGTTGCGGTCGAATCATGCTGCCCGCCATTCTGCCACCAGCCCCGCCCCTCAGCAATGCCGCTCCGGCTCGACTGGGGATTATTTCAACAGGCTGTTAGTAGTATCACAAATGACGCGGCCCTGAAGAAAAAATTTGATGCAATTAAAAAACTGTTGGAAAAGAATATTACGGTTCGTGATTTCCGTGCCTATATCGCGGAACACTCGACCCTTCTATCCGAGCTTTCGAACGTGGCATTATTTCGCGAGAAAATCTGGAAGTCATATTTCAAGAAGCACGAATCGCAATTCAACGGGTTACTTAATGAGTACGATAACGTTAAGACAAAGAGGAAGCAGATAGAAGACGCCGCGCGAAAGGAACAGACGCAATGGGAACAGGCCATTGCATTGTTCAATGATCGCTTCTCCGTGCCGTTTACGCTCGTTCCGAAAAACAAGGTGGATGTCGCATTGCGCAACGAGGCCGTCTTGGACCTAGGATATTCATTTCATGACGACGACGATTCCGTAGCAGTTGAAAAGGAAACCCTAATGAAGACCCTTAGCCAAGGCGAGAGAAAGGCGCTATACATTCTAAGTATCATTTTCGAAATTGAAGTGCGCCGCAGCGCCGGCCAGGAGACACTTTTTGTTGTAGATGACATCGCGGATTCTTTTGACTACAAGAATAAGTACGCCATCATTCAATATCTTTCGGAAATTTCAGAAGGGCCTGTCTTTAAGCAGATTATTCTTACACACAACTTCGATTTTTTCCGAACGGTCGAAAGTCGTTTTGTAGGATATGACAACTGTTTAATGGCAACGAAAAGCAAGAAAGACGTAACCTTGTACAAATCTTTTAGTAGTCAGAATATTTTTATAAAAGTTTGGAAGCCGCAGTTTTTCGCAGACGGAAGAAAGAGAATATCCTGCATCCCTTTTATGCGGAATCTCATCGAATATACACGAGGGAGCAGAGATGCCGACTATTCAATTCTTACATCTCTATTACATTGGAAATCAGATTCCTCTACAATTACAGAAAGCAAACTGGATGATATTTACAAAAGGTTATTTCCAACGATTACAGGCAATTACTCAAATCCTGGTGCTTTGGTGATCGACTTAATAATGCTGGAGGCCGGGGCGTGCGTGCAGGCACAGGCTGGCGCTAATTTTGAGAACAAGATTGTATTAGCTATCGCGATACGACTTACTGCGGAGCAATTTATGGTTAAAAAAATCGCGGATGCCGCATTCGTTGGAGCCATTAAAAGGAATCAAACAACCGCATTATTGAAAAAGTTTAAAAACGACCACAGCGGGGAGATTGATGCGATTAAGATCCTGAATGGAGTTGTCCTAATGACGCCCGAGAACATTCATTTGAACGCTTTTATGTACGAACCGATTCTGGATATGTCGGACGATCATCTGAGGCATTTATACACAGATGTTGCGGCATTGAAATGAATCACGGCTTGCCAGCCGAGACTTGTATTTCATTGCGCGTTCCGAAATGCTCGATTCGTTTTCTGGACGCTTAATGGCCTTTTAAGTTTGAGGGGGGTTACGCGAGCACTATGCTTTCACCCCCATAATGACCGCAGAGATTTGCCGGGGGGATGAGAGGGATAACCGGGAGAAGGAGCGGCTGGGGCAGCTCTGGGAGGCGCGGAGCGGGGGGTTGTGTTTGTTCAGGATGATACGGGGGCCGCAGGAGTTATCGAAGATTACGGCGGCGGTGACGGGTTGTTGATGGTTGGACGGGTGCGACTCTCCCGCGCCGTTGGCGCTTGAGGGGTCTTTTGTGCGGTGACCCAGGGCTTTGCCCTGGGCTGGCCTGAGGCGGGCCGTTGGCCCTGCGGACGGGAGCGGTCTGCTATGGGGTGGGGATTGCGCGTGGATTTTGGGGTTTGGGGGCGTGGGGTGGGGTTGGGCGTGGGGTGGGGTTGGGGTTGGGCGGGGGTGGGGTTTGGGTGTGGCGGGTTTTCTACCGCGCCTTCGGGGTGGGTTTCCGTTGTTTGTTGGTGTCCGGTGGTTGGGTCCTTTGGATTTCACCAACCAGCTGCCGGCTTTCGAGCCTCCGGCTTGGGTGGGGGCGTCTTCCGGGGTGGGGCGGGTGGAAGATCGCGGGTTGCGTGAAAATGGGATTGCGGCGAGTATGGGCGCGGTGATTTTTCGATGCGCTCTCTTTGCGATGGTTTTGGCGGGGCTGCCGCCGGCGGGGCGGGCGGAGGATTGTAATGCGACGGTGCTGAGGGAGATTGGCGAGATGCCGGTGGGCGGGGGATATGGCGCGACGCGGGTGGCGACGATTGCGCTGGTGCGGGCGTCGCATTATGAATCGGGGCGGTTTTTTGTGCTGCCATCGCCGGATTCGCCGAGTTTTTGCTCGGGGGCGACGTATCTGGTTTTTCTGAAGACGATTGAGCAATTGCGGCGGGACGGGAGGCTGAAGCTGGATGTGGGGACGCTGGAGGCGCTGGTGATCGAGGAAGGGCAGCGGGACGGGGAAGGGATCTGGGGACGGTGGAATGCGAATGGACCGGGGACGGCGCGGCTGTTTTATGAATTGCGGCTGGGGCCGAATTTTACGGATGTGGCGATGGCGAAGCCGGGGGATTTTATGAAGATATTCTGGACGGCGGAGGTGGGCGCGGCGGAGCACGGGCACTCGGTGGTCTTCCTGGGAACGGAGATGAAGAATGGGGAGGAGTACGTGCGGTTCTGGTCGAGCAATATCCCGAATGGGTACGGGGAGAAGAGTGTGGCGCGGAGCAAGATGGCGCAGGTGATCTTCTCGCGGCTGGAGACGCCGGAGAATCTGGAGCGAATCGAGACGGCGCCGGCGACTGACCCGTACCTGGCGAGTCTGCTTACGCGCCGCTCGAGTTTCCCGGAAGCGCTGGCGAAATGCGGGATGTAGAGGGCTTGATGCGGAGCGGGAGTTGCTGGTAACTGTTCGGCCTCTCACTCTCGCAATGAAGCATCAGAAAATTTCGGGGCCTGTGCGGCTCGGCATCGCCGGACTTGGCAATATGGGAGCGGCGCATGCGCGCAGCGTTCTGGCGGGGGATGTGCCGCGGATGCGGCTGACGGCGGTGTGCGACTATGATGCGGTGCGTTTTCCGGGCTATGAGGGGGTGAGGACGTTTGCGGACCCGGGCGCGATGATCCGGAGCGGGGAGATCGATGCGATTCTGATTGCGACGCCGCATTACACGCATACCACCATGGGAATCGACGCCCTGGGGCAAGGGCTGCATGTGCTGGTGGAGAAGCCGATCTCCGTACACAAGAGGGATTGCGAGAAGCTGATCGCGGCGCACCGGGGGGACGCGGTGTTTGCGGCGATGTTCAACCAGCGGACGGACCCGTTTTACCAAAAAATCCGCGGGCTGATCCGGAACGGGGAGATGGGTGAAATCCGGCGGGTGAACTGGATTATTACCAATTGGTTTCGCACGGAGGCGTATTATGCGAGCGGGGGATGGCGGGCGACGTGGGCGGGCGAGGGCGGCGGGGTGCTGCTGAATCAATGCCCGCATAATCTGGATTTGCTGCAATGGATGTTTGGGATGCCGGCGAGCGTGCGGGCGTTCTGCCGATTTGGCCAATACCACGACATCGAGGTGGAGGATGATGTGACGGCGTACCTGCAATTCAAGAATGGGGCGACGGGTGTTTTTATTACCACGACGGGGGAAGCGCCGGGGACGAACCGGCTGGAGATCGCGGGGGAGCGCGGGCGGCTGGTTTATGAGAATGATCAGCTCCGCTTTACCCGCAATGAGGTGGAGATGACGGCGTTTAGCCGGAAGACGGACCAGGGCTTTGCGACGCCGCCGACGTGGGATGTGCGAATCCCGGTGGCGGGCCACGGGGAGCAGCATATCGGCATTCTGAAGAATTTTGCGGAGGCGATTCTGGACGGGGCGCCGCTGATTGCGCCGGGGGCGGAGGGGATCCACTCTGTGGAGCTGGCGAATGCGATGCTGTTCTCGACGTTTACGGGGCGCACCATCGAGCTGCCGCTGGATGGGAAGGCGTATGAGGGGCGGCTGAAGAAATTGATCGCGGCCTCGAGGGTGAAAAAGAAGAAAGCGCCGGCGGGGAAGGCGGGGCGGGAAGACTTCGCGAAATCCTTCCATTGACCATGGGTAAAGCTGACGGAATGAATTACGCGCCGGAGGGGAAGCCGCGCCCGGTGGTGAAGCCGGGGGAGTTCAGGTTTGCCGCGGCGTTTCTGGATCACGGCCACATCTACGGGCAGACGAACGGGCTGCTGGAGGCTGGCGGGGAGCTGAAATGGGTGTACGATGCGGAGCCGGCGCGGGTGGCGGATTTTCTCAAGAAATATCCGCAGGCAAAGGCGGCGCGGAGCCTGGACGAGATACTGGAGGACCCGGAGATACGGCTGGTGGCGGCGGCGGCGGTGCCAAATGAGCGCGGCCCGGCGGGGTGCAAGGTGATGGAGGCGGGGAAGGATTATTTTACTGACAAGGCGCCGTTTACCACGCTGGAGCAACTGGCGCAGGCGCGGGAGACCGTGGCGCGGACGGGGCGCAAGTACATGGTTTATTACAGTGAGCGGCTGCATGTGGAGTGCGCGGTGCATGCGGGGGAATTGATCCGCCAGGATGCGATCGGGCGGGTGTTGCAGGTGCTGGGGACGGGGCCGCACCGGCTGAATGCGCCGGGGCGCCCGCAATGGTTTTTCGAACACGAGAAATATGGGGGAATCCTCTGCGACATCGGGAGCCACCAGATCGAGCAGTTCCTGTCATTCAGCGGGGCGAAGGATGCGCGGGTGACGCATGCGCTGGTGGCAAATTACGGCAATCCGGAGTACCCGGAGCTGGAGGATTACGGGGAGGCGGCGCTGCTGGCGGACAATGGCGCGACGAATTTTTTCCGGGTGGATTGGTTTACGCCATCCGGGCTGGGGACGTGGGGGGACGGGCGCACTTTTATCCTGGGGACGAAGGGGTACATCGAGCTGCGGAAGTACATTGACGTGGCGCGCGAGAAGAGCGGGGATCATCTTTACCTGGTGAATGCCGAGGGCGAGCAGCACCTGGAGCTGGCGGGGAAGGTGGGTTTCCCGTTCTTCGGCGAGTTGATCCTGGATTGCCTGCACGGGACGGAAAAGGCGATGACGCAGGAGCACGCTTTCAAGGCGGCGGAGCTGTGCCTGAAGGCGCAGGCGGCGGCGATCCGGCCCTGAGCGAGGGGGGGAACCGGGAGCCGGGCGGGTGTTCAGCGCTGCGGAGGGATGGCCTCCGGAGCGTCACTCCGGGCGATCAAAGCGGACGCCTTCCGCCTGGAGGACGGAGAAGATGCGCCCGAGAATCTCATGTGCGTGGCGGCGCACCACTTCGTTAAGGGACTCGCGGCTGATGGCGTTGTAATCGGCAAAGTCTTCCTTGAGCTTGAGGCCAAGGTAGGTCTTGAACTGCTCCAGGGAATCGCTGATCTCGATGGTGGCGGCGCGGTCTTCGTGATCGTTCAGGAGCTCGTCGATGCGGGTGCGGAGCTCATGGTTCTGTTCCTCCAACTGGATATTGTGGCGGCGCAGGTCCTCCGTTTCCTCGCCGGAAAGAGGGGGCTGCTGGCTTTTGCTGCCGCGCGGCTCCTTGCGCCGGACGGCGGCCTGGGCCTGCTGAAGCTCTGTGCGCAGGCGGCTGACATAGGCGTCGATCTCGCGGAGGGAGCGGGTGAGATCGAAACCGCGGTCGCGGTCCCTTTCCCGGTCGCGGTCGCGCGCGCCGCCGCGCTGCTGCTGCTGCGGTGGCTGGCGGCGCGGGGCCGGTTTTTCGGCGGGGGATGGCGCGTCTTCTTCTTCCTCGTCGTCGTCGTCGTCGTCGTCTTGCGGCTGGTCCTCAGCTTCGGCGCCGGCGGGAGTGGCTTCGGCTTCGGCGGGCTCGGAGCCGGGAGCCGGGGCGGGAGCGTGGGGCGCGGCCTGGGGACGATCCTCGCCCATTGCCGCATCGAGGGACTCGGGCAGCCTGGGGATGATCTTGCGCAATTCCTTGCGCCAGCGGGGCTGCCAGCGGTTGATCGATTTTCCGATGGAAGCGATGTGCTCTGCCGAGAGCGTGTCGAATTTCCCGGCCTCGATGATCCAGCGGAGCACCCAGATTTGCGTAAAGATGGGGGCCTGATGGCAGGACTCGAGGGCTGGGATGATGAGCTTGAGGGCCTCCGCCGGCTTCATCTCCGCCATGGGGATGTTCATCAGCCACGGGCGGGCCTTGCCGAGCATGACATTGGCAAAAATCTGGCGGTCCTTGGTGGTCGAGCCTCCCTCGGCGCCGCCCATGGCCTCGCACACGCCGCTCATGAGCTTGAGCGCCGAGGCGGGATCCTGGGCATGCAGGCCGCGGGCGAGGCTGAGGCGGACGCGGCGGGAGACGTCGCCATCCTGCTTGGCGAGGCCGTTGAGGAGGCGGGTTCTGCCCGCGGGCTTGGTTTCCGCCCAGGCCTCGGTGACTGCCTTTACGCCGGCGCTCCACTGGAGTGTGAGGAGGGCTTCGAGAGTGGCGCTCAATGCCTTGGGGCCGCCGGGGATGGTTTGCTTGAGCAATTGCACCGCGCGCTCTTCGTCCGCAGGGGAGAGACGGGCGGACTTTGCGGCATCGACAAGGGCCTGCAACTGCGCCTCGGGCTTGGCGGAATCGCCGGCTGGCTCTTCCTCGGGCCCATCGGGGGATTCGGCCGAATCTTCGGGTTCGGCGGGCTCGCCGGGCTCGATTTCGCCTGGGGGCGCATCGATCTCGCTATACTCCGGGAGGCGGCTGCCCTGGCTCCCGGCGGTTTCCGGTTGATGCCCTGGATGCTCTGGCTGCCGGGTTTCGATTTCTTCTTCGGGGTGATCTTCGTTGGTCATTCGCTGCCGTAAAAAAGGGTTTTGCGGGAAGCCGCCGGATAGGGGTTCCCATTGGGTGATCCACCCTAATACATTGCCGCCATGGGAGGCTCAACCATCCTTGCTGCTTAATTTTCTGGCCCGAACATGGAATTCGCTTGCCGGACCGGTCCGGGGCCGCCTGGCGTGGCTGACCCACGCAAAGTTCATCCATGGCGTCTCCGGGATCATCCGGGATGAGCGGGGCCGGGTTCTGCTGCTGCGGCATCGCTTCTGGAAAGAGCAGCCCTGGGGGCTGCCGGGCGGGCTGGCAAACCGGGGCGAAACGCCCGCCGAAACGCTGCGGCGGGAATTGAGGGAGGAAACGGGGCTGGAGGTGCGCCCGCTGAAGCTTCTGCATGTGAGCACGAAGCGGGGGCTTCTGACGCAATTCATCCTGCTGGCGGAGTGCTCCGGGCAACCGGAGATCAAATCCGTGGAAATCCTGGAAGCGGGATTGTTTGACCTGAGCGAGCTGCCCGGGAACCTGCTGCCCACCCACCGGGAGCTGCTGGAGGCGTGCGTGACAACCGCGGAGCCGCCGGGGCTGCCGCTGGAGGAGCGGCAGGGCGGACTGGATGGCTAGAGCGGTTTAAAAAATTCTAACCGGCGCTCTTCCACCGGGGGGCATCGCCCGGGGGCAGGCCGAGGTGGTCCAGGATGCGGTGGACGATGGTGTCCACGACGGCGGCTACATCGGCGGGGCGGCTGTAGAAGGAGGGGCAGGCGGGCATTAAAACCGCGCCGGCTTCCAGCACTGTGACGGCGTTGCGGGCGTGGATGAGGCTCCAGGGGGTCTCGCGCGGGACGAGGATGAGCTTGCGCCGCTCCTTGAGAAAGACGTCCGCCGCGCGCAGCAGCGTGCTCTCGCTCGCGCCACTGGCGATGCGCCCGAGGGTGCCCATGGAGCAGGGGACGATGACCATGGCATCGAACCGGGCCGAGCCGCTTACGAACGGGACGTGCATGCCGGGGCCGTCGCTGTGCTGGATGATGCCCTCCGGCACGCGCAATTCGTCGATCTCCTCCGCGATCACCTGGCGTGCATGGGCGCTCAGGACCAGGTGCACCTCGTGCGCTTTCGCGTCGAGGCGATCAAGGAGCCGCTGGAGATAAATGGCGCCGCTTGCGCCGGTGCCGGCAATGACGAGTTTCACTGGGCGTTGGAGTTTTTCAGATACTGGGTGACGGCGGTCTGCCATTTGCCCCAATCGGTGCCGTAGTCGTCGCCGACGTAGATTTGCAGATCGCTCAGCGCTTCATCATGGAAGGGGTGGTTGGGGATTTCCGCGATGTCGAGGAAGGCGTTCAGCTTGACGGGATCGTCCCGGTTCATGAGATCGGTGAAGAAGACGGAGAGGACTGATTCCGGGAGATTCGAGTTGAGCAGCAAGGGGCGGACGGCGCCGTAATCGGAATCGGG
>DATAXI010000014.1:0-13966 GCA_036266845.1 Chthoniobacteraceae bacterium | reverse complement strand
CCGCGCCATCGAGGCGGGCGCGTTGGCGGTGGTGCAGCGGCCTTACGGGCTCCAGCATCCGGATTTTACCACGCAATCGCGCGAGCTGGTCGAGACGGTAAAATTGATGTCCGAGGTCAAAGTGGTGCGCCGCTGGGCCCGCACCCGCTTTACCGCGCAGTCCCGTCCGGCGACGCCGCCGCGCGCATCGGGTTCGGTTCAGGTCATCGCGATTGGCGCATCCACGGGCGGGCCGCTGGTATTGCAGACCGTGCTGGCGCGTCTGCCCAAGACTCTGCCCGTGCCGCTGGTCATCGTGCAGCACATGACGCCCGGTTTTGTGGAGGGCTTTGTGGATTGGCTTGCGCGGTCCTCCGGTTTTCCCGTGCATGTGGCGGTGGCCGGGGAGCCGCTCGAGCCGGGCCATGCCTATGTGGCGCCGGACAAGGTACAGATGGGCGTGGCGCCGGACCATTGCGTTTACCTCGCCGCCGACGTCGCGGAAAACGGGATGCGGCCATCCGTTTCCTACCTCTTCCGCTCCGTGCATCAGACCTACGGAGCCCGTGCGGCAGCCGTATTGCTGAGCGGCATGGGGCGCGATGGCGCGGATGAATTGAAGGTGCTGCGGGATGGGGGAGCCGTCACCATCGCGCAAGACCGGGAGAGCTCCGTCATCCATGGCATGCCGGGCGAGGCCATCGAGATCGGGGCGGCCATGCACGTCCTGCCTCCGGCGGAAATCGCAAAACTGCTGGCAATCCTGGTGACAAAGGCATGAATATTTCCGGTCCCACCGCCGAGCATGTGGAAATCCTCATCGTCGAGGATAGTCCCACGCAGGCGGAAATGCTTCGCCTCATCCTGGAGGATCACGGCTACCGGTTTTCCATTGTCCGCAACGGGCGCGAGGCGCTGGAGGCTATCGGCCTTCGAAAGCCGACGCTGGTCATCAGCGATATTGTCATGCCGGAGATGGATGGCTACGAGCTGTGCCGCCATCTCAAGGAGTCAACCTCGACCCGCGATATCCCCGTCATCCTGCTCACCTCCCTCAGCGATCCCACGGACGTCGTCCGCGGCCTGGAGTCCGGCGCGGACAGTTTTATCTTCAAGCCCTACGACGAGCAATACCTGCTGGCGCGCGTGGCCTACACGCTGGCCAATCAGCACCTGCGGGCCAGCGAATTTCCCCAGATGGGCGTGGAGATTTTCTTCGCCGGGCGAAAGTTCTTCATCACCAGCGACCGGCTGCAAATCCTCAATCTTCTGCTCTCCACCTACGAGGCGGCGGTGCAGAAGAATCGGGAATTGACGACCGCGCAGGACGAGTTGCGCCACCTGAACGAACACCTGGAGACAAAAGTCGCCGAGCGCACCGTGGCACTGGAAAGCGAGGTCGCGGAACGCAAAAAAGGCGCGCTGAAACTCGAGGCGCAATTGGCGCGGATGAACCTGCTGCACCAGATCACGCGCGCAATCGGCGAGCGGCAGGACTTGCAGAGCATCTTCCAGGTGGTCATCGGCAGCATCGAGGACAGCCTGAGGATCGATTTCGGCTGCATCGGTATTTTTGAGCCGCTGGAGAATTCGCTCGTCGTAAGCGGGATCGGCGCGCGCAGCCGCTCCTTTGCTGAGAAGCTGGGCATCGCGGAGCAGAGCCGCATCCCCATCGATCACAACGGACTTTCCCGCTGCGTGAATGGGCGCCTCGTGCATGAGCCGGATATCAGCGGCTCGCAGTTTCCCTTTCCGCAAAGGCTGGTCGCGGCCGGCCTGCGCGCGCTGGTGGTGGCGCCGCTGCTGGTGGAGAGCAAGGTCTTTGGCGTGCTGATCGCCGCGCGGCGGGAGGCGAATACCTTTAGCAGCGGGGAATGTGAGTTCCTCCAGCAATTGAGCGGGCATGTGGCCCTGGCGGCGCACCAGGCGCAGCTCTACGCCTCGCTTCAGCAGGCCTATAGCGATCTGCACCGCACACAGCAGGCGGTAATGCAGCAGGAGCGGCTGCGGGCGCTGGGGCAGATGGCCAGCGGCATCGCGCACGATATCAACAACGCCATCTCGCCCATCGCCCTCTACACGGAGAGCCTTCTCGAGAAGGAGCCGGGCCTGAGCGATCGCGGGCGCAATTACCTGGAAACCATCCAGCAGGCGATCGACGACGTGGCCGCCACGGTGGCGCGGATGCGCGAGTTCTACCGGCAGCGCGAGGCGCTGGCCACGCTCGCGCCGGTGCAGTTGAACAAGCTGGTGCAACAGGTCATGGACCTTACCCGCGCAAGCTGGAAGGACCTTTCGCAGCAGCGTGGAATCATGATCGATATGCGTGCCGCACTGGACCCGAACCTCCGGGAGATCGTGGGCGTGGAGAGCGAGATTCGCGACGCGCTGACCAACCTGCTTCTCAATGCCGTGGATGCGATGCCAAAAGGAGGCAGGCTCACTCTCTCCACCTCGGAGACGGTGGACGGGAGCACGCACGATGTGCGCGTTGCGGTTTCGGATACGGGCATCGGGATGAGCGAGGAGACGCGCCGGCGCTGCCTGGAGCCATTTTTTACCACCAAGGGGGAGCGCGGCACCGGCCTGGGCCTCGCGATGGTCTATGGCATGGTGCAGCGGCACAATTCACGCATCGAGATCGACAGCACGCCGGGGGAAGGGACCACCATCCGTCTCATTTTCCCGATTCCCAATTCCCAGCCCGCGACCGCGGCGACGGACGCCGGCGCGCCGGTGCTCGACCGCCGCCTGCGCATCCTGATCGTGGATGACGACCCGCTCCTCATCAAATCGCTGCGCGACGCGCTGGAGGGCGATGGGCACCAGGTGGTGGCCGCGAATGGCGGGCAGGGCGGCATCGATGCCTTTCGCGAGTCCCTTGCGGGCACGGAACGGTTTGCGGCCGTGATCACCGATCTTGGAATGCCCTATGTTGATGGCCGCAAGGTGGCCGCCGCCATCAAGGAGGCCAGCCCCGCGACCCCCGTCATTCTCCTCACCGGCTGGGGCCAGCGGATGCTGGAGGAAAACGATATCCCCGAGAATGTGGACCGCGTCTTGAGAAAACCGCCCCGGCTGCGCGAGGTGCGCGCGGCGCTGGCCGCTTGCGTCGCAAATGCCGAATCCAACGCATCAATTTAGGAAACGAGGAACCGCTCATGCCTGCAAATAACAAACTGCTCATCGTGGATGATGAACCGCTCCAGATGGGAGCGTTGCGCGATACCCTGACCGGCGAAGGATTTGAAGTCGCCGGGTACACCTCCGCATCCGCGGCGCTCCAGGCGCTGCGGGAGGAGGAATTCGACGTGGTCCTCACGGACCTGATGATGCCGGATATGGATGGAATCGCCTTCCTGCGCCAGGCGCTGGTCATCGATCCCAACGTGGTCGGCATCGTGATGACCGGCCACGGCGCCATCGATACCGCCGTCTCCGCGATGAAGGCGGGCGCGCTGGATTACATCCTGAAACCATTCAAGCTGAGCGCGGTCATTCCCGTGCTGGCCCGCGCTCTCGCGGTGCGCAGGCTGCGCATGGAAAATATCCAGTTGCGCGAGACGCTGGGCATTTATGAATTGAGCACGGCGATTGCCTCGGCCAGCGGATTCGACATGGTCCTGGAGAAGCTCGCGGACGCCGCGTTCCAGGAAAGTGACGGCGGCGAGGCGGTGGTGCTGCTTTGCACTCCGGATGAGTCGGAGATCTCCGTGGCCGCCGCGCGCGGCGCGAATGTCGCGAGCCTGCTGGACCGGCGCTTCCCGGTCGCCGGCGATGTCGCGGCGTGGCTTGCGCGATTCCAGCGGACGGCGGGCTCGTGGAATAATCCCGGGTTTGCGTACGAGCATCCGTTTCGCTCGCTCACCAGCGGCATCGCCCTGCCGATGCTGGCGGGCGGCAAGCTGGTGGGCGCACTGGTCTTTACCTCCTCGCGCCGGCACCGGGGGATCACGCCGGGGCAATTGAAAACGCTCAACGTGCTGGCCGGTTCCGCGGCCACCGCGCTGGCGCGGGCGCAATTGGTGGATGAGCTGGAGCAGCGCGTGACCGAGCGCACCGCGGAGCTGCGGGCGAAGAACCGGCAGATGGAGGAGGAGTTGACGATGGCGCGCGAATTACAGATCGCGATGCTCCCGCACCGCTTCCCCAGTGTGCCGCACGATGTGCCGCAGGCGCAAAGCGCGGTCCGTTTCTACAGTGTTTACCGGCCCGCGGGCTCGGTGAGCGGAGATTTTTTCGATGTGTTTCCGCTGCCGGATAACAATGTCGGCGTCTTCATTGGCGATGTCATGGGCCACGGCGTGCGCGCCGCGCTGGTCACGGCGATGCTGCGCGCGCTGGTGCAGGAGTTGAGCGCCACACTGCTCGATCCCGGCGCGTTGCTCGAGGAGGTGAACCGGAGCCTCAAGGCAATCCTTGGCCAATCCGACATGGTGATCTTCGCCACCGCGACTTATCTGGTCGTCAATGCCGAGGGCTCGCGCTTCCTTTACGCGAATGCCGGGCATCCGGCGCCGATCCACCTGCGGCGGAATCGCGGCGAGGCCGGCCCCATCTGTCACAATGGCGATACCGGGCCGGCGCTCGGCCTCTTTGAAGAAACGCGTTACAAGACGCGCGAGGCGTCGCTCTCCGCGGGCGATTGCATCATCCTCTTCACGGATGGTCTCTTCGAGGTGGAGGCGGCCAATGAGGAACTCTACACGGAGCAGCGGCTGCGGGATTCCATCATCCAAAAGGTGAAGCTTCCCGCCGAGGAATTGCTGGACGGCCTGCTGGCGGAAGCGGGCCAATTCGCCGGCCAGGAGAATTTTGTCGATGACATCTGCATGCTGGCGGTGGAGGTCAGCCGCGTCGAGCCTGCGTTTGCCGGGGCAAATTAAGCGATGGCGAAAGCTCCGGTTCGTATCCTGATCGTGGATGACGAGGCGCCGCACATGCGGGCGCTGTGCGATACCTTGCAGGATCATCAATTTTACACCGCTGGCTTCACATCGGGCGAGGCGGGGCTGGCGGCCCTGCGCGAGGCGCGCTATGACCTGCTGCTCGCGGACCTGATGATGCCGGGGATGGATGGCATCACGCTCCTGCACGAGGCGCAAAAGATCGATCCGCATCTCTGCTGCATCATCATGACGGGGGAGGGGACCGTGAGCACCGCGGTGCGCGCGATGAAGGCGGGCGCGTTCGATTACATCCTGAAGCCGTTTAAGCTGAGCGTCATCCTGCCGGTGCTGACGCGCGCGGTGGAAACGCGCCGGCTGCGCGTGCGCAATGAGAGGCTGGAAAAGGCGGTGCGCAGGCGCTCCGAGGAGCTGGCGCGCGCCAATGAGGAATTACAACAGTCAAGCCGGCACAAATCCGAGTTTCTCGCCAATATGAGCCACGAACTGCGCACGCCGCTCAATTCGATCATCGGTTTTACGGAGTTCATCATCGACGGAAAATCCGGACCGCTCGGCGAGAAGCAGAAATCGCAGCTCGAGATGGTTCATGCTTCCGGGAAACATCTGCTGAACCTGATCAACGATTTGCTGGACGTGTCGAAGATCGAGGCCGGCAAGGCGGAAGTTTTCAAGGAATGGATTCCGCTCGTTTCCGTGGTGGAAGAGGTGATGCGGACGATCGCGCCGATGGCGGCTGGCAAGGGCATTACATTGGAGTTTGCCCTGGACCTGCCGGACAGCGTGCACACGGACCGGCGGATGTTCTTCCAGGTGCTGCTGAACCTGGTAAACAACGCGGTCAAATTCACGGACCGCGGCGGGGTCAAAGTCAGCGGCGGCATGCATCGCGGCAGGGTGCGGATCGAGGTCGCGGACAGCGGCATCGGCATCAAGCCGGAGAGCGTGGCGAAGCTGTTCGAGGCCTTCCGGCAGGTGGATGGCTCCTCGACGCGCCGGCATGAGGGGACCGGGCTCGGCCTTTACCTTTGCAAACGCATCCTGGCCCTGCTGGATGGCGATATCTCCGTGCAGAGCGAATACGGCAGCGGATCGCGCTTCATGATTTCGATCCCGATTGGCCGCTCGTGAGCGCATCGGCCAGGCCGGTGTTGCGCGTGGTGCGCGCCGTGATTGCGGAGCCGAGCGCCATTGGCTCGTACCAAAGCTCCACCTCTCTGCGCGCGCGGGTGAGGCCGGTGTACACAAGCTCCCGCGTAAGGACGGGGCTCTCTTTGTCCGGCAGCAGAAGGAGTACGTTTTCAAATTCCGAGCCCTGGCTTTTGTGGACGGTCATTGCGAATGCCGGCTCATGCTCCGGTAGCCGCGCAGGCGGGATGTGGCGCAGCGCGCCATCCTCGCCGGCGAACCACGCCGCGCCATCGACAATCATGCCGATGTCTCCGTTGAAAAGGCGCAGCGGATAATCATTGCGGGTGATGAGGACGGGGAGCGCGCGGTCCAGCCCCTCCTCGCGCAGCAGCGCGGCGATGCGGCGGTTCAGATTTTCCACGCCAAACGGGCCGCCGCGCAGCGCGCAGAGAATGCGAAACTCCCGGAAGAGACGGAGCGCCTCCGCCGGATCCCCGGCGCGCAGACATGCGGAGTAACCGGCAAGAATGCGGTCGCGCATCGTTTCAATCAGGCGGCCGGGCGCGGGTACCGGCTGCGTGGGAATCGCGCCGGATGCAAGGATCTTGAATGCCGCATCGGCGTGGCCTTCCCGAACGGCGTTGCACAGCCGGTAGATCGCGCTTTTGTTGCCGAAACGGAAATTCTCGCGCAGCACAACCATGCTGTCATGAAGCGGGCTGCCGCTGTGGGAGGCGGCTTCCGCGATATCGCCCAGCACCGCGCCGGGCTCGACGGAGGCAAGCTGGTCGCGGTCGCCAAGCAGGATGACGCGCGCGGCGGCGGGAAGCGCGTCGAAGAGTTTTGCCATCATCGTGAGCGGCACCATGGACGCCTCATCCAGCACCAGCACATCCAGCGGCAGCGGGTTGCCCGCGTTGTGGCGGAACTGGATGGACTCGCCGCGCGCGCCAAGCAGCCGGTGAAGCGTGGATGCTTCCATTTTCGCGGTTTCCTGTAAACGCGCGGCGGCTTTGCCCGTGGGCGCCGCCAGGGCGATTCGCAGTTTTTCGCCGCCCGGAGCAGCCTTGAGACACTCGATAATTTTTAACACGGTGGTTGTCTTGCCCGTGCCCGGACCGCCGGAGATCACGGTGAAGCGGCGCGCCAGCGCGGTCTCGATGGCGCGCTGCTGTCCGGTGGATTTTGTGGCGATTGGCTCGCCGCCGCACCGGCTCAATATCTGCGCGGCCAGCGCGGTTTCATATTCCCAATAGCGGCGCAAATAGAGGCGTCCGGTTGAATCCAGAACGATGGGGCGATCATCCCCGGGGCCGCCGATTGCGCGATTCGCCCCAAGCGCCTTGCGCCACGCGGGGAGACTCGGCCAGCGGAAACCATCGAGTTGCAGAGCGGTGCGCAGATCGAGGCAAATGTGGCCCTGGCGAAGATTCCGGCTCAGCAGCGCGGCGGCCGTGGCCGGCAATTCGCCATCGCCATACGCGGCGATGAACCTGGCAAAATGCCGGTCGAGATCGGCAAACTCCGAATCGGCGGGAAGCGTCATGGGATAAGGAGCCTTCGCATTGCCGCGACCAATGCGGCGCTGGGGCGCGCGCGATGGATGCCGCGTTCCGGCATCGCGGGATCGACCCCGCGGAGGAAAATATAGAACACCCCGCCGAAATGCCGGTCGTACGCGTAACCCGGGAGGCGGCTTCGCAGAAAGAGATCGGTGGCGAGCGTGTAGAGGTGAAATTGCAGGTAATAGGAATGGCGCAGCATGCAGGCCGCGATACCGCGCTGGTCGTAATCGGCGCGGCGGTTCCCCAGCCAGTTCGATTTCCAATCGACGATGTAATAGCGGCCGCCAGACTCGAACAGCAGATCGATAAAGCCGCGCATGTACCCCTCCACCGGATGAAACTTGAGCCGGCCAAGGTGCGCGGGAAATGCCGCGGGCAGATCCGGTCCGGCGTGTGCGGAAAAAAGCGCCTGCAGCTCGCGCGGCTGGATGGGCGCGAGTGGATGGGAAAACTCCACCTCGGACCGGCGCGCGTCCATGCCGATACCGCCGAGCGTGATGCCCGGCGCAAGTGATGTCTCCAGCAGCCGCAGGATTTGAGCACGGATTTTTTCCGGCCAGAATCCCGGTGCGATTCCGTGGCCGGCCAGCGCGCGGGGAATCAATGGATCGAGCTGCGCCGGTTTCTGGAAATCGAGTTGCTCCAGCACTTCGTGGATGAAATCTCCCGCGCGCGCTCCGCGCTCGAAGGCGGCCAGCTCAACGAGATCGCCTTCGCTTTCCGCCGCGGGTTCCGCGATTTCCACGGCGTCGCGGTCCGGAGTTTCTTCCGTTTGCCCGGAGACGAGACCGGTGAAGCTGGCGATCATGCGCCCGGCCGGCGCAGGCCCGGAGAATTCTCGCGCGGCCAATGGGGAGGCCTTTGCCGTTTCGCCCGGCGGCAGGAGGATGCTCTCATCCGCTTCCATTTGCGTGATTTCGATGGCCCCGGGCGCCTCGATGGCCGGACGCGGCGTCTCCAGCAGATAGCCGAGCGCCGATTTATCGAAACCTGAAAAATCTCCGGTATAGACGTGGCATCGATTCTTCGCGCGCGTCACGGCCACGTAGAGAAGCCGCAGCGCTTCCGCCATCAATTCATCCGCGGTGAAGGCATCGTGCTCGGGCGATTCCTTCCTCCCGCGCATATCCAACGTCAGGCGATGGTTGTTGTCCGGGTCGTGGTAGAGCAGTTGTGTCCGCGTTTTACTGTCCGCCGCCCGCCAGAGAAATGGGCAGAAGACCACCGGGTATTCGAGACCCTTGCTTTTGTGGATGGTGGAGATGAGCACCGCGTCTTCGTCGCTCTCCAGCCGCAATTGCTGCTCTTCTTCCGCGCGTCCGGATTCCGCCCGCTGCTTTCGCAGCCACGCGCACAGAGCCTCCGGCGTCAAACGCTGCGCGGTTTCCGCCCGGTGCAGCAGCTCCGCTAGGTGGAGGTGATTCGTGAGCCGCCGCTCTCCGCCCGGCCCGCGCAGCAGTTTCGCGCGCACGTCCAGATCGATCAGCAGGTGACGGAAAAGCGCGATAAAGCAGCCGTTTTCCCAAATGGTGCGGTAGCCGAGAAAGCGCTCCAGCCATACGGAGCGTTCGGCCTCGTCCGTATCCAGCGCGGCGACTCGCGTTGCCGTCAATCCGGCGATCCTTGTGGCCAGCGCCGTTTTCAGCAGCGCATCGCGCCCCGGGCGCAACACCGCCGCGAGGAACCGCGACAGATGGCATGCCTCCTCCGTGGCAAACACGTTCTGGTCGCTTTTCAGCACGGAATGGATTCCCTTTTCCCGAAGCAATTGCTGCAATTTCGCCACCTGCTTATTGGAGCGCACCAGGATGGCCATGTCCCCGAACGCGAGCGGGCGATCCCCCAATTGCAATCCGCCTGCCTTCAGCCGCGCGATATCGGCCGTGACCGCGTGATTGACAAGCCGCGCTGCGTCCTCCTGTTTCAGGGCTTTGCCGGCGCACTCCGCATAACGGAAACGGAGAGGCGGCGTCGCATCGTCGAGCGCGGCGAATCCTTCGCGCGGCTTCAATGGCGGATTGACCGCGTGGTATTCGATATCCTTTACCAGGAACGGCGGCTTCCGGGTATCGAAGAGCTTGTTAATGCCATCGAGCAGCGGCTTGCTCGAGCGATAATTGGTAGTCAGCGTAAAGCGGCGTTGCGCCGTGCCCACAGCATCAAGGTAGGTGTAAACGTCCGCGCCGCGAAAGGCGTAAATCGCCTGCTTGGGATCGCCGATCAGATATAGCTGATGGCGTCCGCCGCCGAAGACGCGATGAAATATTTCGTATTGGACCGGATCGGTGTCTTGAAACTCATCGATGAGCGCCACGCGATAACGGTCGCCGAGCGCCTCCGCAAGCGCGGGGCCGGCCGCCCCAAGGAGCGCCGCGCGGAGCCGCAACAAAAGGTCGTCATACGTTAATGCGTTCAGGCGCGCCTTGCGGGCGGGAAGCACTTCGCCCGCGTAGGCCAGGAACTCATGGTCCAGCCGCCGGAAATACGCATTGGCGGCATCGGAGAAATCCTGGCAAAGATTGAAAAAGGGATGCTCGGGCGTCGTTTTGTTCTTGTTCGTGCACCGTTTGATTTCCGATACCGCGAGGTCTTCGATGGCGAGCAGACAATCCGGATCGGATTCGCCGAAATTCGAGCAGAGCCGTTCCAGGCTGTCGCGCAATTCCTCGCAGCGTTCCGCGGAAAAGTTCTCCCGCGCGTGCGAGAGATTCTTGTCGTTCTCCAGGATATCGCAGACGGCCTCGCGGGATGCGGGCCAGGCATCGCGGATTTGTTCGAAGAGGCGGTCGAGATCGGCGGCAAGCGCGACGCCCGGTTTCTCGCCGGGCCCGGGAATAATCAGGAGATCGGGATGGTTTTGCGTGCGCCGCAGCAGCGTCAGCCATTGGTCCGGGGAGCGCTTGCGGGCCAGCGCGAGACGCGGGATGAGGGATGGCGCCTCGTAAAAAGTGCGCCGCCAGAAATCGCGCGCCACTTCCTCGCGCATGGGGTCCGCGTCCGGCATCAGTTCCATGTCAAAGAGCAGGCCGCTCTCGAATGCATTGTCATCCAGCATCCGCTTGCAAACCCCGTGGATCGTAAAGATTTGCGCCTCGTCAAAATTTTGCACCGCGGCTTCCAGAGCCTTGATCGCCCGGGGGATATCGCCGTCAAAGTCCATGGCGCCGGCGCGCAGATCGCGCAGCGCATCGCGCAGCCGGGAGCGGACGCGATCCCGCAATTCCCCGGTGGCGGCAATCGTATAGGTGACTGCCAGAATCTCGTTGATCGGAACGTTCTGCTCCATCACGAGGCGCAGGATGATGCCCGCGATGGTGTACGTCTTGCCAGTGCCGGCGCTCGCCTCGATGACGGTGATGCCGGGGACCAGCGGCGTCCCCGCGAGATCGAATTGTGCGGGAGCGTTCATGGGGTTGTCAGCACCGGTTCAAATACGGCGAGCGCAAGGCGTTCGAACTCCGCGTCGAGCGGGTCGGAATCGCCGAAGCAGAAATCGAAATAGCCTTCGTCCTCTTTTCGCTCGCCGCGATTGTTGAATTCATTCCCGTGCCATGCCGTGCGAGCCTTGTCGAGCGGAAGGCTCTTCGCCCTTGGCGATGGCTTGATAAGGGCAAGCGCATAGGCGTGGGAGCTGACGGGAAAGAAATGAATGGGCCGCGCAAGGCCCTGCCAATAGATTTCCAGGAGTCGTTCCAGATGCGCGGCGCTGCCATCCATGGCGGGGAAGCGCCACGTTTCATCCGCCGCAATCAGGACGGTCTCGCCCCCGCCGCGTGCAAGGTGCGTAATCCATGCGCGCAGAATATCCTTCGCCTTCAGCTTCGCGCATCGGAACTGGATGACTTTGTCGCCGTAAATTCCGTCGATCTTGCCGGTAAGACTAAATCGGCCCGCGCGTAAATCGATCAGCACCGGCTCGCCGCGCTTCGCTCCGGCCAGTTCACGCTCCACCGATTTGCGAAAATCATCCGCATCCCGGCTCAGGTCACGGAAGTGCGCGGCGCCGATTTCTCCCAGCGGAAGCAGGCCGCGCGCCGTAAATTCCTGAGCCCGCGCGGTGGTCCCTTCCAGGCCGCGCGCAACCAGTTCCTCTTTGAGATGATAGGATTCCATGGAAGCAATCTCAAACGGTTCGTCATCGTCCAGGGTGTCGTCATCCTCTTTTAGCAGGAGGCCAAGGCGGCGCCGGACGAAGAACTTCGCCGGATGGCGGAAGAATTCAATAAGGCGATCCAGTTCCACGGCGGTCGATTCCGGCGGCGGCAGCGGTCCATCCAGGAAAGTGGGCGGCGCGACGTGGGTGCGGAGGTTTCGCGCGGCGGCGGCGTTCGCCCGGGAGTAACTGAAGAGCCGCGAATCGCGCCCATCATAATAAGCCGGACTGAAAGCGTGGAGCTTGTGTTCGATGAGAAGGGAATCCTTCGCGCCGTCGGGAAACTCGAAAGCATGGTCGAGGTAATCGAGCATTTCGCCAATGAGCGGCGAGGGCGGGCGCGCTTCGTTATCGATGATGGAGCGCCCGATGAAACTGCAATAGAGGCGCTCGCGCGCGGAGATGATCGACTCGAGAAAAATGTAACGGTCGTCGTCGCGCATCGAGCGGTCGCCGGAGCGCGGCTCGCGCGCCATGAGATCGAACGCCGCCGCGCGATTCTGCCGCGGGTAGGCCTGGTCATCCATGCCAATGAGGCAAAGGACGCGCGCCGGGATGCTGCGCATCGGCTGGAGCGCGCAGAACGTGACGCCGCCGGTGAGAAAACCGCCGCGCTGCTCGCTCCGGTTGAGCAGTTGCAAGACATGATAGCGCACCGTGCGAAAGTGGATCGCCTCGTCCACGGCCGCGTTTTGCGCGGCGGAGCGGAATTGATAAATCGCTTCGCGCACGAGGCGCAGGCCGCTGGCATCCTCGGGATCTTCCGGGGTGAAGAATTGATCGACGATTTCCGTGAGCGCAACCGCCCAGGCTGCGACCGTGCGCGGCGCGGAGAAACCGCCGGCCAGCTTGAAGAGCGCCTCCACGGCGGAGATGAGCGGTCCCAGCGTCTCCGCGGCGCCGCCTTCCACCTCGCTGTACGGCATGATTTCCTCAAACATCCGGCCGCCCGGCATCGCGAAACCGAGCAGGAGCCGCCGGATCCCGGCCTGCCAGGTGTTCGCATCGAGCGCCGGCAAATCGAAACCGGCCCGGTGCGCGGCGTCGATGCCCCAGCGGATGCCGCTTTCCGCGATCCATTGCCGGATGAGCGCCAGGTCTTCATCCTTGAATGCGAAGCGGCGGCGCACCGGCGCGCGGTCGAGGATGGAGAAGAACTCGGAGGCGGTGCAGCGGCTGCCGGGAATCGCGAGCAAGGCGGCGAACGCCTCGACAACGGGATTGACGCTGAGCGGGCGGCGATCCGCCACGCTGAAGGGAATGGGCCGCGCCGGATCCTCGGGATAGCCGAAAATCGCCTCGATAAACGGCGCGTATTTTTCAATATCCGGCGTCATCACCACGATATCGCGCGGGCGCAGCCCGGGGATTCGCGCGAGCATATCGAGCAGTTGATCGTACAGCACCTCGATCTCCCGCGTGGGCGAGTGGCAGGCGTGGATTTGGATGGAGGCGTCGCCGGCGGATCGAGCCAGTTTCGGCGTTTCTCCATCGCCACGGCAGCGTGCGTACAGGATGTCCGCCTGCACGGCGTGAAGCATGGTGTCCTCTCCGGGATCGATAAAATCCAGCGTTTGATCCTGGTTGAGGTGGCCGGCGCGTTCGTCGATTTCCATGCGGAGATCGATGAAATCGCGATTCAGTTTTCCGAGCGAGGCCAGCAGGGGATTGCCCCCGGAAAAATAATCCTCGCGTCCCGCGCGGCGTTTTGGCGGCAGGTCATGGCCAAAGTATTCCTGCGAGGGATGCAGGCAGAAGAAGTTGACCTCGCAATGGCGCGAGAGCTCCGTGAAGACCCGCAGGTAAAGCGGTGGCAGCGAGGAAATGCCGAAGAGCGAAACCCGCTCCGGCAGGCCGCCGCCAGGCGGAGGCGCAGCCATGGCGGGACTCAGTTTTCCACTGATCGCGGCGAGATGCAGCGGGGATTTTTCCTCCGTCAGCGTCCGCCAGAGGATGGCCTGCCAGTCCTCGTCCGCACCGGTCTCCCAGCGGGTGAGCATATCGGGACGATAGACCAGGTATTGGTCGAAGAGCGCGGCAATGCGCTCCGCGAGCTGGAAGGTCTTGAGGCCGTCGTCGGTATCGAGGTACTGCCGGACGCGGGCGAACTCCCGGCGCTGCGCGAGCCCCGGCAGCAGCCGGAAGATTTTCCACGTCATCACCTCCGCTGTGAAATCCTGAGCCATGTCCGGGAAATAAAGCCGGAGGATCGAGTCCACGAAGGCGCGCGG
>DATAXI010000005.1:0-11784 GCA_036266845.1 Chthoniobacteraceae bacterium | reverse complement strand
CTTGCCGTGGCAAGCATCCTAACTGTCCGCCAGGTGGACCCGCGGCGGTTTGTGCCGGTGTTGGCGGGAGCCCTCTCGGGCGTCGTGCTCCTGGTCGCGGTGGCTGCGTTTCTGATGAGCCACAGCGCCTTTTTGACCAAGCGGATGAACACGATGGTGTACAAGGACGTCCGCATTTACAACTGGGAGGCCGCGCTGGATCACATCCGCCTCTCGCCCTGGGTGGGCACCGGTTCCGGCACCCATCTTATCTATGGCCGGCTGTTCCGGCGTCCCCAAATCCAGGCGGACCCGGTGCACGCCCATTGCGATTATCTGGAGCTGCTGGCGGAGTATGGCGCCGTGGGGGGCGTGTGCATGGCTCTCTTTCTCTTTGCGCACGCCCGCAGCGGATTCCGCTCCTTTTCAGATATTCTCCGGGTGGAGATGCTCTCCACCGGCATCTACCGGAGCGACCGGTTTGCGTTTCAAACCGGCGCTCTCTGCGCGGTTGCCGGCCTGGCGATTCATTCCGTGGTGGATTTTGACATGCACATCCCCGGCAACGCCCTGGTCTTCGCGTTCATTTTTGGCGTGCTCGCAAATCCCGGGTTGGAGCGGGAAACCGGGTTCATGGACCGGCGCGTGACCCCCTGGGGGCGGCTGATCGCCCCCTGCCTGGGATTGGCGATGCTGTGGCTGGGGATTCCGTTCATTCCCGCCGAGTATTATGCGGAAATGTCGCGGGAAGCGCTCCGGGAGAGTCGCTTTATCGACTCCATCCACCTGGCGCAGAAGGCGATAGGCCCCGCCGCGGAGCGAATCGTGAACCCCGGCGTGGCCGTGGCCCCCGCTCGGGCGGATGCGAATGGAACCCCGGAGCCGAGCCTGCTGGACCGGCTTTTGAAGCTGGGCCGCCCCGATCCGCTGAACCCGGACCCCTATTTCTATATAGGGGAGGCAAACCGCGGGCTGGCGTCGCGAATGCCGACGAAATTTCTCAAGAAGCACTATCTTGAGAGGGCGCTGCCGGCATATCAGGCCGGGCTCAAGGTTTTCCCGGAGGATGAGAATATGCTGGCGAGGTACGGGCAGGCACTGGATGGGCTGGGGCGTTTTGCGGATGCCGAAGCTATTTATCAAAGGGCTTTTGCGTGCGATCCGCGCTCGGTCGCGATTCAGGAAATATACGAAAGTCACTTAAAGGCAGAGGGTAACGAAGAGGAGGCGGAGAAGCGTGCGCGGGAGCGGGAAGAGACCATGCCGGCGGCGGTGGACATGGAGCAGCCGGGAAATTCGCAGCTCCAATAAAAAAAAATTTGTTCTGATTAAGAATTTTTCTGCTTGGTGGCAAGAAAATAGCTTGATGGTTTTTGGGGCGAGATGAATACTCCCAGCGTCTACTGGTGCACAAAAACGTGCCCATTAGGCACAAAACGCAGCCATTGTAGTCAGTAAACTCCCACCTTTTCAGTCCTCTGAGATATGAGCACCCGAACTTTCCACGGCATACGCATCGCGATTGTGGCTCTGGCCACCCTCGTTACAACCGTTCCACTCCTGCACGCCCAAGACCTCTCGGCGGAGCAGGATTACCTCAATACCATCCTTGCGCCATCCAATAAGACCATTCTGACGGCGAAAGCCTCGGTGCTTGCTTCCACGGTCGCTGGCGCGATCACGTCCAATACTAATGGCTACACCGCCGCGGAACTCGCCGCAGCGGCCTTTACGATCTTTGATAGCAAGGTCCGCGCAGACCGCAACACATCGGCTCCTTTGGTGGTGGCCGCTTCCGTTACAGCGCTGTTCTCCGGCACCGACGGCACGTTTAATTCGGACGTGGCTTCGCTGGTCGATGCGGTGGTCGATGTCAACCAGACCACTCCCAAGGATGTTCTGAGCGTGGGCGGGCAGACAGCCGTGGTAAAAATCGCCCTTGGCACCATTTCCGACCAGGCGGTTGCCACCGGCTCTACTTCCCTGCTTACGGCTGATGCGTCCATTGGCGCGGCGTTGGAAAATGATTCCTACTTGGGAACCCTGGGCAGAGGCGGAAAGAGTCTGATCATCGAGAACGCAATCGCGGGCATCAATGGGGCCAAGGGCAAGTCCGCCGCGGATGCTCCGCTGGCCGCCCAGGATTACATCGGCGGCATCGTGGGTACCGACACGCTGCCGGGTGTGCCGGCGCTCAGCCTCAGCAGCACCGCCTACAATAACTTTGCGATCGAGATCCTGAAGCCTGTCTCCAAGAATACCAGCGTTGACGAGGCGGGCGCTTACGCGGTCGCACTTGTGGACGGCTCCAGTAGCCAGTCGAACCTCGTAACCCTCGCCACCGCGCTCTATGGGAAATACGTCGCGGCGCAGGCCAAGATCACGCAGGGCATTGCCGCTACGATTTCCATTACCGGCACCAACGATGCGACTCGTGCCGCACTGATCGGTGATATCACAACCGCCGCTGTCAAGGATGCGGTAAATATCGATCAGGGCGCCACGTTCGTGGACCCCTACCACGCCGATAACTTCACCACCAGCGTGTTTAGTGCCGTTCTTGCCGCCCCCGGAGGCACGAAGCTTATCGGTGGCGATGCGACCAAAATCGCGACGGCCGTGGGCAAGACCCTTGGTTCGGATGGCGATGAACTGACCGATGTCGCGGTGACGTTCCAGAACCTCATTGAGGCGGGAAGCCTTCCCGCCTCCAGCGCCGCGGCTTATGCGACGGACCTGATCAACGGCGCATTCGCGGGTCTTCCCAAGGGGAGTATCTATGCTTATTCGGGAATCGCGCTGGGCGATGGCGGCCTGCTGAATGTCACCGGTAAGACTGGCATCACCGGAGACGCCCTCCTGCCGGGAACCGCAGCGGACTTGGCCTCGATTGTGGATTCCCTGGCTATTGGCGTCCTTTCCAGCGGCGATACGGAGGCAAAGATCGCTTCCTATATCGGCGCGCTGGTCAAGGGAGTGGCGAATCTCACCAAGAACGGCACGTTTGCTTATGAAGGCAACCCCAACGATCAGGTGAACGTTGCGGCTTACCTTGCCGGCAGTCTTGCCACCACTGTCACCGGCACTGTCACCGGCAGCGCCGACCAGGCAGCAATTGACGCGGCAATTGACAGTTCGCTCAAGGGCGTCGTCAACAAGACGGTTTACGGCAATGCCTCCACAGCCGGCACGGTTGTCTACGAGGTTGCCGCGCCGACCTATGAGCCCGTGGGCGCTATTTCGTTCGCCGAAACGGCAGTTACGAATCTGTAGAATACTTTTTCCCGTCAGGGGAAGAAAAACCGAAGGGGCCGGACGCAAGTCCGGCCCTTTCTGCATCCTGGGATAACCGCAGGGAATCCGCCCGTAGCCAAATCGCCGGCCCTTTCGCCGCGCGCTTCACTCGATCAGGGAAGAGAAAGGAGGCTTGGGTTTGAGTTTTCGGTCGGGATGTGAAAACTTTATCAATTGAGCCGGCGGCGGCTTCTCGATAGGGAATTGCGCCGGAAATCGGGCGATCAGGGAACCGAGACCCTGTAGTCAGTAATAAAATTAGCCTTCGATGACCCCTTCATTTCTCCACAACCCAGCCAGATTGCGTAGCGCTGAGGTTGTCTTGGGAATCGCATGCGTTTTTTTGCTGATATTGCCCGGCGTTGCGCAGGCCAGCGCCTTATCGGAAATCGAGGCAGCGCTCCCCGCGGGCAAGACCATCCTTACCGCCACGCCCCAAGCGCTGGCAGCCGCCGCCGGCGATGCGATCCTGAGCAACACGGACCCCGGCATCAGCCCCGCCAATCTGGCCGCGGCCGCATTTCAACCGATGCAGGCCAGCGTGAATGGCAAGGTGGTCGTGCAGGTGCGTGCGGACAGGAACACCTCGGCGGCTCTGGTGGCGGGGGCTACGATCAATGCCCTGCTCTCCGGCAGCGATGCCACGCTGGCGGGCGATGTCGCGGCGATCACCGATTCCCTGGTCACAGTGAATGGCACCGCCGCCGCCGAAAACCTCAGCCTCGCCGGCCGGACCGCCGTGTTGAAGAAAGCCCTGGGCGTGATCTCCGATACCGCCGTGACCACCGGCAGCGATTCACTTCTGCTCGTGGATCAGACCATCGGGCAGACCCTGGCGGCGGACAGCCTTCTTGAAAGCCTGCCGGCCAACGGGCTCATCACCCTCCTGCAACATTCGCTTGCCGGCATCTATGGGGTTTCCGGCAAGGCGCAGCCGATTGCCCCGGAGGCCGCGGCAAGTTTTGTCGAGGGGCTGATCAGCGCCACCGTGCCGGATGGGACGGCCTTTCCGGCGCTTGCCGTGGATCTGCTCAAGAATGTCTCGCAAAACGAAAGCGTGGACGAGCTGGTGGCGTACCAATTCGGTTTTCGGGATAATGTGCCCTCGGACCTGATCGCGCTCGCCGGGGCTCTTTACAAAGCCTACCCGGCGGCGGCTTCCAGGATCACCCAGGGAATCGCCGCGGCGGTGCCGCAATTTTCCACGAGCGATTACTCGCGGGCCAATTTCATCCAGTCCCTCGCGGCGGCCCAGACCACCCACGCCGTGGCAATCGCGCAGGGAGCGGTATTTGTCGATCCCTATTACTCCGGGCAATTTGTCCAGGGCATCTTCACCGCGATCGTGAGCGGCAGCGGTGGCGGGAAGCTTCTGGTGACCGATGCCACCGGTCTTGCGACCGCGGTCGGCCAGGCGCTGGGCCAGGACGGCGCGGAGCTGACACAGGTCGCGGCAGTTTACAGCCAATACCTCGATACCGGCGCCCTGCCGGCGAAATCGGCGTCCGTGTACGCGCTTGCGCTCATCCGCGCAGCGGCCAGCGGGGTGGTGGCTCCATTTGGCGGCTCCGGCGCGGGGGCCGGCGGCGGCACGCTCGAGATCAAGGCCGGCATCACCGCCGCGACCGTCAGCGACCTGGCCTCCATCGAGTGCCTCATGGCCGAGGGCATCATCACCGGCGCAGGCAGCGCCCTGGGCAATTCGCAAAGCGCCGTCACGCAGGCCGCGTCGGAAATCGCCGCCATGGCGGGCGGCATCGCCGCGCTCACGAAGAATGAGGCGTTTGTCGATACCGCCGACGGAGGTATTTCCGTACCGGTCGCCGTCTTCCTCGCATCGTCCCTGTCGGATTACATCGCGCGGCTCGGCCTGCCGGTATTTGTCACTGCGAACGGGGAAACCGGCGTTGCCCCGACCACCATTCTGATCAACGCCATCCAGAAGAGCGTCAAGGCCCAGATCAATTCCACCGTGGCCGGCGAGGTAGCCGGCATCGTCAAGGCCGTCATCGCGAATCCCGATCTAACGCAATACACCGCCGTGACCGGCCCCATCTCTGTGCAGGAGACGGCGGTGACCAATCTTTAGATGCCATGGGTTGTGTAGCGCCGGGATAGACCAGCCGCTACACAGCATGAAAAAATTCTGTGGCCGCCGCTTTGTCGCGGCGAGGACCGTTGCGCGTGGCCGGCACGGCGCGGGGGAGGACCGCTGCGCTTGGCCGGCATGGCGGGGGGGAGGACCGTTGCGTGTGGCCGGCACGGCGGGGGGGAGGACCGTTGCGTGTGGCCGGTATGTCGCGGGGGAGGACCGTTGCGCTTGGCCGGCACGGCGCGGGGGAGGACCGTTGCGCTTGGCCGGCGCGGCGCGGGGGAGGGCCGTTTTGAACCCGAAGGGTTCGCAGATCGGAAGCCGGGGGTTGAGCGGAGCGATACCCCCGGTGAGGCGCCAAAAAACGCAAGCACCCTGGAGGGGTGCAAGATTCTCCGGTTCCGAGCAGAAACACGGCTCTGGCACCCTTGCAGGGTGCGCTCATTTTTTGGATGGGTCCGGGGGTATCGCCCTTCGCAAGTGTAGCCCGCCAAGCGGTTTGCGTGTAAGTGACAAAGGTTTGCGCGTAAGCGGCCGCTTCGCAACCCCTCCACACCCCCGCTGCAAACCCCCTGCACGCACCGCGCAGCACCCCCGCACCGGCTAAATCGTAATCACCGCGGACCCCGCGCTGACCGCATACGACACCACCCCTTTGGGCCGCACCACCGCATCCTCGGTATCGAATTGAATCAGCCGCGCCCGCAGCGCGAAGTTCGACGACGCCGGAGCCGGAGCCCCCGCCGTCCACACCCCGTACAGATTCCGCTGGGCCGTCCAGGCCGTCCCAGCCGCATTCACAGAGATCGATACCCCAAAGCTGTGCGTGATCGGCACCTCATCCATGATGATCCCCTGCGCCAGAATCGGCGTCGCCGTCGCCCACACCACATTCTGCAGATTCAGCGCCACAGTCGCCGGCGAGGTATCCTCCGGCAGCGTCCCGTACTCGATCACCATCACATATTGGGCGCGCGTATTACTCACCAGCATCTGGAGCAGCAGCGAAAACGTCAGCACCAGCGTGCTCCCCGCCGGCATCATCGCGCTGTTGATCTCGAAACTGAACAGCGTCCGCTCGAATGCCGCCGCAAAAAACGAGTTCGTGCTCCCCGCCTGGTTCACCACATACCACAGCCGCCCGTCACTCGCCACATACCCATTATTTGGCGCCCATGTCTCATCGATCCCAAAACCCGCAGGCACCAGTTGCCCCGCGCCCGTCTGGTTCTGCACCACCGTCCCAGCCGCGCCAGCCGCGCCCAGCGGGAATGTCCCCGCCGCGATATCCCCCACCGCCGTATTCTGCGCCGGCAGCAGCGCCCGCGGCCTCGGCTGCCCATTGCTCGCCAGCGTCTGCATCGGCACATACCCAGTCACAGCCGGCAGGGCAATCGTCAGCGTCCCCCCGCCTGGAGCCACGATCTGCGGCGGAGCCGTCGGGATCAGCGCCTGCAGCGCCGCCACCGTCGCCGCCATCGCTGCCAATATCGCCGAGAGCCCCGTCACCTGGTCAATCGTCACGGTCAACCCTGAGGCCCACGCCGCCACGGTCTGCGCGCTCACCACATACACCGTCCACTCCCCATCGCTCGGCGCGCCCGTCAGCGCGGTAACCGTCACATCATTCGCGCTATTGATCTTCACCGTGAAATCCACCCCCGGCACCAGTTGATTTCCCGCGATATCATCCACCCACACATACACCGCCTCGGTATCCAGCCCATGCGTCACATCCAGCGCGCTGCTCTCCCCGTTGCCCACCGCAGTGCTGTAAAATTGCTGCCCCGTCAGCACATTGTTATTCCCAAAGGGCACGTAATTCGTCGGCGACGCAGGCCGCAGCCAGTCGATCACCGGCGTATCCTCCAGGTCCGGATAAGTCAGCGGCAGCGCAATCGTCAGCTCGGTGGTGAATGCAACAAACGAAGCCGCAATTCCCGTCGTGCTGTCCAGCGTCTCGATCCACACCTCCAGCGGCAGCGTCGCCGGGCTCTGCTCCTGCAGCAGCACCGCCAGCTCCGCGCGATCAAACTCCAGCGTCAGCGCCGGGTCCGCAGCCGGCGCGCTCACCACCGTCACCCCCAGCAGGTCCACCTCCAGCCCGGCCACGCTCCCGGTAAAGGTAATGTACGCCGTATTCGGCAGCGGATTCGTCACGGTAAAAACAATCCCGCCGCCCAGCAGGTTCAGCGCCGTCGTCATCGTCGCCGGCGTATCCGCCACACTCAGCAGCCCGCTCCGGTTCTCCCCCATCGTCAGCACATAGCTGCCCAGGAAATTCGGCGGGATATAGACAGACTGCACCTCGTTCGTCGCCGCCCCATCCGTCGTCCCGCCCTCCTGCACCACCGCCGTCGTCGGCGCAGGCGGCAGCACCGTCAGCGAGTCGCTCGTAAAAGCCACCGGCGCTTGCGTGAACCGCACCTGATGCACCCACTCCGCCCCATTCTGCCACGCGCTCACCCGGACAAAACTCACCGGCCACAGCACATTATTCGCCGCCGCTATCGGCACCTGCGCCGCCCGCGTGCCGAAGAATAGCACATACCCCCCGCTCCCCTGCTTGCACACGCACGTCCCATACGCGGCCACCACACCGCTCAGCGCATTGATCGCCGCCGCCACCACGCTCGGCTGCGCATTCCACGCAATCGGCGCCGTGGTATTCGCGCTCGATGCCGCCCCGCTCCCGATCACCAGGCACGTCGCCCCTCCCTGCGGCCGCGCATTCACGTTCCCCACCGTCGCCTTCATCCCCGTGATCGCCATATTCGGGTTGATCGCGCTCCCGCTGTTATTGATCAGAAAGCGGAACACCAGCGTCAGGTCCTCACCAAAGGTAATATCCGCCGGCGTCCAGTCACTGGTCTTGGTGGTCAGGTTCACATTAACGAGTTGGGTTGGGTTGCTCATGGAAAAATGGAATCAGGTGTTTTTTTTAAATCACTTCAAAAGCCGCTCACAGCAGCCCCGTATTAAAAGGGATGCTCAGGTAAGGAAAATCGGGATCGAGCTGCTGCGAGGCCAGCGCCAGCGCCGCCGCCGCCTGCTGCGCCGCGATCAGCGCATTCTTATCCATCCCATGCCCATTCGGCGGCACCGTGATCGCCACAGGCGCTACAGGCGGGAAGAGCGAAGTCGAGCCCCCGCTCGCCGGCGTCCAAAAGCTCCCCGCCATCGAGTACGCCTCCAGAATGTTCAGCGCATTGTCATAAGCATCCTGGATCGTATCCGCCAGGCTATCCACCACCACATCCGCCACACCCCCCGCCAGCAGCCCCACACTCGCCACCAGCCCGCTCAGGCTATTGTCCTGGTTAATCGCCGCCGCGCTCGGCGGCTGCGGCTGCGCCCACATCAGATTCCAGAAAATCGCGTGCTGCACATACGGCTGCCACGTCTGGTCCGGAGCCGATCCCGCCGCCACATTCGGCGGGCTCAGCAGATACACCGTCCCGATCAATATCTCATCATACGGCGGCTCGGTGTAATCCCCCGTCGTCGGGTCTATCCCGTCCGCCAGCGCCGTCTCCGGGCTCCAGCTCGCCGCCGCGTACACCTGCAGCGTATCTCCGGGCGCGATTTGCGATAACGTCAGCGTCTGCGTCACATTCAGCCCCTGGATCGAGACATTGCTCGCCAGCCCCGTCCGCGGCTGGTGCAGCACCAGGCTGCATCCCCGCAGCAGCCGGTTCCCCACCGGAGCCGGAGCCAGCAGATTCGCCGCGCTCGCATCGATGTTGTCCGGGTCAATCGGCGTCGCCGGCGTCACCCCCAGATTTTGGAAAAACAGCGGCAGCGGATTCGAAGCGCTCAAATCGTCAAACCCGATATTCTCCCAGCTCAGATCAATCAAAGGATTCGAGGTGAGCGGCAGCCACACCGTGGTAGCCGGAGCAATCGCCGGCGTCCCGCCCTGGTTGTTTTGGTTGAAAACCCATGCCGAAAAAAACGGCTGCCCATCCAGCGGATTGATCCCGTAATCCAGGCTGTTATTGCCATTCACACTCTGCGCCGCCGCCGCCGTGGATACATACACCGGGCATTCCCCATTCACAAAACCCGCCTTGATCGTCGAGGTCCACACCTGCCGCGTCCCGTCCCATCGCGGCGTGATCTGCCACGGATGCAGCCAGTACGGCTCCGGACGCATCGCCAGCGTCCGCCCCGCTCCGGCCCGCGAGGACACCCGCGCCCGGCTCGCCGGCATGATCGCCGATGCGTTCAGGTTCTCAGGCAGTCCCGAAAGCTCCTTGCGGCTGCCTTGACGGTCCCCCCACTTCGGCCTGCCTATCGCTGGCGCGGGCATGTGGTTTCGTGAGACTGGCGCGGATCCTCCCAATCCGCTCGCGCCTTTCAAATCCGCCGCGCCCTGCAATCCTGCTCCGTGCAGCCCCGGCGCAGCGTGCAAATCCGCCGCCCCATTCAGGCTCGTCGCACCGCGCATATCGGAGGCTCCATGCAGCCCGGTCGCGCCGCCCAGCTCGCCGGCTCCCTTCAGCCCGGAGGCCCCGTGGACAGACGCCGCAGCGTTCAGTCCCGGCGCGGCGTTCAGTCCATTCGCGCCATCCAACTCCTCCGCTCCATGCAGCTTGTCGTCGCTCATATAAAAAAGAACTGCTTTAACGGCGTCGCCCCGCCTGCGTTCAGGCTCGCCAGCACCGCCGTCGCGTTAAAGTAGAGAATGTGGAACACCTGCCATGGCGTCTTCCCGTTCCACAGGATCATGCATACCGGGCATCGGCCCGTCTGCCCCAACGGATCCTGGAGGAACCACGTCTGCCGGTGCGCCATCACCACCGTCGAGTCCGGGCTGATCTGCCCTTTGGAGTCCACAGTAATCTCCGCGCAAGCCCAGCTTCGGTTATCTCCCGCCGCCACAATCGCCGGATCGAGCTGCAGCACCGGCTGCTGCCCCTGCACCCCGTTGACCATGCCGGAAATCGGCACGCCATTGATCGTAGGCTCGATATAGCTCACCAGCCCCCGCGCAAACCTCACCCCGCCGGGCCCCAGCCACGGATAAAACGGATGCCGGAAAAGCCGCCCCATCGCGATCCCTTTCGAGGAATACCCAAACGGCGTGTACACCGTGCGCAAGCCTGCCCCTGGCTTTACGGGAAACGTGCTCATATAACCCCCGGCGGCGGCCACGTTGGCGTATAGATCGGCGGTGGCCATCCCGCGCGGCCGCTCAGCCAATACATCTCCGTGATGTCATAGATCGTCCCGCGCCGTTTGTAGGGAGCGGGCACCTTCAGCCAGTTCCGCGTGGTCCCGTCCGGATCCGGCTGCAGCGGCGGCGGCTGCCCTGGCAAGTCCGCCGTCTCAAAGATCGTCCCTATTCCCACATAGAGCGTAGCCGGCAGCGGAGCGGGAATCGGGTTCGTCGCATCCCCTCCGGCAATCGCCAGCGCCGCGTAACGATACCGGTAAGTCCCTTCCATCGAAAAATAATCCTGAAAATCAAACATCGTGTTCGGGACCTGGCTGCTCGATGAAGCAGCGGAGCCTGGCATTCCAGGTGAACCCGTTGTCGTCGATGGAAAGAATTGCGGCCAGATCACGCGCCCACTCTCCGGGTCCGCATACCCGCCATATAAGGCAAGCATTTGCTGAAAAAAAGGATGCTTCTGGATTTCCATCTGCGAGAACCCCGGATCAAACCCGTAATCAATCGAGTTATCCCGATTCTTGAAAGTCACGGTCTGCCCATCCCCCTGGATTCCCTCGAACGTCCAGGAGGTCTTGTAGCACCCGCCATACGGCCGCGTCTGCAATCCCACCAGCATCACTCCCGTTTCCGTCTCCGGCACATCCGGGCTCTCCGCGTCGATCTCCGCCTGCGTCAACCCGCTCGATGACGGCTGCCATATCTGCGAGAGCACCAGGGTGCGGATTCCAATGATGTCCGTGACATCATTCTCCATCTTCACAAGTGGTGTGCCGTAAATCATTGGTTCGGGTCTTGTCGCGTGCCGATATCAGTCAGGTTCGTCGCGAACTTGTTAAAGTCGCGATGCAGACCCCCGAGAATTTTTTCCATATTACCGCCCGCGCCATATACAGTCCCTTGCGCGCTCCACCGTGCAATCGCCGCCGCTTCCGCCACGCCGCTCCGCGCATTCACCATCCCCGCTGTTCGGCGCTGCGCCTGCATCCAGTCATCCTGCTTCGCCTGCATATCCGCGATCTCTGAGGCCTTACCCTTGTCACCCGTCTCCCCAAACACCCTGCGCGCCGTCGCCATCCAATCCTTGCGAAACCGGTCCACCGTCGCCTTCCGTAATCCCTCCACGCTGTGCTGCGATTCATCCCGCAAAATATCCTCATCAATCGCCCCGCCAGTTTTCCATTGTAATTTCTGAGTCTTTTTTCTGCTCTCCGCATCCTTCTTCTTCCTCGCGATCTCATTC
>DATAXI010000258.1:0-21647 GCA_036266845.1 Chthoniobacteraceae bacterium | reverse complement strand
AACTACCTGCCTTTTTCGCGCTTTTTGTCCTCGTGCCCGTCATCCAGTCGCCTTTCCTCAGCCCATCGGCTCTTCTGTCCCGGTCCGCCCCTTCAAATGACCGACGACTAAAAAGCAGGGCTATTTCAACAGGCTGCTAAGCGTCGCTGATTACCTAGAAGCTGACCCGGCGTTTGCCGAAATACTCGTCGTTAGTTTGGCCTACAACGAGGCCTTGGTTTGCGAACTTCTTCAAAGCACAAGACTTTGGGACCGTTTGCCAAGCGCGTTCCGGATGGGCGAACCCCGGAAGCTATTCAAACATTGGACTGTATTAAAGAACGGCAGCATCAAAGACGAGAATGGAGCTTTTTGTTCAAATCAAGTCGTCAATTCATTTTTCCAGGCTGGCGCCGATTCAATTTTTTCAGCACGGGCGAGCGATGCCGCTAACCATCCAATCTTAGAGGCCCCAGCAGGATTTCATTTTGTAAAGCCGTCGCAACTTGAGCACACCACACATTTTATCCGGACTGCTGAGCTATTAACAAACCAAGCACCGGTCGAGTTTCTGGCCACTACATTGCTACGATTTCTGGATGGTGAGGTGAGCGCTGTTGCCTGCGACACTGGTTCGATCATGGTCTTAGCGTTCTCCATCCAGGCGCTGCTGGACCGCTTTTCCTATTTCGAAAAAGGGGCCTTAAAATATTTGGCGATTTCCAGCTTTGGCTCTTGGAATGGAGTCAAGGGAACCTTTATTCCCGATCCGACAGCACTTTATCTTATCTCTGCGTCGACTAGCGACCGCCTCGCCAACCAATTAATTTCAATCGGTTCATTGTCCAGTAGGATTGTTACTCTATTTTATTGGGGCACCACACCGTCCATTGCCAACGTGATTTGTCATCTGAAACAGCGGCGTCTTGATAACGGCCGATTATTGCTGCCGGAAATTGTGATTCATCCGTCGGAACGCTGCCCACTTTGCATCTCCGGATCGACACCGCTCCAATTGAGGGGCGAACAATTCCTGCCAACAGGACCAAGTATTTGTAATATCCAACTTAATCTAGATGATGCACCTAAGTGGATCGAACGCTTTGCGGGAAGCGCCGCAGGCACACAAGCAATTCGGGTTCACTACGGGAAGGGCTACCTTTCCCGGATACATGAAATTTTCATTCATGTTGAGTTCCTTTGCCTGAATGAAGGAAACTACAGAGATAGATTAATGCAGGCCGTCAGCCAATGCGTTCCGTTCGGAATTGATCGAATCTATGTTTGCAATGATCCGGGAGCGAGCGGAGTACTCACTGAAGTAGTTAAGGCCATGGAAGCTGCCGGGGCGAAAATGCCGCACGTAATTTTCGCTACTGATTTAGAAAAGTCCCCAGAGCGGCTCATCTTCGAGAACGGCGCCGCGCTAGTAATTGCAGGGTGTCTTTCGAGCGGAAGAACTATAGCAAATCTAAGCAGATTACTGCGAGAAAAGGAGCAAAATGCGTCAATCAGTTACCTCATTGCATTGAGGCGGACTCGGAGTGAGGAGGAACAAAAGCATCTCGAAAATACCCTGCGGCAAACCAGTAGAGGACGCCTTAGATTCGGCTTCCAAAGTGTCCAGGATATCCATGTGCCGGATAACACATTGGAGCGCGAGTCCATTTGGAGCAGCGAACTCGATTTGCTACGACGAATCTTCGACGAAAACCCGGATCCGCGCAAATTTCCGGTTGAAATTGTCAGTGCTCGAATCGACCAATTGGAGCGAAGCGTCGGTGACAATTTACGCGGAATGTCCGAAAAGCTGTTTTGGCCAAAAACTAGCGGAAAAGAACTTGAATTAAGTCCAAATTTTGCGTTCACCACTCAAAAGATTTCCGAAAGAATGTCACAGGCTGACGTTTATTTCGTAATTTCGTGCATGCTCCATAAGATAAGGTCTGGAGATGGCGGCAGAGCACTCTACACTACCGAACATCGGCGCACGTTACTGCATCCGAACAATTTCCAGCGATTTAGCGACGGTCTAATTCAGGCATGCTTGTTGCGGGGCAGTTTCAGAACAGAACTATGCTTTGGGCTTAACCAGTTATTCAACGCAATGGTCACCTCGTATATTCAGGAGGTAATCGCGAATCATCAAAGCGCAAAAGGTGAGGCCGTCACGGAGTTCCTTCTCGCCATGGCTTTGGGGCAGATTAGGTTGGATAAATGGGGCACGCTTGCAGTTCTAAAGGAGGCCGAAAGGCTGTTTGATGATCCGCTGAAGATTGAACATCATCTCGCCAAGGTGATTCGTTCTAATCTGAAAGTTTAAAAAAACTGCTGTTTGGTGCGGAAACAGATAATGAGAAGCCCGAGACGCTCGCCGAGAATCGGCGACCTTCTCTGTTTTGAGGATCGCTCCGGATGAAGCAGAAGGCAAGGAAACGGGCGCAACCTCGACCGGCGCGCCGGTTACCGGACTTACGGCACGAAAGTGACGTCGTAGGTCTTCTTGGTGGTCTTGAATCGGCAGGTGATTTCTCCCTGCACCGGCTGGTCGGAAGGGGTGCCTCCGCTAAACGAGCCATTGATCGCCGTGACGCTGCTATTGGCCAGCGTGGTGTGGGTCAGCAGATTGCAAACGGTCGTCTCCGACTCATCTCCATCATCCACCGTCACCTCGAAGTCCGTCTGGACTTCCGTGTCCAGCGTGGTCTTTTTCCCTTGGGCTTCGATCGCGCCCAAGACAATGGAATTCGAGCCGGTCACTGCAAGCCTGGTATAAAATGCGCCGGTGCTCTTGACCACCACATCGATCTCCTGCGTCGTGTCGTTCATCGCGAGATCGAGGTCCTTGACACTGGTGACTCCGCCGGTGGTTCCCGAGATGGCGAACACACCCTTGAGAATCGAGGCATTGGTGAAGGCGCTGGATTTTACCGCCGAGCCGGGAATCTCGTAGGTGATGGTCCCCATCAGCGTCACCGCGTGGGCCGGGCCTTGGGCGAATAACGCCCCGCCACAGGTGGCGGCGAGGCCCAGAATGCAAAGGAAGCGAGTGCGCATAGGGGCGATTAGACCTGTTTGCGACCCTTCCTGTCAACCGGCTTACCCTCAAAATCAGGCAATCCCCGATCTCCTTTTTCCCTTTTCATCGCCCGGGCCATTGCGTTTTATCAGGCCTGAGATGTCTGAGCCGCGCCCCAAATATAAACGCATCGTTCTGAAACTCAGCGGCGAGGCTCTGCGCGAGCCGGGCAGCCGCGACAATATTTCACCCCAGATCGTCCACGGCATCGCGGAGCAGATTCAGGAAATTCACGAAATGGGGGTCGAGGTGGCCCTGGTGGTCGGCGGCGGCAATATCTGGCGCGGCCTCTCCGCCAGCCAGCGCGGCATGGACCGGGCCACGGCGGATTACATGGGAATGCTGGCCACCGTGATGAACGGCCTGGCCATCCAGAGCGAGCTCGAGGCGCTCAACGTCCCCACCCGCGTCCAGACCGCCATCGAAATGAAGAACGTGGCGGAATCCTTCATCCGCCGCCGCGCCATCCGCCACCTGGAGCTCAAGCGCGTGGTCATCTTCGTGGCCGGCACGGGCAATCCCTTTTTCTCCACCGATACCACCGCCGCCCTGCGCGCCAGCGAGATGGGCGCCGAGGTCATCCTCAAAGCCACCAAGGTGGACGGCATCTACGATTGCGACCCGAAGAATAACCCGAACGCCAAACGCTACGAGACGCTTACCTTTGCCGACGCGCTGACCCAGCGCCTCCAGGTGATGGACTCGACCGCTTTTTCCCTTTGCATGGACAATAAGGTGCCGATCATCGTGTTTGATATGATGCAGCGGAAAAACATTCGCGATGCCGTGCTTGGCAAGCCCGTTGGCACTATTGTTTGCGGCGATTAAACTTTCTCTCTTATGACTTCTGAAGAAATCCTTTTTGAAACGGAGGCGGCCATGGATAAGGCCGCCGATTACATGAGCCATGAGTTCTCCGGGGTCCGCACGGGCAAGGCCTCGCCGGCGCTCGTGGAAAACATCGACGTGGAGGCTTACGGCGCCCAGATGAAGCTCAAGCAGCTCGCCGTCATCACCGCCCCGGAGCCGCGCATGCTGGTGATCCAGCCCTTCGACGCACAGACCACGCGCGATATCGAGCGGGCCATCAAGGAGAGCAAACTGGGCATCAACCCCGCCACGGAGGGCAAGGTGATCCGCCTGCCCATGCCGGAGCTTTCCGAGGATCGCCGCCGCGACCTGGTGAAAACGATCAAGCAAATGGCCGAGGAAGCCCGCGTCCGCATCCGGGCGAATCGTCGCGAAGGCATGGATGAAGCAAAGAAAGCGCAAAAGGGAGGCGATATCACCGAGGACGACTTGCGCACCCTGGAAAAGGAAGTGCAGGAGCTGACGGACAAATACGTGAAGAAAATCGACGAAGCGGTGGCCTCCAAGGAAGCGGAGATCATGAAGGTATGAAGGGGTTCTCACAGTTCTTGCGCGCAGCCGCCCTCCTCTGCCTCTGCACGGCCGCGGTTCACGCGGGCGTCGTGCGTCCCGCCCCGGATTTCAAACTCGACGGCATCCCGAAGACGCTGCACAGCCTTCGCGGACAGCCGGTCGTCCTCATCATCGCGCAAAAGATGCGGCTCAAGGAGTTCAAGAAGGAACTCTTCCTGCTCGGCCCCATGTACCCCCGCTTCTCCGAGCAGAAAGTGGTCTTTGTGGCCGCGATCGAACATGGCCCGACGGATATCCATTCCAATATCCCTTTTGCCAATGCCGCCAACCCGTCGCAAGTGGCGGCGGATTACGGCGTGAACGGCCGTTTTGCCATCGCCGTCATCGGCGTCGATGGGAACCTGGACCTCATCACCGCACGCCCCATCTCGGCGGCGCGGGTGCGCGACATGATCATCAATAACTACGAGACCCAGGCCTCGTCGCGGGCGATTCCCGGGCTGTAAGGCATCCCGCCAAAGAATCGGCTTCCCCCGGCCTTCCTTGCCGCCTATTGGCTCTGCGTAATGGCGAAATACATCGCGCTGAGCGGCGGAATCTTCGGGATCACAACGCCATTCGCCGGCAGGTCCCCCGGTTTCGCCATGACCGCAACGCCGCTGCCGAGGTGATCCGTAAAGGTGAGCGGGGATTGCGAGGGCAACTCCAGCCATCGCACCGCATCGGCCGGGATGTGCAGGTGGACCTCGGTAAAAGTGGTGCTCCGGTGCAGATTCGCCACCACCAGCCAGCGCTGCTGGCTGCGCGAATCGTACCGAAGAAACGCATACATCCAATGCCCCGAGGCGGGATCGCCCTCGATCGCGCCAAAGCGGGCGGTCCTGTTATTGGCCGGGTTGAGCGGGCGAAATCCGCCGAAGCGGAAGCCCGGCTCGCCCACCAGATTCAGCAGCTTCGCGTAATAGTAGCGCAGGGATTTCTGCTCCTTGCTCAGCAGCGCGCCATCATACTTGTGGCCATCCACCCATTTCACCAGTTCCGGCATGGACCAATAATCAAAAATCGTCGTCCGCGCATCGTCCCCGCCGAAACCCTCCGCGCCATCCGCCGGCTCGCCCACTTCCTGGCCGTTGTAAATCATCACCGGTCCGCGCCCGATGCCATACAGAATCGCCGCCACCGGACGCCCCACTTCCATGCCGATGCTGCCCCAGTTGTTTTTCCCGGCCAGCCGCACCTCGTCATGGTTTTCCGCATAGCGGAGGCTGTTCTGGTAAATGAAATCCGGCGTCGCGGCAGCGTCGATATCATTGGCCCAGCGAGGCCCGTCATAAATCCCCTTGAGCGCCTTGTAAGTGGGGTCGTCATAGACGGCGTTGAATCCCGAATTGAGCAGCGAGTACATTACATTGCCCAGCGTCGCAGCCAATGGGTCGGCCGGCGGCAGCTTTGCCGGGTCATTATTGTAAGCCTCGCCCATGAACCACACATCCGGCTGCCGCGCCCGCGCCCGCGTGATGGCCCAGGCCCAGAACTCCGCCGGCACCATGTGGGACATATCGCAGCGGAACCCATCCACGCCCATCGCCTGCCAGTATGCGATGATCCGGTCCATCTTCGTCCACGTATCCGGCACGGGCGGCGCGACCACATGGGAGTGATCGTTGGGATGGGTGAAATCGACGCCGTAATTCAGTTTCACCGTCTCATACCAATCGCTGATGGCGGGCGCCCACGTATCGGCATTGTTGCCCGTCACGCGCCCGTGGATTTTTTCCGGTGCGAAAAGCCCGTCGCAGCCGCCGAGCACCTTGCACGTGGGGCTGATCGGCTGCCCATCCTTGCAAGTCGGCAGCTTCAGCGGCGGCCCGCCACCCGGATCGTTGGGACGCAGGTAAAAGAAATTATTCCGGGGATCGAAAAACTTCGTCTTGTCATCCTTGAGCCCAAACGACCACTCCGGATGAATGGTGGATGCATAACTGCGCGCCACATGATTCGGCACCAGGTCGATGATCGCCTTGAGCCCGTGCGCATGGATGCGGTCCAGGAGCGCCTTGAATTCAATCAGCCGCTTTGCCGGATCGTTCGCGTAATCCGGGCAGACATCGAAGTAATCCTTGATCGCATAGGGGCTGCCCGCAAGGCCCTTGAGCAAATCGGGATCGTCCGCTGGCAGCCCGATCTTTGAGTAATCGGTCGAGGTGGCCTGCCGCAGCACGCCTGTGAGCCAGATGTGCGTGCAGCCCAAGTCGCGAATCCCATCGAGCGCCGCGTCGCTGATATCGTCAAATTTTCCCACGCCATTCTCCGCCAGCGTCCCATTGGTCTTGCGCGTCCCGTTGATATTGCCGAAGAGCCGCACGAAGAGCTGGTATATGCGCACCCGGCTATCCGCCTCCAGCCGCGTGCGATACTCCGGCGAGATTGGGGAGACCGCGTGGAGCGCACCCGCGAGCGTCAATTGCACAAAACCCGGAATGGCTTGATCGCCCACACCCGCGCGGTAAGCGGGATCGCTCGCGCCATAGAGGCGGCCCCAGCCATGATTCTGGGTGAGGTCCTTCGCGTAAATCTCGAGCGCCACCCGCGGGGCGATGCAAACCGCGTCCTCCGCGACCGCCAGCGAGCAATGATCTTTCGAGAAAGTCCCGGTGACCGCCGCCGAAGCGTCACTCCACCCGCTCCATTGCACTCCCTTCCACTCGCGGACGCTTGCCGTGAGCCCACCCGGACTGTTTGCGATCACATACAACCGCGATGCATTGAATGGCAAAAACACCGTCGAGCCTTCCAGCCCATTGCCATAGGGGAGCAGCGCGGAACCCGGCTGCCCATTGGCGCCAGTGGCCAGATACATCCGGCGCCCGGGCTGATCGATCCCCTGCGCGGTATATTCCACGCGCAATCGCCCCTCCTCCGGCGTAATCTGCAGCGAGGCGCCGTCGGAGCAGGAAATATCTGAGCCATTCATAGTTGCAATGCCGAGGAAAAGGAACGCGAAGGGAAGGAGGAAACGCACGTCCAATTTGTCTATCGCCCGGCAGGCATTTCCTGCGAGGAGAAACACACCGCGGTGTGATGCACATTCACTCCAGGGCAAGCCTCCCCGCATCGTCCGCGTGTCAAGGGTTTTGCGGAAAAAAGTGCTCTTTGACGGAAATTTCTTGCCTTTCAAATACCGCTATTCATAGTGTCCGCACTTTCGACAGCCCCAATATGTGGTATATTATGGGTCGCCGAGAGAACGTTCCACCCCAAGTTCCCGGAGAGTTCACCGCCATGATTAAAATCGATTCCAACGTCCGCGCCAACCGGCGTGCCAGTACGCCAGCGCCCGCCCGCGCGAAGGCAGCCTCCAAAGGGCTGAAGTTTAACCGTGTTTTTTCGACGGAAAATATTTCGCCGTTCGACCAGATCGAATGGGACAAACGCACCGCCAAGATCACCGACGATGGCGGCAAGGTCATCTTTGAGCAAACCGATGTGGAAGTGCCGAAGACCTGGAGCGAGCTGGCGACGAAGATCGCCGTCTCCAAGTATTTCTACGGCGATATCTCCCACGGCAATGACCCATGGAAAAACGGGCGCGAGGCCTCCATCCGCCAGCTCGTGAATCGCGTCACGCGCACCATCGCGGACTGGGGCGTCGCGGATGGCTACTTTGCCACAGAAGAGGATGGCCGGGTGTTTTATGAGGATCTGACGTGGCTGTGCGTCAATCAATATGGCGCGTTCAATTCGCCCGTCTGGTTCAACGTGGGCCTCTGGCACCAGTACGGCGTGGGCAAGAACGCCGGAGCCGGCAACTACTTCTACAACCGCGCCACCGGCCAGGCCGAGCGCGCCCCCACGCAGTACGAGTACCCGCAGGGCAGCGCCTGCTTCATCCAGAGCGTCTCCGATAACATGGAGGACATCATGCGCCTGGCCACGAGCGAGGCGATGCTCTTCAAGTATGGCAGCGGCACCGGCTCGGATCTCTCCACGCTCCGCTCCACCCGCGAGAAACTCTCCGGCGGCGGCAAGCCCAGCGGCCCCCTCTCCTTCCTGAAGGTTTATGACCAGGTGGCCAATGTCGTGAAGAGCGGCGGCAAGACCCGCCGCGCCGCGAAGATGAACACCCTCAAGGATTGGCATCCGGACATCGAGGAATTCATCGAGGCAAAGACCAAGGAGGAGAAGAAGGCCTGGGCTCTCATCGAGCAAGGCTACGACGGCTCCTACAACGGCGATGCCTACGGCTCCATCATGTATCAGAACGAGAATCTCTCGGTGCGCGTGAGCGACGATTTCATGGACGCCGCCATCGAGGGCCGCGAGTGGTGGACCCGCCGCGTGGTGGATGGCAAGCCGTGCGATAAAAAGGACGCCCGCGAGCTGCTGCGCAAGGTCGCCCTCGGCACCTGGGTCTGCGGCGATCCCGGCATCCAGTTCGATACCACCATCGACAAGTGGCACACCTGCAAGGGCACCGGCCGGCAAAACTCGACGAATCCCTGCTCGGAATACCTCTTCCTGGACAATACGGCCTGCAATCTGGCCTCGCTCAACCTGCTCAAGTACAAGAAGCCGGACGGCTCCTTCGATATCGAGCGCTTCAAAGCCGCCGTGCGCGTCTTCATTACCGCACAGGAAATTTTGGTCGATAACGCCAGCTACCCGATCAAGGAGATCGCGGAGAATTCCCACATCTTCCGCACCCTCGGCCTCGGGTTCGCGAACCTGGGCGCGCTCATCATGAGCTACGGACTCGGTTACGATAGCGACGAGGGCCGCGCGCTCGCCGGCGCCATTACCTCCATCATGACCGGCCATGCCTATGAGCAGAGCGCCCGCATGGCGCACCACATGGGGCCGTTCCCCGGCTATCAGGACTCCCGCGCCTCCGGCGTCCAGCAACCGCCGGCAAAGGACAACGTCGAGCCGATGCTCGAGGTCATCGGCCTGCACCGCGAGAGCGTTGCCGGCATCCAGGCCTCCGATCGTTTCGACTATCTCAAGAAAGAGGCGCAGCAGTGCTGGGACAGCGCGCTGGAGCTGGGCCGCAAGCATGGCTACCGCAACGCGCAGGTCACGGTGCTCGCCCCCACCGGCACCATCGGCTTCCTCATGGATTGCGATACCACCGGCATCGAGCCCGACATCGCGCTGGTGAAATATAAGCTGCTGGCCGGCGGCGGCATGCTGAAGATCGTCAACCAGACCGTCCGCCCCGCGCTCGCCAACCTGGGCTACACCCAGGAGGAGATCGCGCAGATCATCCAGCACATTGATACCCACGACACCATCGAGGATGTCCTCGGCGAGACCGGGGGCGCGACCATCCGCAGCGGCCTCAAGCCGGAGCATTTGCCGGTGTTCGATTGCGCCTTCAAGCCGAGCAAGGGCGAGCGCAGCCTCCATTACCGCGGGCACATCCGCATGATGGCCGCAGCCCAGCCCTTCCTGAGCGGCGCCATCTCCAAGACCGTCAACCTGCCGGAGAGCGCGACCGTCGAGGACATCATCAATACCTATGTCGAAGGCTGGAAGCTGGGCCTCAAGGCGATCGCCATCTACCGCGACGGCTCCAAGCGCTCCGCTCCGCTGGCTACCGACAAGAAGCGCCACGGCAGCGGCAACGGAGAAACGCCCGCCGCCATCGCGCCCGCGGAGGTCGAGCAGCTCACCGGCCGCATCGTCGAGCTTGAGAAAGAGCTCGATGCCCTGCGCGCCGCGGCAAATCGCCCCGTGCGCCATCGCATGCCGGAGACCCGCGTCTCACTGACCCACAAGTTCGATATCGCCGGCCACGAGGGCTACCTCACCGTCGGCCTGTACGAGGATGGGCAGCCGGGCGAAATCTTCATCCAGATGAGCAAGGAGGGCAGCACCATCGGCGGTCTCATGGACACCGTCGCCACCCTTACCTCCATGGCCCTGCAATACGGCGTGCCGCTGGAGAGCCTGCTCAAGAAGTTCGCCTACCAGCGCTTCGAGCCGAGCGGTTTTACCAAAAACCCGGATATCCGCAACGCCACCTCCATCACGGACTATGTCTTCCGCTGGCTCGGCTGCCAGTTCATCAAAGGCTACAAGGAAGCCACCGCGCCCCACGCCGGCCAGCCCGATCTGCCCCTCAAGGGCATTGGCGAGATGGAAAAGCGCGCCGTCAATCGTCCCGTAGCGGAGCTTCCACGCACCGGCGAGAAGGAAATCATCGACGTGGTGACCAATCGCCTCTTCTCCGAGGGCAAGCCCTCGCTCGGCGCCATGGGCCACCGGCACGCCGACCGCGTCCAGGAGGCGCTCGGCTCCATGTACATGGACATCACCTGCTCCAACTGCGGCAGCAACAAGGTCATCCGCGCCGGCGCCTGCGGCTGCTGCACCGAGTGCGGCACCAGCCAGGGCTGCAGCTAGGAGAAACCGTGACCGCCAGAAAACAGGAACCATCCATTGGCACGGGTGCGCCAGTCGATGCCGCCAGCCACCGTCCGAGTGTGGCAATGGATTCGACCTGGCTGGCGCCGGGGCATGGTTCCAAAACGGGCCAACCGATGGTCCCATTTTTAGAATCGCTTCTGATTTGAGCACGAAAAGAACCAAGCCTGCCGGCCGCCGGGGAGATTCCGGCCCCGTATTGGCCGACTGAGCGGTTTTCCCCCGCCCATACAACTCCGCGTACCGGGGAGAGGCCGGACGCGGAGTTTTCGTTTTCCGGCGCCGCGCCCCATGCTCCCCTCGCCGTATCGCAACCCCCGGCAACGATTCGAATATCGACGTTCCGGGGGAGCGCGAGCTTCCATCTCGCTCCATCCGGCATCTTGCCGGATGGTCTGAAAACCCGTATCACTCCACGTGATTCAGCCCCCCAACCGCCGCCCATCTCCTCCCGCCCGTCTCCCCCGCGCATCGCCCGGCCCTCCGCAGCCGCCAACGGCTGCAAATCGGATCGCTATTCCGGTATGTTTGACGCAGGAACCAGAATTTTTTACCCTATTCGTCTGATGCAACCGCCCTTGGGCACGGAACTTGCCTTCTTCCCATTCCTGAAATGCGATGCGTGTGCCCGCTTCACCCCCGCGCCCTATGAGTGCTGACCTTTCCAAGAAACGAATCCTCGTCTTCATCGTCGCGTACAACGCGGAGAAGACCATCGGCAGTGTTTTGCACCGGATCCCCCCCTCTCTGCGCGGGGGAAATGTCGAGGTGCTGGTCATTGACGATTCCTCCAAGGATGACACCTTCGCCGCCGGCCTGAAGCATGAGTCGGCCATCGAGGGGCTGAAGATCACCGTATTGCGGACCCCGATCAACCAGGGGTACGGCGGCAACCAGAAGCTCGGCTATCGTTACGCCATCGAGAACGGGTTCGACTATGTGGCGCTTGTCCACGGCGACGGCCAGTATGCGCCGGAAAAACTGCCTGACCTGCTCGAACCGCTGATCAGCGGCGAGGCCGGCGCGGTGTTCGGCTCCCGCATGCTGGACAAGGGGGGCGCCCTGCGCGGCGGCATGCCGCTATACAAGTACGCCGGCAACAAGATCCTCACCACCTTCCAGAACTCGATGCTGGGCTCGAAGCTCTCCGAATTCCACTCTGGCTACCGCCTCTACTCCGTCGCCGCACTGCGGAAAATCCCGTTCGAGCGCAACTCGAACGATTTTCATTTCGACACGGAGATCATCATCCAGCTCGTGATGGCCGGAGTCCCGATTGTCGAACTGCCCATCCCCACCTATTACGGCGACGAGATCTGCTACGTGAACGGGATGAAGTACGCGTGGGACGTCTTCCGCACCATGCTGCGCGCGAAATTTCACCAGCGGAACCTGCTTTACGATCGCAAGTTCGATATCGGCCCGGTCGAGGAAACCTACGACGTGAAGCTCGGCTTCACCTCCTCCCACACCATGGCCATCGACGCGGTGCGCCCCGGCGCGAATGTCATCGATATCGGCTGCGGCCGCGGCTACATCGCGCGGGAGCTTGCGAAAAAGGCGAATCACGTGACCGGCGTGGACCAGTACGTCCCGGATCACTCCGATGACCCGAAGGTGACTTACTACCAGTGGAACCTCGACCGCGATGAGTTTCCGGTCGATCTCTCCGAGTTTGAGCAGGTCTTCCTGCTCGATATCATCGAGCACCTGCGCGAGCCGGACGTCTTCATGGAGCGCATGCGCCACGCCGCCGTGCGCCGCCGTCCGGAGATCGTGCTCACCACGGCCAATATTGGCTTCTTCGTCACCCGCTTCATGCTGCTGGCGGGTCACTTCAATTACGGACGCAAGGGCATCCTGGACCGGACCCACACGCGCCTCTTCACCTTTGCCTCATTGCGCGAATTGTTCGAGCAAGCCGGCTATGAAGTGCTGGAAATGAAAGGCATCCCCGCGCCGTATCCCAAGGCGCTCGGCGATAACTTCCTGGGCCACCTCCTGCTCGCGGTCAATAAGGCTCTCATCCTCCTGGGGCGCGGCCTTTTCTCCTACCAGATATTTATCCGCGCCGCCGCGAAACCCTCCGTCGAGCATCTCCTCTCGGAAACCCTGGATTTCAGCCGCAACGAGCGGAGGAACATCGAGGAAAGCGGCCTCAACCGATTGATCGCGGTGTAGAGCGATGGAGGGATACGGGCCTTTTACTTACCCAGCGTTGTCAGCACGGCGGCCGTCACTTCCTCGACGGTGACGGACTTCATGCAGCGGAAATCGAGGGGACACTCGCGCAGGAAGCAGGGGCTGCATGAGACGTGATGCCGCAGGACGCGGCTGTTTTTTCCCATGGGGCCGGTGAGGATGTGCTCGGTCGAGCCAAAGATCGCGAGCACCGGCACGCCGAGGTGAGCGGCCAGATGCATGGTGCCTGTGTCGTTGGTGAGCACCAGGCTGCACTCGCGCAAGCGCTCGATGAGTTGGGCCAGCGTCGTCCCGCCTGCCAGGTTATCGCACTGGCCGTCCAGTTGACCGGCGATGGCGTCCGCCGCGGGGCGGTCGGCCTTTACCCCGAAAATGTGCCAGCGCCTTCCGGTCTGCTCATTCACCCGGCGCGCGACGGCGGCAAAGTTTTCCGGCAACCAGCGCTTGGCCGGGCCATATTCCGCCCCGGGCGCCAGCCCGAGCGGAGCGGTCTCCGGCACGGCGGGGCGGGCGGCTTGCATGGAGAGCATTCCCTTGGTGTTGGCGCCGGCGTAATGGGCCAGCCGGAGGTATTGGTGAGCCTCGTGCCTCATCGGGCCGGGGGAGGGATCGGCGACGCTGGCATTGATCGTAAACTTCCGCCATGGCCGCCTGTAACCAATGCGGCGTGGAATGCCGCCCAGGCGCACCTCCAGCCCGCTGCGCGGGGAATTGGGGAAGACAAACGCCACGTCAAATCGGTTGCGGATTTTTCGTCCGACGGTGAAGACGCTGTCTCGCGGCGCGATGGGAATCACGTCGTCCACCTCGGGCATCGTCTTCCAGAAATCGGCCAGCTTGGCCGGGGTGAGAATCGTCACGTGCGCATCGGGCCGGCCATTCTTGATGGCGCGGACTGCGGGCGCGCTCATCACGGCATCGCCCAGCCAGTTGGCGGAGCGGATGAGGATGCGGAAGGGCTTGAGCTGCCCGGCGCTGAAACCGCGCGGGAGCGCCACACCGCGCTTGTAATGGGAAAGGAGAAATTGCGGCGAGGGCGTCTTCCAGCGGTTGTGCACCCAGAACCAATCGGAGGGTGAAACGCGGATTTCTTTTTCCAGGGCCACGTTGATCTCGGCGGTCAATTGCTCGGGATCGGTTTTCTCCCGGGGCAGCGGATCGGAAATCACCAGCCGCCAGCGCGCGCAGCCGACGGTGTAAACGGCGACCGGCACGAGCGGCGCCCCGGTCCGCAAGGCCACGGTGGCGGCCAGCGGCGAGGTCGAAGAAAGCCGTCCGAAGAACGGCGCCCAGATGCCTCCATCGCCCGCGTGCTGATCCACCAGCACCCCCAGCACTCCACCGCGGCGCAGGAAGGTGATCGGCTCCTGAAAGCCGCGGCGGCGGTCGAACGGCACCAGGCCCATGCGAATCCGGATATTCTTCACATGGCGGTCGAAGTATTTGTTGCCGAGGGCCTGGTAAACCGTGCCGACCCGCCGCCCGGGCGGACCGTGCGGCACCAGTTGCGCGAGTAACTCCCAATTGCCCAGATGCGAGAGCACCAGCACCACGCCGCGTCCCGGCTCGGCGGCCTTGTGCAGCGCGGCCATGTTCTCGATCCGCACCCTCGCGGAGATTTCCTCCGGAGTCATGGTGCCGAGCTTGAACGAGGAGAGCAGGTTGCCCCCCAGCGTCGCAAAATGCTCGCGGGCCAGCTTCCGCAATTCCGCTTTCGATTTCTCGCCGCCAAACGCGATCTCCAGATTTTTCAGCACCAGCCGCCGGTAGCGCCCCACAAAGTCATAGGCCACCCAGCCGAGAAATCGCCCCAGCCGGAAGCCCGCGGGCAGCGGCAGCAGCGCGATGAACTCGGCCAAAGTCCGATAAACACAATAGGCCAGGTAACTCATCGGTCTTTCTTCCAATACAGGTCCTGCAAGGGGTGTTCATCCAGCAGATTCGCGGCCATGCCGCCAAGGCGATTGCCGTTGTAGAACTGGATGCCCACGTAAAAATAGAGCGGGCAGACCGGCGCCTCCTCGCTGATGAGGATGTGCTCAGCCTGGCGGAAAATAGCGAATCGCTTTTGCTGGTCCACCTGTTTCGCGGCATCGGCGATCAGCGCGTCGTAGGCGGGATCGGCAAAGCCGGTGTCGTTGTTGCCGCCGCCGGTCACGAACATATCGAGAAAAGTGTTCGGATCGTCGTAATCGCCCACCCAGCTTGCCCGGCACATATCGAAGTCCAGGTTGTTCATCGAGTTGAGGTAAACCTTCCACTCCTGGCGCTGGAGGGAGATTTGCACGCCCAGCTCTCTCTTGAACATGCTTTGCAACTCCACGGCTATCGCCTCGTTTACCTCCCCGGTGCTGTAAAGATACGTGATGAGCGGGAAACCCTTGCCGCCGGGATAACCGGCCTGGGCAAGCAGGCGGCGCGCTTCGTCCGGATTCCGCTCCAGGCCCGGCGGCGGCTGGTACCCGGCGGCGCCCGGCGGCACCAGGCTGGCGGCCGGCGTCTCGCCCGCGCGCGTGATTTTATCCACAATCAGTTTCTTATCGATCACGAGCGCGAAGGCGCGGCGCACCCGCGCATCCTTGAATGCGGAGCGCGTGACATTAAAGCGCAGAAAATAGGTGCCTAGGAAGGGTGCGGAGTGGAAATCGGGCCGGGTGCGCAGATCACTGAGCAGCGCGACCGGCACGAGGCCTTTGTCCAAGATGAGGTCCGCCTGGCCGGCACAGTAGAAATTGAATGCGGTATTCGCGCGGTCGATTGGCAGCGCATCGATGCTGCGCATGCCCACGTGCGCGGCATCCCAGTAGTAGGGATTTTTCACGAGGCGGATGCGGTCGTTGATGCGCCACTCCGCGAGCTGGTACGCGCCATTGCCCACCAGATGGCCGGGCTTGATCCATTGGTCCCCCCACCGGCGCACCACGGACATCGGCTCGGGATAAAGCGGCGTGGTCGCGCAGAGTCCCAGGAAGAAAGAGGTGGGATTATCCAGCGTGACGACCAGCGTCCAATCGTCCGGCGCGGAAACGCCAACCTGGGAGAAATCCTTGATTTTGCCGGTGTTATACGCCTCGCCGTTGTGAAGGTAAAAGAGCTGATAGGCGTACTCCGCGGCAGTTTCCGGCGTCAGCGTGCGCCGCCAGGTATCGCGGAAATCGCGGGCCGTGACCGGCTGCCCGTTGCTCCAGCGGGCATCGTGGCGCAGGTGAAAGATGTAAACGCGGCCATCGGGAGAAATATCCCATTTTTCGGCCACGCCCGGGATCACCTGCCCCTTCTGGTTAAAGCTGGTAAGCCCCTCGAACAATGCGCCCGCGATACGGCTCTCCGGCTGCCCTGTGATGAGCGAGGGGTCCAGCGTCTCGGGTTCCGCCCCGTTGAGGAAGACGAATTCCGCCCGGTCCATCGCCCGCTGACAGCCGGCGGCGCACATCACCGCGACAGCCGCAAACAGGGTCCCAAGACGGGTCATTACGCCGGGATGATGCCGGCGATCAGTGGCCGGTGCCGGTGGACGCGGGAGCCGGAGTGCCCGGGGTAGCCGCCGCAGGGCTGGCCATGGCGGTTGGCGCGGGGCTGGCCAGAGGCTCAGATGGGGACAGAAGCGCGCCGGCGGGAGTTGCACCATGGGTGCCCAAGCTAACCGAAGCGCCACTGAAAGGCGCTTCCGTGCCGGACTCCGAGGCGGTGCCGGTCATTGCGGCAGTTCCAGTGAGGGCTGCGGAGCCGGTCATTGCAGGTGCGGCGGCAGGCGATGCGGCAGGCGCCGGGGTGGCTTCCGCCGCGGCCTTCAGCACGGCGGCCTGGATGAGGCTGTGCCGGGTGGACATACGGGCGTAAAGAATCGAAAGCACGAGGGTCAGAAAAAAGAAGATGCCGCCAAGCCAGCGGGTGGCATTGGCCAGCACGTTGGAGGTGTTCGCAAACATCTCCGACATCATCTCGCCGCCAAATGCAGCCCCAATACCCTCGCTCTTAGGCCGTTGCATCAGGACAATGAAGATGATCAGCAGGGACACGAGCACGTGAATCCCGAGCAAAATATCGATGAAGAGCGAAAACATGGGGCGGGGAATATGGTGGAACCACTCTCGCTTGTCCAGCGGTTAGCAAAGGCCTTCAGACCTCCCGGCCATCCGGAGATTTCTTCTCGCCGGCCACGTGCTGCCGGGCGTGTTTGTGGATATTCGCAAAATTCCTGGTTTCACAGCATTGGACGAATTGCTCCGTGATCGATTGCAACTTTTGCCACCGGCTCCGGATTGCCACGGCCTCGTCCTCCTCGATGGTCTCCTCGATTGCCGCCTTGGCGATTGCCGAGAGCATCCCGGCAAACTCCTGCACGACGGCGCTGGATGCCGCCGCGAGGCTCCGCGCCTGGCCCCCTTTGGGCGTCACGACATTTTGGACAAAGAAACCGCCGGCCTCGGCGCATACCCAATCGGCGATTCGGTGGTCCCGGGTCAGACAATGGAGCTGCCGCACCCGCTCCAGCGGATTTGGCGCGCCGCTTTTCTGGTCGCCGGCCGGTTCCGCCCACTTGTAGATGAGCGATGGGGAAAGGCCCATGTCCGCGGCCATCTCCTTGGCGTTTTTCTTCCTCAGCAAATCACGAAACAGTTCGTGGGATTTCATTGGGCCGCAGTATGGCCCGCCGGTGCGGGCGCGGGCGATTATAAACGCGTGCAAAGATTACACGCGGGCTGCGGCTTGCGACGGCAGAAATGGTGAAAAGATCGCCGCGGAAAATCAGTTTCCCACGCTGGCCAGGGAGCCGGGGCGGGTTTGATTGGAGGCGGTCAGCTTTGCCGTCCGGGAAAACTCTTCATCCAGGTAGTTGGCGGCCTGGTGCGCGGCGTGGCCCAGATCGGTGGTGCCGCCAAATTCCCTCTCCAACTCGCGCAGAATCGGGATGGCCCCGGCGCGATCGGTCTCCGCCAGCGCTTCCACCGCGGACATGCGGTAAACGGGGCTCACGTTATCCTGGCGCGCCCATTTCGGCAGCATCTGGAGTGCGATATCCGGGTAATAGCGGGCGATGCCGTAGAGGGCGTAATGGCGCGTCGAGGGATCGCCCTGCAGGAGTTGGTTCTTCCAGTAGCCCCACTCGTCGGCAATGCCGTAATAGCTCAATGCCAGGCCGTGGGCGTCGGGATCGATCATCGCCTCGACTTCCAACTGGGGATCGATGGTGACCGCGAGCGGACGGTCGATGCCGATGTTCTTGATGATCATGAGCGCGGTGAGAATATCGGATGTGTCGGCCTTAAAGTCCTGGCTCTCGCGCACCGTCGCGGGGCCGGCGCTCAGCTCGTTGAACTTCGCGAAGGCGGAGAGCGGGAGGTTTTCCGTGAGGATGAGGGTTGCGGTCTGGATGGCGGCCTCATTGGCGGGATGAGCGGCAAGGTAGGTAAAGAGCTTGCCCAGGTCCGGCAGCGCCCCGGCGGAAAGGTGATACTCGGCGCCGATCACTTTATTGGCGGAGGAAGTGGCGGCGGTGGCAAATTCCTCATGCAGCACGGCGTGCGGGGCAAAATCGAGCGTCTGCGACTTGAGGACCACGATGGTGCAATCATCGGATGCCAGGAGCTGCCCCGCGCCCAGGTGCAGCCGCAGCGGCTGGTTGCCGGTGTTGCGGGCATCCATCACCAGGCGCTCCCGCCCATTGCCGCGCCACTGGCAATCCACGTATCCCTGCTGGACAGCGGTCGGCAGATTCAATTCCACCAGGACCGGCTTCTGCGGCGCGGGCGGATTCTTTTGAGAAATAACAGGCGCAACAATGGCAGCCGGGGCCGGATGGACTGGTGCGGCAGCCGCGACGGCCTTATGGGCCGCATGGGGCATTGCCAGGGTAAACACCGACCCCGCCAGCACGGCCGCGCCGGCGGCGATGACCGCCACGCGATGCTTTAGAAGCGATGCAAACATCTGGGCGGCAGGTATTTTCCTGGAAGCAGACGCCGGCTCCGGGGTGATATCGATCACCTTGTGGACGACGGCGGACTTCGTAATTCGCGTCAGGGTGCGGGAGTCGTTGGTGGGCATGATGCCTCCTTTGGAAGCATTAATTGGTCCCACTCACCGCCGCCTGCTGATAAATCTGTGTCACCTGGGGGTTCTCCGTTGCCGAAAACCAGCCGCGGAAGAAGAGCACATCCCCCCGCGCGACGGAGTTCACGAGTGTATCCCAATTATCGGTCACATCCCCATCGCTGATGGTGAAGACGCGGAATGCCTGGGGATACGTCCATTGCGCCGCCGCCGGCACGCCGGTTACCCCCATATCGAGCTGCCCGTAGGGAGCGCTGATCCCGTAGTACCCGGTATTCGACTGCTCCGGGATGAGGAGAATGTTCGGGAACGCCTTGGTCACCTCGCGGAAGTAGTAGGGATCAATCGGATCATCCGGCGCGCCGTTGGAATCGACATAGAATACCGAGGCGCCCCAGCGGTTTACGGCGTAGCCGATCTTCTGGATCATGAGCTGGCCCGGCTCGGCCACATCCGTCTGCGCCGCCTGGGTGTTGCTATCGCTGAGGACAAGCTGTTGCGGCCGGATGGTCATGCCGACCTTGATGCCCGCATCGGTAAAGGTCTTGTAGTAAGCGTCGGCGATGCCGTCCATTTCCGGCGCCAGTGTGCCGGTGAGGCGCGGGTCGCCAATGTAGCTGATGGGCTGGTAAAAATATTCGCCTTCCATGTCCCAGGTGATCGCCGCCTGTGCGTTCTCCGCCTTGCAATTGGCCACCGATTGCTGCGCGTAAGCGATGACGCGCTGCTGGAATGCGGTAACGCCCGCCGGGGTGGTGGTATTCACCGAGCCATCGCCGAACCAGCGGTTCGGGTTGGTGGCGTAAGTGCCGTTGTAACTGGTCAGCATCAATTGGGCGATCGGGCGGCGATCGGTCCAGTTGAGGGTCTGCGGGAATGTGTTGGCGAAAGTCTGGTAGAGATCGCCGGCCAGTTCGTAATTGGAATCGGTGGCGGAGCCGAAGCGGAAGCCGATTTTGTACTCGAGCGTACCGCCGGCGGGGATGGGCCGGTTGATGTTCGGGTAGCTGCTGGGATACATCGAGTCCTGGCCGGTAAGGACATAGAGCGGGAAAGTCGTCTTGGAGGCATCGACCGGCCAGGGCCATCCAACCATGAGGGGATTGGCGACATCCTCGTTGGTGGTGACGAGGCGGCTGGCGCCGAATGTGGTGGGGATGATGGTCGGATTTCCCATGTTCCAGCCGACCATCGGGTCGGACCCGTCATACTCGCTGGGAGTCTGCGGGAACTTGATTTCGACCAGTTGCATCACGAAACTCGCCATCTCCTGGCTGGAGGTATTCGTGATGGTGGTATCCACGAAGAGCTGGGTGCCGTTGTAGGTGTAAACGTACCTGGCGCTGCCCCAGGCAAACTTCTGCGTCAAAATGTGGTTGGTGGAATCGAACGTCGAGGTGGCGTTCATATTGCCGGAAACCCAACTGCCATCCGCCTGCACAAAGCCGGCCCAGCCGATATTCGGCGCTCCCGAGGCAATCAGCTCCGAGCCATTCCACTTGACGGAACTCAGGCCGGAGGCGGAAAAACCAACGCTCAGGCTCGGCGCGGTACCGGAGGTGGGCACGGTGGGCGGAGGTCCCACGGCGGGAGCCGGATCGCCAAAGACGACCGCCGGAAGGGCGATAAGGACGAGAAAAGAGAGGGCTTTTGACACTCTTTCCCAGTCAGCCAATCCCATGCCAGCAGGCTTGCGGGAAAACCCGCGCAGGGCCTGTTCAGGATACTTCTTCGACGTAAGTATCTCCGGTGCCGGGAATCACGAAATTATCGTTGCTGGCGCCGGAGTTGAGCGAGAGCGCGATTCCGCCGACCTTGATGGCGTTGATCTGCTGCGCGACGATGCCAAAGGTCGGTCCGCTATCGGGGCTGCCAATGATGAGCCCGCCCACCGTGACGCTGCCGATATCGGCAATCAGCGTCCCGGAATTGTTGGAGGTTGGCAGGGTATCGCCCACGCCCCAATAGGGAGGATTCGCCTGTTGCGCGCCGGCGACAATGTTGCTGGCCTGCAGGTTGCCCTTCACAATCACGGAGGCGATGGAGGCATCGGCATTGGTATTGGCCCCGGCAGCGCTAAAGCCGGCCAGGATATTGGCGTAAACGGCATTGCCACCCACGGTGACGGAACCAATGGCGATATCGGCGCCGGAAGCGGGCTTGGTAGCCTGGCCCACGGCGGAGATGAGGACCGGCTGCGTGGAGTTTCCAAACAAGCCGCCGCCCACGGCGACGCTGCCGATTGCCGCCGCGCTGGTGATGGAGCCGGAGTTGGTCAGCGTGCCGCTGCCGCTGTTGGAGCCGGAGAAAATATTGCCGCCGATCTTGACCGAGCCGATGCCCGTTCCAGCCGTGGAACTGATGGCGCCGGTGTAGGAGAGCGTGCTGGACCCGCCGTAACTGCCGCCGATCAAATCGCCGCCGATAACCACGCTCTGGATGGTCTGGGCATCGGTAATGTAGCCGCTGTAGTCCCCCTGGCCGCCAATGACGCTCCCCCCGATGGAAACGGAGTGGATCATTC
>DATAXI010000251.1:0-2716 GCA_036266845.1 Chthoniobacteraceae bacterium | reverse complement strand
ATTCGGCGCCATTGTCGGCGACCGTGCGGAGATCGGATGCCATTGCGTTCTCTCTCCCGGCTCCATCATCGGGCGCAACACCCTCATCTACCCCGGCACCCAATGGCGCGGCGTCGCCCCGGCCAACTCCATCGTCAAGTTCCGCCAGCCCATCGACATCATCCCGCGCCGGGCGTGACAGCTCCCAATTGGAATCCAGGAGATTAGAGCGTTCATGAAAACCGTGGCCCAAAATACCCGCGAAATCTTCGTATCGATGTTCTCCGGGGAGCGCGGGCATCTTGCCCGCTCTGCCCGGCATCTTGCCGGGCAGGTGTGGAGAGCAATGACAAGGCGCCAACGCAGTCCTGAAGACCATCCGGCAAGACGCCGGATGGAGCGGGCAAGATGCCCGCGCTCCCCCGGGAACATCCCTTGCCGGTGAAGTGCGCGGTAATATTTGAAAATGTTAATATGCGTTGCCTTGTAATTCCGGTCTTTTGCTTGATTTTTTCGACCATCTGCCGGGCTCGCATCTGGGAAATTCCCAATAGCACCTCCCCGGACAAGAGCTTTCATCTTACTGTTGAAGCCGAGCTCGAGGATGCAATTGATGGCGCGGGCTCACTCGAAATCCGATCAACTCGAGACCACCAAGTTCTCGGCACATTTGATTGGTATCAATACCGCAGAGTTTCGACGGAAGGAGTAAGAGTGCTCTGGATATCTGACAGCAAGGCGTTTGCCGTAACGGTCGCGACTATGAGGTCTTGGACAGAGAGTTTCGCCTTTTTCAAAAATGGAAAAGAATGGTCGCAAATTGATATTCCCGAGTTCAAACCAAATTTTAATCCTGCGGACGGCTGGACCGACCGGGGAGCGGGTGCGTACGTCGCCTCCGCTTGGCTAAAGGACACTGTCTTGAAGATGCATTTTGAGGACGACATTTTTCGGCTCTCCAAGGATGGAAATATGGACTATCTCCCTAACTACTGGGTTTATCTTCAGGTCCATCAAAATTCAAAGGGGTTGACTTTCAAAGTATTGCGTACGAAGCCGCAAAACCCTTAAGCAATCCTGTGGCGTCCACGCGTCCCGTCCTCCAGCTTCTCCGTCCGCCGAATCTCTTTACCGTGCCCGGCGATCCCCTCTGCGGCGCGTTGCTCGCCAGCCATGGCGCGTGGAATTGGCGGATCCTGCCGGCGATGGCCGCAAGCCTCTGCGCCTATTGCGCCGGTCTCATTATCAATGATCTGGCGGACTTCCGGGAGGATGTGCGCGAGCGGCCCTCGCGTCCGCTGCCCAGTGCCTCGGTTTCGCTAAGACTCGCGATTTGGCTCGCGGTTTTATTCCTCGCCGCGGCGCTCGGAGCGGCATTTTGCGCGAATAGAATAGTGGCGATCGTCGCCGGCCTGCTGCTCGTGAATATCCTCTGGTATAATCTGAAAGCGAAGCGCAATGCCGCGATCGCTCCGGTGGCCATGGGCCTCTGCCGCGGCCTCAGCGTGCTCGTTGGCGCGGTCGCGATTGCCCCGTTCGATCCGAGTGCCGCAAATTCCATTTGGCGCGGGCCAGCCTTTATCCCTGCCTGCGTGATCCTGGTTTACATCGCCGCCGTCACCGCGATGGCCCGCGGGGAAACGCGCGACCCGCGCCGTCCGGCGCTCATCGGCGCCCTGATTCGCGCGCTACTTTTCATCCAGGCCGGGTTTTGCGTATGGGCGGGGGGCATCGGCTGGGGCGCGGCGCTGGTTCTGCTTGCGCTTTGGCCGATCAGCCGCATGGTTTCCTCCCACTTCTACGCGAGCTGATGTCCACCAAGTTACTCGTCGTCCAGGTCGCCGCGCTCGGCGCGGAGTTCTCTCCGCCCGGTTTCCGCACCGCGGAATCCTTCTTTCCCGCGGTGACCTGCACGGCGCAGGCCAGCTTCCGCACCGCGAGCGCGCCGCGCGGGCACGGGATGGTGGCCAATGGCGTGCGCGTGGCCGATCTGCGCAAGATCATGCTCTGGGAGCAATCGTCCGCATTGGTCGAGGGGCCGCGCATCTGGTCGCGCTACCGCGCCGCGGGCCGCAAGGCGGGGATGATGTTCTGGCAACAAAGCCTCGGCGACTCAGAGCTGGACCTCGTCTATTCCCCCGCTCCCATCCACAAGCACTCCGGCGGCATGATCCAGGATTGCTATGCCAAACCCGCCGGCCTGGACGCCATGCTGCGCAAGAAAACCGGACGCGCCTTTAATCTCATGCACTATTGGGGACCGGTCGCCTCCCATAAATCGAGCGCATGGATCACTGACGCCACCTGCGCGGTTCTCGCCGATTCACAATTCGCCCCCGATCTCCTTTTCTCCTACCTGCCGCATCTCGACTACGACCTCCAGCGCCACGGTCCCGCCAGCCGCCAGGCAAAGAAGTCGCTCGATTTCACCCTCCAATGCATCGCGCGGCTGAAAGCCGAGGCCGAGGCGCGCGGATACCAGTGGCTCTTCTACGGCGATTACGCAATCCAGCCGGTAACCGGCGCCGTGTTTCCAAACCGGCGGCTGCGCGAAGCCGGATTGCTGGAGACACGCGATATCAAGGGCATGCTGTACGCCGATCTCTTCGCCTCCCCGGCGTTCGCAATGGTGGATCACCAGATCGCCCACGTTTACACGCGCGATGCCGCCGCGGCCGCCGCCGCGCGGGAGGCCCTCGCGGGAATGCCCGGCATCGAGACAATCCTCGACCGCAAG
>DATAXI010000240.1:0-2923 GCA_036266845.1 Chthoniobacteraceae bacterium | reverse complement strand
AGTTCCTCCAGCTTCCCGTCGATCTGCTCCTGCGTCAGCACGTAATGGTCCTCGTCCTTCTCCGTGCGGTAAAACGCGCAAAACTTGCAATACACGTTGCAGACGTTCGTGTAATTGATGTTGCGGTCCACGATGTAGGTCACGATTTCCGCGCCCCTGCCGTCATACGCGGCCCGTTGGATCTGGCGCCGGCGGATATTCGCCAGTTCCCCCAGCTCCTGGAGCGGCATCCGGTAAAGCTCCAGCGCCTCCGCCGGCGAGATGCGTTCGCCGGCCAGCGCCTTGTCCACAGCGGCAGATTCAAGAACAGTTGCTGACATTTCGCGGAAAGTTTCGCATGCCTGCGTCCGCGTGTCGAGCGGGAGGGCTGAATCAACGGCCCGGAGCCATCTCGAGCAGGAACCCCTTCAGGTATTCCGTCTCCGGGATGGTCGCCATGATGGGGTGATCGGCGTTCTGGTGGTAACTCCCGATCATGCGCGCCGAGCGTTTCGCATCCACCAGCGCATCGCCGATCACGTTGCGGAAAAGCTCGCCGCTCACATGGTGCGAGCAGGAGAACGTGGCCAGCAGGCCCGCCGGGCTCAGCAGCTTGAAGGCGCGCAGATGGATCTCCTTGTACCCGCGCAGCGCATCGTGAAGTTTCTCCTTGGACTTCGTAAAGGAGGGCGGATCCAGGATGATCAGGTCGTATTGCGCCCCCTCGGTTTCCTTCTGCTTCAGGTAATCGAACACGTTCGCTTCCATCGCCTCCAGATTCACCTCGTTGCGCTTCGCGTTGGATTTGACCTGCGCCACCGCCTCCGCGCTGATTTCCACCGCGGTCACCGCTTTCGCCCCGCCTTTCGCGCACGCCAGCGCAAAGGCGCCCTGGTTCGTAAAACAATCCAGCACCCGCCGCCCCTGCGCCCATTGTGCCACCGCGCGGTAATTCTCCACCTGATCCAGGTAAAAGCCGGTCTTCTGCCCGTGCAATACGTCAATCTCGAACGTCAGCCCCAGGATTTCCACCCGCTGCGTGGTCCCGCTGCCTTCCAGCAGGCCGGTCCGCAATTCCAACCCTTCCGCGCGCCGGATGGGCGCATCGTTGCGTTCCACGATCACCGGCGCTTCCACGCCGCACTCCTTCTTCAGCGCTTCGGTGATCACCGCCAGCCGCTGATCCATCGCGAGCGTGAGGGTCTGCACCACAAACGCCGCGCCGTACCGGTCGATGATCAATCCCGGCAGCCCGTCGCTTTCGCTCCAGACCAGCCGGCAGGCTTGCGGATTGACCCCGCGCCGCCGGCGGTACTCAATCGCCTGGGCGATCCGGCGCTGGAAGAAATCCAGGTCCAGATCCTGCCGCTGCCGCGAAAATCGCCGCACCACGATTTGCGAGTGCGCGTTGTAAATGCCCGTGCCCAGCAGCCGGTCCCGCCCGTCGCGGATCGAGACAATCCCGCCGTTCTCCGGATCGCCGAACGTCTTGAGGATATCGCTGCCATAGATCCACTCGTGTCCGTGCAGGATGCGCGCGCGGGGTTTTACGATAATACCGGCCATGCGTTGTTAAATACCCGTTTCCCGGTGGATGCAACGGCTCAGTTGTCCCTCAATCGACGAACGCAAACGGATGCTCCGTCTCCGCCATCTCGATGCCGCTCCCGGCCAGCCGCCGCTGCAGCTCCGCGATGTGCGCCCGGTCCCGCGTTTCGACAGTGCACAGCACGTGCACGCGCGAGAGGTCCGGCCCGGCAAAAGTGCGGTTGTGGACGATCTCCGTCACATTCACCCCCGCCTCCGCCAGCACCGCGGAGAGATGAGCCAGCCCGCCCGGGCGGTCGCTGATCAGCGCGTCGAATCGGTAGATGCGCCCGTCCGCCGCCAGACCGCGCTCGATCACACGGCTATGCGCCAGCGGGTCGATATTGCCGCCCGTCAGCGCCAGGATCACCTTTTTCCCCGCCAGGTCCGGCAGCGCCCCCTCCAGCATCGCCGCCAGCCCGGATGCGCCCGCCCCTTCGATGATGCACTTCTCCAGCTCCGCCAGCCGCAGCATCGCCAGCGCCAGCTTCTCCTCGGTCACCGTCACAATCCGGCGCACCAGCGGCCGGGCGATCTCCAGCGCCGTCCGCCCCGCCTCCGCCACCGCAAGGCCGTCCGCCAGCGTAAAGCGCGTCGGCACCCGCACCGGCCCATCCCCCGCCAGCCCCGCCGCGAAACATGCCGCCCGCGCCGGCTCCACGCCGATAACCTCCACGTCCGGCTTGAGCGCCTGGAACACCGTCGCCAGCCCCGCCAGCAGGCCCCCGCCGCCCACCGGCACCAGGATCGCCTCCGCATCCGGCGCCTGCTCAAGAATCTCGAACGCCATCGTCCCCTGGCCGGCGATCACCTGCGGATTATCAAATGGGTGCACGTAAGTCAGCCCCGTTTCCGCCTGCCGGTTCGCCTCCTCCCGCGCCTCGTCAAACGTCTCGCCCTGCAAGATCACCGTCGCCCCAAATTGCCGGCATCGCGCCACCTTCACCAGCGGCGCGAATTTCGGCATCACCACCGTCACCGGAATGCCGAGCAGCCGCCCGTGCCACGAGAGCCCCAGCGCGTGATTGCCCGCCGAGGCCGCCACCACGCCCCGCCGCGCCTGCTCCGGCGAGAGCTGCGCCAGCGCATTCCGCGCCCCCCGCTCCTTAAAGCTGCCCGTGCGTTGCAGATGCTCCTGCTTGCAGCGGATGTGCGCCCCGGTCAGCTCGCTCAATGCCGCCGATTCCACGCACGGCGTCCGCATCACCGCCCCCTGGATGCGGGAGCGGGCGGCGACGATTTCCGGTAGCGTGACGGTAGGTGTTTTCATAAAGGGACAAAAAAAGCCCTGAGCGGCGACTCAGGGCATTCGGGATGTTTTGGCGTGTGCGCGTGTAAAAAATGCGTGCCTATCCCT
>DATAXI010000231.1:0-2221 GCA_036266845.1 Chthoniobacteraceae bacterium | reverse complement strand
ACGATGGAAATCCATCACGGCAAGCACCATGCCGCTTACGTCAACAATCTTAACAACGCCATCAAGGGCCACGCCGACCTCGAGAACAAGCAGGTCTGCGAACTGGTCAAGAACCTGGCATCCGTCCCGGAGTCGATCCGCACCGCGGTTCGCAACAACGGCGGCGGCCATGCGAATCACTCGCTGTTCTGGACGCTTCTCACCCCGGGCGGCGCAAAGGAGCCCACGGGCAAATTGGCGGCCGACATTGACGCGAAGTTCGGTTCCTTCGACGCATTCAAGGCGAAGTTCGAGGAAGCCGGGGCAAAGCGATTCGGCAGCGGCTGGGCCTGGCTGGTGAAGAAGGGGGGGGAATTGGAAATCATCTCCACGCCCAACCAGGACAACCCGATGATGGCGGAATACGGCGCGACGCCCATCCTCGGCAACGATGTGTGGGAACATGCCTATTACCTCACCTACCAAAATCGCCGCCCGGATTACCTGAAGGCCTGGTGGGCCGTCGTCAACTGGGACGAGGTCGCCAAGCAATACGAGAAAGCGTAACTTTCCAGGAGCCCAAGGGACTCCCTAAAATCGGTAAGCCGGGGGTTGAGTCTCGCGATGCGGGGCGAGACTCCCGGTTTATCGCAAACAGCGGAGCGGCATCCCCCGGGGGATGCCATTGCCAGGCGATCCCTCGGGGATCGTTTTCGCGTGGATGGGTTGACCCGAGGCGCCGCTCTTCGCGAAAGTTCCGTTGCCAATATTCCCGATACCCGATTCACCCATGGCTTTTCTGAACGACAATTACCTCAAGCTGCGCGCCGGCTATCTCTTCCCGGAAATCGCGCGGCGCGTGAATTCCTTTTGCGAGACGCATCCCGATGAGGCGAAGCGGGTCATCCGCTGCGGCATAGGCGATGTGACCGAGCCGCTGCCCGCCGCGTGCGTGGCGGCGATGCACAAGGCGGTGGATGACATGGGCGCGCGCAGCACCTTCCACGGCTATGGGCCGGAGCAGGGTTACGAATTTCTGCGGCACTCGATCGCGGAGCACGATTACCGGGCGCGCGGCCTGGAGGTGGCGGACGACGAGGTTTTTGTCTCCGACGGCTCGAAGTGCGACTGCGGGAACATCCTCGATATCTTTGGCCACGAGAACCAGATCGCGGTGATGGACCCGGTTTACCCGGTCTATGTGGATACCAACGTCATGGCGGGGCATACCGGGCCGGCCAATGAATTCGGCGCGTTCGAGGGGCTGATTTATCTCCCCTGCACCGCGGCCAACGGGTTTGTGCCGGAGATACCCAGGGAGAAGGCGGACATCGTCTATCTCTGCTACCCGAATAATCCGACGGGGGCGACGGCGACACGCGAGCAATTGACGGGGTGGGTGGAATACGCGCGGCGGCATGATTCCATCCTGCTCTATGACGCGGCTTATGAGGCGTACATATCGGATCCGTCGATCCCGCGTTCCATTTTCGAAATCCCCGGGGCGCGCGAATGCGCGATCGAGTTTCGTTCATTCTCGAAGAACGGGGGATTCACCGGGCTGCGCTGCGCCTTTACCGTGGTCCCGAAGACCCTCAACGCCCGCGCGCTCAACGGGGAGCGGAGGCCGCTGCACCCGCTCTGGGCGCGGCGGATGAGCACCAAATTCAACGGGGTGAGCTATCCGGTGCAGCGCGCCGCGGAGGCCATTTACACGCCCGGGGGCCAGGCGCAGGTGGCGGCGCTCATCGAGCATTACATGGGCAACGCGGCCATCCTGCGCGCCGCGTGCGACAGCATTGGGCTGGAGGTCTTCGGCGGGGTTAACGCGCCGTACATCTGGGTCGGCACGCCGCCGGGAATCGGGAGCTGGGATATGTTCGATATCATGCTGGAGGATGCGAACATCGTCGTCACGCCGGGCGCCGGGTTCGGCTCCAACGGCGAAGGCTACTTCCGCATCTCCGCGTTCAACAGCCGCGCCAACGCGGAGGAAGCGGCGCGGCGGATCGTGGGCATGCAGTTTGACTGAGGAAGGTTTTTGAAACGGAAGCGAGGCGGCATGGGATCAGCGGCCCCGGGCTCGCTCCGATTCGTTCCGTTGAAAAAAATCCTCACGCCTTGCGGCCGAATTTTCTTTCGAGTTCCGGGTAGGAGATTTGGATCATCGTGGGACGCCCGTGGGGGCAGCAGTAGGGCAGCTCGCAGCGGAGCAGGTCCTGGATGAGGCGGACCATTTCCG
>DATAXI010000222.1:0-47819 GCA_036266845.1 Chthoniobacteraceae bacterium | reverse complement strand
CGGAAATTCGATGCCACCTCCCTGGCGCTCAGGCTGCCGCTGACAATGACGATCGGGGCCGGGCAGGTCTCCATGATGCGCCGCGTCGCCTCGTAGCCATTTACCTTGGGCATGTGGATGTCCATCGTTATGACATCGGGCGCCATGCGTTGCGCGGCCTCCAGTGCCTGCTCGCCGTCGGTGGCCACTTCCACGACTGTCAACCGGCGGTCGGAATTCAATACGTGGCTCAAAAGCTCCGCGGCTGTGGGCGAATCGTCCACTACCAGGACCCGGATTGGTTTCTGCTCATTAACGCTCATAAGAAGCGGCGTATCACCTCCAGCAGATTGCTTTGGTCAAAACTGCTCTTTACTATATACGCGCTTGCCCCCGCGTCGATGCCGTGTTCCCGGTCCTCGCGCGATTCCAGCGCGGTGACGAGCACCACCGGCAACTCGGCAAAACGCTTATCCCCGCGAATCTTGGTCGTGAGCCCGAAGCCGTTCATCCGCGGCATGTCCACATCCGATACCACCAGGTCAAAATGCCCGGTCTGCACCTTGGTGAATGCATCCACTCCATCCACCGCGGTCTCCACCTGGTAACCGGCGGTTTCCAGGATGTTCTTCAGGAGCGTGCGCGAGGTGATGGAATCCTCCGCGACGAGCAGCGATTTCTTTTCCTCGACGGTAATCTCCGCGGTGCGCGCGGACAGCGCGCCGGTGCCGCCCAGCCGCACGGCGCTCTTCATCAGGTCCGGCACGTTGAGGATGGGCGCCACCTCCCCGGAGCCGAGCACCGTGGCGCCGCCAATATTCCTGACCCGCGCAAGCTGCCGGCCCAGGCTCTTCACCAGCACCTCCTGCTCGTCCAGAATCTCGTCCACCACAAATGCGATGTGCTGCGCGCCGGACCCCAGCACCACTGTCAAAAGGTAATCCGGCGGAGTCTCCGGCTCCGGCAGCGAGAGGATGCTGGAAAGCCGCACCAGCGCGAGCGCCCGCCCCGCAATCTCGATGGTTTCGCGATTTTCCACCGTGAGCACCTCCTCGCGCTTCACCCGCGTCACGCGCTCGACGCTCACCGTGGGCAGGACATAAAGCCGCCCCGCGACGCGCACGATGATGCCGCGAAAACGCGCCAGCGTCATCGGCAACACGATCCGGAAGGTGGTGCCGCGATGCGGCGCGGTCTCCACCGCCAGGGTGCCGCTCAGCTTCTCCACCTTTTCCTTCACAATCGCAAGGCCAAGGCCGCGCCCGGAAATATCCGTGACGATGGGACTGGTGGATACCCCTGCCTCGAAGATCATCGGCACCGCTTCGCGGTCGCCCAGCGCATCCGCCTCCGGGCGGTTCAGCAGGCCTTGCTTCACCGCGGCGGTGCGCACTTTTTCCGCATCGATGCCGCCGCCGTCATCCGCGATTACCAATTCCACGCTGCTCCCGTCACGCCCGGAAATGCCGATGCTGATGGTGCCCCGCGCCGGCTTCCCCTGCGCGGCGCGCCTCGCGGGCGCCTCGATGCCGTGATCCAGGCAATTCCGCACCAGGTGGATCAGCGGGTCCTTCATTTCATCCAGAATCCGGCGATCGATCTCGATCTCCCCGCCGTTGATTTGGAAATCGATCTCCTTGCCCTGCTCGCGCGAAAGCTCGCGAATGAAACGCGGGAAGACATCCAGCAGCATGGAGCACGGCTGCATGACCACCTTCTTCATTTCATCCAGAAGGTTGTCCACCATGAGGCCGACGGTGCGCTGGTCGTGGTCCGCCGTCGCCGTCTGGGCGACCAGCTCGTTGTCCAGCGATTCCACGAACGCCTGGTTCCACTCGAGGAACTGCACCAGCCGCGTCCATCGCGAGAAAGCCGCCGCCTCCCCCTCGCGGCGGGTTTCCAGCGTCTGACGCGCCCCGCGCAAATCTGGCCGCAGGCGCGACCATTTTTTCTTCCACTCCATTGAGCGGCCCTGGAGCTGGCGCAGGCGGGTGGCCCGCTGGCTGGCCGCGAGCTTTGCGGAAAGCAGCTCCTCAGCCTGCAAAAGAACCGCATCCAGCCGTTCCGCGGCCACGCGCACGGTCTCGCCGCCGGCGCGCACGGATTGCGCCGGGATGGAAGCGGCGATCTCCTCCGCCGGAGCCGCTGGCCGGGCCGGCGCCTCGCGCACCGCCGGGATCACCGCCGGGATCACCGCGCGCGAGCCGGCCGCGGGCGCTCCGGGCTTCAGCGCCTCCTGCATCGCGTGGACCACATCCGTCACGTGCGGGCGCGGAGTACCCTCCGGGGAGTGAAGCAGTTTTCCCAACGCATCCACCGATGCATGCAGCGCATCGAACAATTGCGCCGTGGGGATGATCTCCCCGCGCTTCATGGCGGCAAAGACGCTCTCGAGCGCCTGGCACACCCCTTCCACATCCGTCACATTCACCGCGCGCGCCGCCCCTTTCAGGCTATGCGCGGCGCGGAAGATGGTTTCCAGCAAGGCGGGATTGGGGGAACGCTCCAAGTCCACCAAGCCGGACGCAATGGTCTGGAGGTGCTCCTGCGCTTCCACCTGGAACATGGCGAGCAGGCGTTTCAGGATGCCGTCGTCCTTGCCGGGCATGGGAATTAATTCACGGGGGATTAAACTTTATATTGGTCAACCAGTTGCTTCAGCTTCTGGCCCAGCTCATGCAGATTGTGCGCCGCGGTTTCCGCCTGCTTGGTGCCGGCCACGTTTTGCGCGCTCGCCTGCTTGATGTTCTCCATGGCCAGCGCCACCTGGTCCGTCCCGGCCATTTGCTGCTGGCTGGAAGCGGCGATTTGCGTAGCCGCCTGGGCCGCCTCGGTAATGCCGTCGGCCAGCTGGCGGATCGAGTCGCCCGCCTCGGCCGATTGCTTCACGCCGGCCTCCACCGCCTTGCTCCCCTGCTCGGTCGCAAGCACGGCGGCAGTCGTCGCTTTCTGGATTTCATTCAGGATGGCGCGCACTTGTGATGTGGCCTGTTTGGATTGCTCCGCCAGGCTCTTGACCTCCTGCGCCACCACGCCGAAGCCTTTGCCCTGCTCTCCCGCCTTCGCGGCCTCGATTGCCGCGTTCACCGCCAGCAGGTTGGATTGCTCCGCAAGATCGTTGACGGTCGCGATGATTTCCCCGATCGCCTGGCTTTGCTCGCTCAATCGCACCACGCTCTCGGCAATCGATTCCATTTGCCCCTGGATGCGCTTCATCCCATCGATGGATGCGTCCACGGATTTCCGCCCCGTTTGCGCCACCTGCATGACTTTTTGAGCGCTGTCGGCCACCGCGCGCGCCTTTTGGCTGGCGTTCTGCGCGGTCTGCTTCACCTCCTCCACGGTGGTGGTCGTCTGGGCGATGGCCGTGCCGGTCTCCGCGGCCCCGGAAGCCACCTGGGTGGTCGCCGCCAGGATTTCGCTGGCCGATGCGGCCAGCACGTTCACCCCTTCCGACAATTCTCCGGTGCTCTTGCGAAGCCCCTCCATCATCGTCACAAAGGCCTGTCCCAACTCGTCCCGGTCCGACTGCGGCCGGACATCCCCCCGCAGGTCAAACGAGGCGATCTGCTTTGCGACGGCCGCCTTGTCCTGCAGCGAGCGGATCATGATGGAAAAGGTGCGCGCCAGTTTGCCCACCTCATCCTGCCGGTCGTTGACCGGCACGTTGACCCGCAGCTCGCCCACGGCGATTTTATCGGCGACGCTGCTGATCCGATTCAACGGCGCGGAGATATCCCGGGTAATCCAGATGCCGACGCAGAACAGGACAACCACGGCAATGAGCGTGCCCCAGATGATGGTTGCGTGCGTCTGGTCGGAGCTTTGGATCGCATCATCGGAGCGCGCCTTGAGTAAGTCGCGCTCATGGCTCTGCATATCCGAGGCGCTCTTGCGGATTTCATCCATGGTGTCCTTGCCCTTGTCGGTAAGGATCACATCCTTAGCGGCATCGAATCCTTTGGTGGGATCTTTCCGTAAATCAATCGTCCCCTGGAGCTCGGTAAACTTCTGCTGGATCAATTGTTTGAGTTCGGGCAGTTTCTCCTGCGTGATCGGATCACTGGCGGTAAGTTGATCAAGTTGATCCATCACGCCGTCGATTTGGCTCTTGGCCGTGGTGTAAGGTTCCAGGTACCGGTCTTCTCCGGTTATGATATAACCCCGCTGGCCAGTTTCCGCGTCTTTCATCAGGGAGACGCTCTGCTCGAGTGTTTCAATCACCTGATGGGTGTGAGTTACCAGCGCCGCGGTATCGATCATGCCGGTACTGCTCCGGTAAGCGACCACGCCGATGGTAATCAGCGCCAATAGGGCGAGGGCGTATCCGCCGCCAATCTTGCTGCCGATATTCCATTTCATAACATATTGTTTACGTTAAACTTCCGCTGATTGACAAACCCTGATTTCAGAATTTGAAAGTAACTTCTCCGCATCCAGAAGCGCCAGCCCGCCAGGGGTCATTCCCTTGAGATAATCCGCCCTGACACCGGATAAAGTGGGCATTGCCGGTTGAATATGTTCCAAACTTATCCGCCTCACCCCGGTTACAAACTCCGCCAGCAAACCAAACTCTATTTCATCGTTCCCGATGATGATAACCCGGTTGAGATCCGGCAGCCCCTTCGCGGGCAGGTCGAAGAACTTCTTCAAATCAATGACGGAGACGATTCGCCCGCGGACATTCACGATGCCCACCACAAACGGCGGAGTGCCCGGCACCGGGGTAATATCCTTCATGGGATACACCTCGCGGACGCTGTCGAATTCGACCGCATACTTTTCATAGGCGAGCAGAAACTCTATGACCTCCACCTGCTGCCCGGCCTCCACATTCTGCTCGCGCGCAAGCGCCCGGGCGCGAGCTTTTAGAATCTTGTCCACCTCATCGGGACTCCGCGTTCCCGAGCCCTCCGCTCCCATGGTGCTGCGTTCCAGCCGGCGCCGGATTTCCTCCCAGTCAACACTGCTCATGCCGCATTCTCCATGGATAGGGTGGACTCGATGATTTGCCTCAGCCGGCCCGCGGCAAGCCCGTCGGACTCTGGCAGCACGTCATCCGCCTGATAGCCGGCCAGCGCATCCAGCGCGTGGGCGAAATGCCGCTCCGCCTCCTCCCGGCGATGCCGGCCCAAGGCCAGATTACCCAGGGCAAAGTAGGCGAGCACAAAGCCCGGCTCCAGGTAAATGGCCCTTCTGAGCGCGGCCGCCGCCTCTTCCATCGCGCCCTGCTCCTGCAGGATGGTCGCGCGGAGGTAATGGATGCCGGGGCGCAGTTTATCCGCCGCCAGTGCTTTCTCAGTCCACGCCAGCGCGTTGGATAGTTCGCCCATATTCGCGCATATCTTCGCAAGCAGCGTCATCTGGTCCACATCCGGCTCCGCCTGCCCGGCGGCGGTCTCGATTCTCTCTTTCGCCTCGGCAAACTCTCCCGCTTCAAACAATGCCCGCGGCTCCTCGGCGGGCGGAAGCGCCGGGAATGAATCCATTGGCATGGACCATGCCGGCGCCGGGAGCGCGGGAGCCTGCCCTTTCCGGTAAAGGATCGCCCCGTCAAAATAGACGGGAGTAAACTGCGGGAATATCTCCGAGGAAACCTCCGTGGGACTTACGATGAACCAGCCTTTGTCCACCAGGCAGCGCTGCATTTTTCCCGCAACATGGCGCGCGCGCTCGGGAGAGAAATACATCAGCACGTTCCGGCAGAAGATAAGGTCCATCGCGTTTGTGTGACCCAGGAGCGAGGGATAGCTATCGTCCGCGAGGTTGAGATACTCGAAAGTGACACGGTCCCGGATGCGTTGGATGATCTGGTACCGCTTTCCCGGCGCCGGGGTAAAGTAATCCTGCTTCAACCACGAGGGCGGGTTCCGGAATGACCATTCGGTATAAATGCCCTCTGAAGCTTTCTTGAGATACCGCGGGTTAATGTCCGTAGCGAGAATTGTAATCTGCCATTGGCTGGCCAGCGGCAGAATGCGGTCCAGGAGAATGGCAATGCTGTATGGCTCCTCTCCGGTGCAACAGCCCGCGCTCCAGATGCGCAGCCGCCGGTCGCCGCTCTGACGCCCGGGGATCAGCTCCGGCAGGATACTTTCGCCCAATAAATCGAAAATGCGCCTGTCCCGGAAGAAATAAGTCTCTCCCACGGTAAGTTCCCCCGCAAGGCTCTCGATCTGCGTCCGGTTCAATGGCGCGGAAAGCAGCCACTCCACGTAACTCTCCACATCCCGGGCGCCGGCTTTCCGGGAGGCTGCCAGGATGCCGCGCTCCAGATCGCGCCAGCGCGCCTCGGGAAACTCCAGCGCCATCTCGCCGGCCACAAATTGACTTAGTCGGGTTAATACGGATTCCGGCAAAGCGGGGGGCATGGGTTACTCCTTGTTGGCCGCCAGCGCTCCATCGAGCGCCGCCTCCTCTTCCAGAGACAGGAAGCGCTCCAGGTTATGGATAAGGATGAGTCCCTCTTCCAGTTTCACGACTCCCTCGACATAATCCAGGCCCTCGAGGATATCCTCCCCGGCACACTCGCCGGTCCTCTCGAGGACGCCTCCCACCAAGTCCACCCATAGCGCAACGGGCCGCCGGGAGGTTTTGGCAATGATCAATTGATCGCTAAGTATCGGCTTCCGCGCCGGAAGCCCAAACCTGCGCCTAATGTCAAATACCGGCAAAACCTGACCCCGGATATTGATTACTCCCGGCACTATCTCCGGCGCTCCCGGCAGCGGGGTTATTTCCGCCACCGGCACGACCCGTTCCACCGCGGATAAGCTTAACGCAAATCGCCGCGTGTCCAGTTCAAATGCCACCAACTGTCCGGGTTCCGCAGTAATTACCCGAGCATGTCGGGAATCCGTACATTTTGCAAGATAGAAACTAGGGTCGTGCCCGACATTACAAGATACCGTAATCTTACGCAGCAGCTATCCGCGCGACGTCCCGCTGCGGATTACCACCCGATTGAATGAAGATGGGTCCAGGGTTATGGAAAAATTTGCGGGCAAAATCATTCCCGCGTTCCGGTTAATAACCCTCCCCGGCTGGATGAATGCCTGCACCGATGCGCGGGCTTGCGGGATCGCGAACTGAATCGCGCGGACATTGACCGCCATTGGCGTTTCCGCCTTGTTCAGGAGATAGATGTCCAGGTTCCCCCCATCCGGACCGGCGGCGGCAAACCCATAGACGCTCCCGTTGTTGCTTGACACTTGATAGAGCGTCTCGCCCAGCGCATTCGCAACCATTTCAAATACCCCGGCCACGGGATTGAATCCCAACAGGGTCGCATTGTCCCTCGACACTTTCAGGACCCGCGATGCTGCGGGACCGATGTTCAGGTCCCAGTAACATGCCTGGTAAACGTCGTTTCTGAATATCTCGATCAGGTAATCCGACGCCACCAGCGCGGCGTCAAACGGCGTCCCACCCGCCACATCCACTCCCCACTCATTAAAGGAGACTTTGATTCCCGGCTTGCCCGCCTTTGCCATCGCTTCATGGAAGAGCCGGGTGTATTTGCCAAGGTCGCCATTGTAAATGGGGCTTTCCTTGCGCCAATCCTCCATCGTTTGGCCGGAGGACATCCCCCATTGGTCGCCCCATTTCTCATGGAACTCCATGACATCGAGCAGGCGCGATTGCTGCGCGATCCGGACGCTCTGCTCGAAGCGATGCCTGGCAAACGGGCCGAACTTCCAATCGCCAATGATGACTGCATCCGGCTCGATTGACTTAATCATGGCGCCGTAGCGGTCGATATAGGCCGCATACTCGCTGACTCCAAACCCGCTGGCATACCCTTCATTCCCGATATACCAAAACTTTACGTTGTACCCTTGGTCGCGGCAGTAGGTGACCAATCTGCGCGCTTCGTCCAGGCTATCCTGGGTCCGGTTAAAATCCTTCCCGGACTTGATGTTGATGCCGACCATCGGCGCCGCCCCCACCTGCCGGCAAAAGGCGATGTATTTGTCCAGGCTCATGAAATCCGCAGGCGGTGCGGAAGGCAGATGGTAGCCCGGCGCCCAACTATCCGCTTTGAAAGCAATCCCGTTGAGGTGATCCCAATGATAATTCTGCACCGCCGTACCGCCTGGCCAGCGAATGACTCCGACCTTGCTCTGCCGCATCCATTGCGCCACCCGCCCGTCGCGGAAGAGGGAATCCGGCTCCGAGGCATAGACAAAATGGGAGCCCGTGAGATAGGGCGATATCTTCCATTGCGGCTTGCTCCCATCCACCTGAATCTCCACCTGGGCCGGGTCCGCATAAAGCACCTGAAACGCGGTGAGGAAGTGGGCGATCAAGAGGAGGCGGAGGGTGGCGGAATACATGGGGAAATGGCTTCTACGATAGGAATGTCCGGGAGAGAAACCAATATAGAGGTTGTCTGCTCCTCCATTCTTTATTCCCTGCCGGGCTAAGGGCTTGCTGCAATCGCCGCCCGCATTTAATCAATGGGTTCCATGCCGCTAAGAATCCAGGAGCTGCCGGACGAGGACCGGCCGCGTGAAAAACTGATCAAACAGGGGGCGGGCGCACTCAGCGAGAGCGAGCTGGTGGCCATCCTCCTGCGCACCGGCACGGTGGGGGCAAACGCCGTGGATGTGGCCCGCGAGCTTTTGCTGCGTTACCAATCCCTCACCGCCCTATCCCGTTGCGATGCGAAGGAACTGGCGCAGGTCAAGGGCATCGGCGAGGCAAAGGCGCTCCAGCTTGCCGCCGCGTTCGAGCTGGGCAAGCGCCTGGCCCGGGAAAACCCGATGCGCGGACGCATGGACTCGCCGGAACTGGTGTACGATCTCCTGGCTCAGGAGATGCGCATGCTCGCAAAAGAATCGCTGCGGGCCGTGCTGCTGGATACCCGGCTGCGGCTCCTGCGGGTCGAGGAAATCGCGCTCGGCTCGCTCTCGGAATGCATCGCCCATCCGCGCGAGGTCTTCCGGCCCGCGCTGGTCCACTCCGCCTTTGCCGTTATCCTCGTCCACAACCATCCCTCCGGCGATCCCACGCCCAGCGCGGCCGATATCCAGATGAGCAAGCGCATGGCGGATGCCGCGCGCATCCTGCAAATCCGCCTGCTGGACCATGTGATCATCGGGGCGCCCGCGGAAGGCCGCCAGCCATATTACTCCTGCAAGGAGTCGGGAGTCCTGTAGATTTTCAGCTTTCAACAATGCCCATTCATCACACAGCCATCGTTCATCCCGCCGCAAGAATCGCCGAGGATGTGCACATCGGCCCCTACGTTTGCATCGAGGGCCCGGCGGAAATCGGGGGCGGCTGCACCCTGCATGCCCATTCCATCCTGGCCGGCCGCGTCCGCGTGGGAAATAACACGACCATCGGCCACGGGGCGGTGATTGGAGCGCCATCGCAGCATCTCTCCTATCCGCCGGACCATGCGGGCGAGGTCGTCATCGGCAGCTCCAATATCATCCGCGAGCTTTGCACCATCCATCGCTCCACGGCGGAGGGAGGCGCCACCCGCATCGGCGACCACAATTACCTGATGGCCGGAACCCACCTGGCCCACGACGTGCAACTGGGCGACCACGTCACCACCGCCAATAACGCCCTGCTCGGCGGGCATGTCCAGGTGGCAGACCGGGTCTTCATCGGCGGCGGTTGCGTCTTCCACCAGCACATCCGCGTGGGGCGGCTGGTCATCGCCCAGGGGGCCAGCGCCTTTAGCAAAGACATCCCCCCCTTCACCCTGGCCGCCGAGCGCAATACCGTGGCCGGCCTCAATACCGTCGGCCTCCGCCGGGCCGGCATGGACGCCTCCCGGCGCCAGGAGATCAAAAACGCCTTTAAGCTCCTCTACAAGAGCGGCCTCAATACCGCCCAGGCGCTGGTCGCCGCCGAGGGGCTGGACTGGGGGACCGATGCCCGCGAGTTCTTTGACTTTATCCGCGCCGCCAGGAAACGCGGAATATGCGATCTGCTGGAAACCGTGCGCCCCGGAACGGCCCCGGAGCCGGACGAGGGATAGCCCGCGCTCCGTTTCTTAGGGGTTGCCAAGCTCCCGCCGGGCAGATAACTACACCGGCGGCTCGCCCATTACCTCCCCCCCTTTCGTATGAAGCATGCCGTAAGACTTGCCCTTGCCCTTATCGTCATTTACCTCGCCGGTTGTGCCAATCCTCCACCGAATGGAGCGGCCCACGTTGCCGACGTGGCCAAATTCGTGCGCATGACGGCATACACATGCACCGAGGCGGGGGGCAGGCATGACGCCTGCGGCGGCGTTCTCACCACGGGCTCCGTGCACAGTGCGGCTGCCGATTGGTCCCGCTACCCGGTGGGCACCCGTTTCCAGATTGTCGAAACCGGGGAGCTTTGCGAAATCGACGATTACGGCTCCGCGCTCGTGGGCACCAACACCATCGACCTCTATAAGGATACCCGGCGCGATATGCGCACCTGGGGCGTCCGCATGGTGCACATCCGCATTCTTATATGGGGCTCCCCGCGCAGGAGCCTCGAAATTCTCACCCCCCGCTCCCGAAACCGGTGCGTTCGTCCGATGATCAGCGCGCTGCGCCAGCAGACCCAGGGCGAGCCGCACCGGTTCCATCGTATCGAATCATGAAACTACTCGTCACCGGCGGAGCCGGATATATAGGAAGCATCTGCGTCGAGCAGCTCCTCGACCAGGGCCACAATGTCACCATCTTCGACAATCTGACCGAGGGGCACCGCCGCGCCATCGATCCGCGCGCCCCGCTCATCGAAGGCGATCTCCAGGACCGGGAGGCCATCTTTGCCGCCATGGCGCAGGTAAAACCGGAGGGCGTCATGCACTTTGCCGCAAATGCCCTGGTTGGCGAATCGATGCAGAACCCGTCCAAATATTTCCGCAACAACGTGGGCGGCGGCATCAATCTGCTGGACGCGATGATCGAGCATGGCGCGAAGCGCTTCGTCTTCTCCTCCACCTGCGCGACATTCGGCCCGCCGGATCGCATCCCCATCGATGAGACGCTGCCGCAGCGGCCCATCAACCCGTATGGCGAATCGAAGCTGCTCTTCGAGAAAATCCTCCGCTGGTACGATGAAATCCACGGGCTGAAATTCGTCGCGCTGCGCTACTTCAACGCCGCCGGCGCGACCGCCCGCTATGGCGAGGATCACCGCTGCGAGACGCATCTTATCCCCAATATCGTGAAGGTCGCCCTGGGCCAGCGTCCGCATGTCGAGATTTACGGGACTGATTACGAGACGCCGGATGGCACGTGTATCCGCGATTACATCCACATCGTCGATCTCGCGCAGGCGCACATCCTGGCGCTGGGCGTGGAGAAGAGCGCCTTCTACAACCTCGGCACCGGCGGCGGCACCAGCGTCCGGGAGGTCATCGCCGCGGTGGAAAAAGTCACCGGCAAAAAAATCCCGGTAATCGAGAAGCCGCGCCGTCCGGGCGATCCACCCCGGCTCATCGCGGGCTCGGACAAGATCAAGCGCGAGCTGGGCTGGGCGCCCAAGTACGAGAGCATCGGGAACATCATCGAAAGCGCCTGGGCCTGGCACCAGAAATTCCCGCGCGGCTACGAGGATTGAGCGAGCGCCAGGCTCCAGCGCTCCACGGAACCGTTTGAAAGCGCCGCCCATATGGCGCGGCGCATCATCCGCCGCACTTCGCCGCGGTCCACCTTGATGCGCTCCCCTTTTTCCAGGGGCGAGCGCTGGCCAATGAGCGAGAGCGTGCGCACGCCCAGCGCCCATGGCAGCAGGCAGGCAAAGCGGATCCGCAACGGACGCACCGCCTCGATGTACCGGCGCGCCTCCTCATGATGCTCCAGCGCCTTCATGCGCCACGCCTCGAATACCGGCGCGGCGCGGGAAAGCCCGGCGCGGAGCTGCCGCGGGTCCTCGATGCCGGCCGCGCGCAGCTCGGCCATTGGCAGGTAGCAGCGTCCGTTCGCGATGTCCTCCGGCACGTCGCGCAGGATGTTCACCAATTGCAAGCCCTGGCCGAAGGCGCGGCCCAGCCGCTCCATCTCCGCCGGCGCAATGCGCCCGTAATGCGGCAGATGCGCGCTGCAAATGCGTGTCCAGAACTCCCCCACGCAGCCGGCCACAAGGTAGGTGTATTCCTCCAGCTCCGCCGCTGTCTCCAACGCGCGGACCTGGGTGGAATCGGGAAAACGCAGCAGGTCCAGCTCCTGCCCATGGGTGATCTTTTTCAGCAATGCGGCGATCTCCTCGCGGTCGCCGTCCGGCAACTCCTCGGCCGCCGCCGTCACGCGCCCGATATTGGCCAGCAGATAGCTTTCCGCCTCCTTCGCCGGCCTGATCTCCCTGAGCGACGCCCCATCCTCGTTTCCCACAAAAGCCCGCAGGCACTCCACCCGCGCCTCGATGGGAGCCGTGGCCGTGTCCGCAATGGTATCGCTGGCGCGCGCCAGCAGGTACGCGAGGCCCACGGGCCGGCGCAGCGCGCGCGGCAGGGCGCGGATCGTCAGCACAAAGGAGCGCGATACCTCCGCCAGCAACTCCATCAACTCGGAATCGTCCAGCGGGTTCATCGGGCCGTTTGCACGAGGTCGATCTGGTCCGCCTGGTAATTGCCCAGGCCCATCTCCGCCGCCGTCTCCAGGTACTTCGCGCGCGGCGTCACCAGCGGCAGCCGCGCTTCCTTGCGGCAGGCATCCAGCACGCGCAGCGCGGTGGCATCGATCGCCACCGCGTCCTTGCCCGCGTAAATGGTGTCGCAATTCCAGGAGTAATGCGGCTGCCACTCCGGCCCGCCGCCGTATTGGGCAACGAGGCCGTCCATGAGGTTCAGCACCACCTTCGGCCCCACGTGGGAATCGGAGAAAAGCTCGGCCAGATAGGGGTCGCCGCAATCGGGCTCGTCGATGAAGCGGCGCCAGTTATCCAGGTTCGGCACGGTCATATTATAGATGCAGCCCGCCATCCCGCAGTCTTCGGAGGTGGTCATCACCGGGATGTTGATCACCTTGTCGAGGCCGCACAAGAGCTTGCTCCAGTGGCTCTCCGCCGAGAATTGCTCCGGCTCGAGCGGCTCGAGCGGATCTGCCCGGCGCAGTTGAAACGACGCGTCGCCCCAGATGAGCCGGCCTATGGTGGAAATGGTGACGGCGCTCTTGGACTCATAGCCGGAAAACGGCTCGATGCCGCGCACCCCCGGGCCACCCGGCCCATAATGGTAGCCGGCGGACGCCGGGTCCGTGCGATCCCAGATGACCACCTGCGACATCGGCACCCCCGCCGCCGCCAGGCCCCGCAGCACGGCCGCCACAATCTGCGGGTGCGTGGAAAGATTGCGCCCGCCCGCCGCGGATATCTTGATGCCGACGTGGTCCGTGGGCGCGACGAGGGTGCGCCAGGCCGCCGCGATGCTCTTTTGCCCCGTCACCGCCATCACCAGCGCATCCGTCTGCGCCTCCACCGCCTCCCCGTTCGGGTTAATGCCATCCATCAGCTCCGTATCGCTCCCATAATAGACGCGCGACCGCTGCTGCCCGGGCGCCGCGCCCGGCGAGGCCGCGGCCTGGGACTCCGCCGCCGCTTGCGGGCTGGCGGCTGGCTGCGGCGAGGCTGTCGCATCCGCGCGAGCGCACGGGCTTGCGAGAACGCAAATAAGGGGCAATAGGCTGAAAATCAAACGCCGCACGGCTGGCCACTATCTTTTCGACCTGTCGCTTCGTCAAATCCCTACCGGATTCCCCCCACCTGAAATCCCTCCGCTTCCAGCAGTGTCCTGATTTTTGAGGGCTGATCCCCCTGGATTTCAATGCGCCGCTCCTTCGCCGTGCCTCCGCAGCCGCAGGCCGCCCGCAGCTTTTTCGCAATTGTTTCAATCACGGAAACCGGCAGGTGGGTCGCAAATTCATCAATGACGATGACCGTCTTCCCTCCCCGGTGCGCCTTTTCCTTGCGTAAAACGACACGGCCCATCTTCCACAGCGGCTCCGCGGGCTTTCCTGCCTTTTCGGGCTCTTTCACCTCGCCCGCGGGCAGGTCCGGCAGATTCATCCCGGAAAACGCGCCGGCCACACCCCCCAGCGGCGCCTGGTTCCCGCTCGTGTCGATTCGATTCTTCGGCATCGAGGCATCCTAAGCCAAACTGCCGTCACCTTGCAAACCGTGCTCGCACAGATGGCGTTACAGACTGAGCTACCCAAACCGCGAGGCCGGAGGCTCGCCCAATATGAAGACCCCGGAAGGGGTCAAAGAGAATTAGCCGGGGGTCGAGCACGCGGGCGAGACCCCCGGAATAATATAATGAACACGCCACGACCCCGGGGGGGGTCGCAGAATATGTCACCGCAAGCGCGTCATCAGAATGCGAGCCTCTCGTCAGAAAAAAGCGGAATCCAGTTCTACGGATCGGCTTGACCCTGAGCTATTCAGACCCTACGCAGGCTAATCGAGAAAAAATGGAGGCAGACCCAGCCCTCCGCTCGTACGCGCCTCGCTCCGGACTGGGCTGGCCTCAATCTGGGCCGTTGGCCCTCCGGAAAACCGGCGACTTCAACACAAACCGTCGCCCCCGTTCCAACCTTCTTGCGCCCGGGCCGCTTTTGCCTGACAGTACGCCCCCTTTTTTGATGCAAGCGGAAATCTCCAGACGGCGGACCTTCGCCATTATCTCCCATCCGGACGCGGGCAAGACCACGCTCACGGAAAAGCTGCTTTTGTACGGCGGCGCGGTACAACTGGCTGGCTCCGTGAAGGCCCGCAAGGATCAGCGCGCCGCCACGTCCGACTGGATGGATCTGGAGCGCAAACGCGGCATCTCGATCAGCTCGACGGTCCTTCAATTCGATTACTCCGGCTACCGGGTCAACCTGCTCGATACCCCCGGCCACAAGGATTTCTCCGAGGATACCTACCGCGTGCTCACCGCCGTGGATGCCGTCATCATGGTCATCGACGCCGGCAAGGGAATCGAGGTCCAGACCCGCAAGCTCTTTGAGGTCTGCCGCCGCCGGGGCGTGCCGATCTTCACGTTCATGAACAAGGTGGACCGTCCCACGCGCGACCCGCTGGCATTGGTGGACGAACTGGAAAGCGTCCTCGGCATCGGCGCGTTCCCCATCAATTGGCCGCTCGGCACGGGACCCGGCTTCCGCGGAGTGTACGACCGGCAGACCAAAGCGGTGCATCTCTTCGAGCGCACCAGCGGCGGCGCCTACCGCGCGCCAGTCACCATCGCCGGCCTCGAGGACCCGCTCGTGCGCGAAAAGCTGGACCCGTCCGATTACGCGCGCGTGGCCGAGGAACTGGAGATGCTGGAGATCGCCGGCAAGGAATATGCCGCCGCCGAGGTCCTCTCCGGCCATCTCACGCCGGTCTTCTTCGGCAGCGCGATGAATAATTTCGGCGTCCAATTGCTGCTCGATTCCTTCCTTGAGCGCTCCGCGCCTCCCGCGCCGCATCGCGCCGGCGAGCGCCTCATCCTGCCGGATGATTCCGCCTTCAGCGGCTTCATCTTCAAGATCCAGGCAAACATGGATCCGCGCCATCGCGACCGCATCGCATTCGTGCGTGTCTGCTCGGGAAAATTCGAGCGCGATATGGTGGTGACCCATTCGCAGAGCGGCGCGAAGGTGCGGCTCTCCAGCTCCCACAAGCTCTTTGGCCAGGAACGCGAGACGGTGGATGAAGCCTATGCCGGCGATATCGTCGGCCTGGTCGGCCACTCGGAACTCGGCATCGGCGACACCCTCACGCAGGATCCCGCCGTTGTTTACAATGAGATTCCACGTTTCCCGCCGGAGTGCTTTGCCTACCTTCACAATCCGAATCCCGGCAAGTTCAAGCAATTCCGCAAAGGGATGGACCAGCTTTTGCAGGAAGGCGTGATCCAGGTCTTTCACCTGCGCAACGCGGGCCAGCGCGTGCCGCTCCTGGCCGCCGTAGGACCGCTGCAATTTGAGGTGGTGCAATACCGTCTCGAGTCCGAGTACGGCGCTCCGTCGCGCCTGGAAACCGCTTCCTGGGAAATGCTGAAATGGGTGCGCCACGGCATGACCCCGGCAGAGCTGGATGCCCTCAAGCTCCCCACGGGATGCCGCGTGGCGGAGGACTCCGCCCTCCAGCCCGTAATCCTCTTCCCCACTTCCTGGACGCTCGATTATTTCCGCAAACAAAACCCCGAAGTCGAACTCTTCGACGTCTCCGCGGACTCCCGCGTCATCGTTCCGGCGGTGTAGAGCCACGGCCCGCGGGGAAGAAAGCCGCGCGAGAAGCGGCGGTCTGAAAAGGGGGGCTCCCGGCGGGAGTTCGCGGTTAAAAAAAATCCCCCGCGGGCATCGCCGCCGCCGTTGCTAATGCGAATTCATTCTCTTTTTTATTGATATTGAGTTCTCATTACATTCTCCTGCGCGCTGCGCCATGAAACCTCTCCTTATCCTGCCTCTTCTCATTTCCGCCCCGCTTTACGCCCAATCCACGGCCCAAACCTCCGGCTCTGCCGCCGTGATGCCCGAGGTCGATGTCGTCCAGAAACTCAACCAGGCGCGCGATTCCATCGTCCCGGCCCGCGGCGCCACTTCCTATTCCATCCCCGCCAGCCAGATTCAGGTGCAGTCGCAGGGGGATAACGCGCCCATCAACCAGACCATCCTCCGCGCGCCGGGCGTCGCTCAGGATTCCTTCGGCCAGCTCCACGTTCGCGGCGAGCACAACAACCTCCAGTTCCGCATCGATGGCATCCTGCTGCCGGAAGGCATCACCGGTTTTGGCCAGGAGCTGGACAGCCGTTTTATCGATAACCTGAGCCTGATCGACGGCGCTCTCCCCGCGCAATTTGGCTTCAAGACAGCCGGCATCGTCGATATCCAGACCAAGCAGGGAACGGAAAACCAGGGAGGCACGGTCAACTTCTACGGCGGCAGCGACAGCCACATGGAGCCCTCCTTCCAATACGGCGGCGCAAACGACAAATGGACCTACTATTTCGAGGGCGATTTCACCCACGACACACTCGGCATCGAGAACCCGGCGCCCTCCGACAACGCGATCCACGATACGACCAACCAATACCGCGCCTTCGGCTATCTCTCCTATATCATCGACGATACCAGCCGCGTCAGCTTCTTTGGCGGCGCTTCCTACCAGGATTACCAAATCCCGGACAATCCCGGACAGACGCCGGCGTTCGATGACCAGGGAATCACCAATTTCAACTCCGCCGACCTCAACGAAAACCAGCACCAGCAGAACTCCTACGGCGTATTGGCGTATCAAAAAAGCGTGGACGACTTCAGCGTCCAGGCCGCTTTCTTCGAGCGCTACTCGACGGTGCTGTTTACGCCGGACGAGGTGGGCGACCTGATCTTCAACGGCCTCGCGGGCACCGAGAACCACAGCCTCAACAGCAACGGCATCCAGATCGACGCCAGCTACAACCTCAATGAACACCACACAATCCGGTTTGGCCTCCAGGCCACGCTGGCCGAGCAGCACGCGGACGATCCGCTCGAAGTCTTCTCCGCCGATGCCGCGGGAGACCAGACGAGCGACGTGCCGCTCTCGATCCATCAGGGGGATTACCGCGCCGGCTGGCTCTACGGATTCTATCTTCAGGACGAGTGGAAAATATTTCCGGCGCTCACGATGAACTACGGCGGGCGGTTCGACATCGTGGATGAATTCACGCATGAGAACCAGTTGAGCCCGCGGCTCAATTTCACCCTTCAGGCCACGCGCGACACCACGCTTCACGTGGGTTATGCGAAGTACTTCACGCCGCCCACATTCGAGGCCGTGACGCCGCGGGACGTCGCCGCCACCAATAACACGACCAGCGCCTTTGCCGGGCAGCAGGATGATCCGGTGCGCAGCGAGCGGGCGGATTACTTTGACGCGGGGATCACGCAGGATGTCGGCTCCGATCTGCGCCTCGGCATGGACGCCTATTACAAGGAAGCCGCCAACCAGATCGATTCCGGCCAGTTCGGCGCAGCCATTATCGAGACGGAGTTCAATTACAAGAAAGGCAACGTCTCCGGCATCGAATGGACCGCCGATTACCATCACGACGGCTTTTCCGCTTATGGAAACCTCGCACTCTCGAAGGCGCTCGGCACCGATATCGATTCGCAGCAATTCCAATTCGATCCGACCGAGATGGAATACATCAAGAACCACTGGATTTACCTTGATCACAACCAGGCGGTCACCGCTTCCGTGGGCATCGCCTATCAATGGCGGAACACCCGCCTGTACGCCGATCTGCTCTACGGGAACGGGCTTCGCGCCGGATTCGCGAATCTCCAGAAACTGTCCCCCTATTACCCGCTCAACCTCGGCGTGGAACAGAAAATCCCGCTCGGCGGAAATCGCGCCGTGAAGCTGCGATTCGATCTCGTGAACCTGTTTGATCAAGTGTACGAACTGCGCGCAGGCACCGGCGTGGGCGTGGGCGCGCCGCAGTATGGATCGCGCCGCGCAATTTACGGCGGCGTCGGGTTCGATTTTTGATCCGGCTTTGAATTCCGCGCATTTCGGGTATCTTTGCCGAATGCGCCGCATCGTCTCATGGTTACTTTGCCTTCTGCTGCCTGGCATCGCATTTGCCGATCCGCCCCTCATCCAGGCAATGGTGGGGCATCCCGTTGTGCAGGAACTGATGGGCGGCTGCTCGCTCCGGTGCGCATTCCCATGGCAGACCTTCGCAATCCTGCCGGGAAAGACGCCCGTCCCCGTATATACGCTGGATGACAACGACGCCGATACCGCATGGATGGACGGCGTGGTCGGCGCAAAGCTCACCTTCCAGTTCCCGAAAAAGCTGCCGAAGGAATTGAATGACACGCCCTTTTACGGCTTCGATATCGCCGACGGCAACATCAAGTCCGACGCCATCTTCAAACAATGGGGCCGGGTTAAAAAAGTGCGCCTCTATTACAATGGCCACCCCTTCGCGGACGTTGCGCTCGCGGATACGCGCCATTGGCAGAATATTTCCTTCGATGACATCATGGCCCGCCAGGGCGATGTCTTTTCCATGGAAATCCTCGATGTTTATCCCGGCACGAAATATCCCACGGCCGCAATTACCGAGTTGATCCTGCAGGGAGCGCATTAAGCGCGGAATGCGGATGCGGCATCTTCGGGAGCCGTTCGCGGCGAGGCCGGAGGCTCCCCGCGATTATTTGACAACCAGCAGGCCGCGCATCCCCGCGAGCGCATGCCCGGGGAAGGTGCAGAGGTAATCATACGTTCCCGCGGCGGGGGCGATGAAGGTCACGGTTTCCGATTCGCCCGGTCCCACGAGCTTTGTGGCCGCGATCACCTTGTCCGCCATCTCCGGCGGCATGTAGCCCTCGGCCTGGTGCGTCATCGCCGCCATCGCAAAGGCCGTGACATCCGTTCCCGCCTTTAGCAGCACAAAGTTATGCGCCATCGCAGCCTTAGGGATCACTCCCGCGTTGGTCAGCGTCACGGTCACCTTCTGCCCGGGTGCGGCCTCGATGGTGGTCACGTCATATTTCATCTGATCGCCGGCTTTGATCTGGACGGCTTTATCGTCCGCGTGCAGCGCGGCGGGAATGGCGAGGAGCAGGATGCAAATGAGTGCAGGGATTCTATTCATGGTCTTTTCGTAGGACGGCGCGTGAATGAATTCGGGTATCGAAGTCGCTTGTGCAACACTTCAATTTTCGCGGAGTTTCACCCAAAAACACCGCTCCGGAAACTTTTTGCCGCGATTTCGATGGTCCACGCGGCGCCGGCTTTTGCCCGGGAAGGGCGGAACCCGATGCGGCGCAATGGGAAGTGGCACAGCCGGGATTTCGCATTCGCCGGGCCGCGGCCCGATGAAAAGAAAAACATCGCCACGCGAGGTCTGCGTCACCCTCCTTCGCAACGGCGTGCCGGTGCGGATGATTCCGCCGCAATGAGGCTGTCCAAACGCCTCTCGACCGCTCATACTTCCCCTACCCATGAAACGCTTTGTACTTTCCGCGCTCGCATTGGGCGCGCTGGTTTTCGCCGCCCGCGCGGATGACAATTCCGCCGGCACCGCGCTGGTCACCAACAATCACGGCGGCTACAACGTCGTCCAGCCCGGCGCCCAATCCGCCGCCGTGGTGCTCCCCTTCTTTGGCTCGCACGGTTATGCGGCGCACGTGATCGCACAGTCCCATACGGAGAAGCCAAAATTCATCCTCAAGCCGGTGGTGCAGGATGTCGGCCACGGCCAGAAGATCGTCGTTTACAAGAGAATCTATTTTGCCACCGCGGAGGATGCGGAAGCGGCAAAGGCGAAGCAATAAGAGGCCTCGCGCCGGGCTGGCCCGGATGGGCCTGGCCGCCGGTCATTTCACCCCCCTTGGGAACGGGCATTCCGCACTGGCTCCCGGCGGGAGGTATTTGTGTAAATTTCCGGTTACTCGGGACTCGACATTTCCCGCCAACGCTGTTTAAACCTTGTTTTGAGCGGTTAACCCCACGTTTCCGTGACCAATCCTCCCCCCGTCAGGCGCAAGCGCGCGGTGGCGCTTTCGCGAGTGCTCACAGCGGCCTCCGGCAGCAACGGCGAGCCGCTGCCCCCTCCTGCGACCGAGCGTTTTTTTCACGCGCTGACAGACCATAGCTGGGACCGGGTGGCGCTGCTCAGCGAGCGCGGCTTTATCCTCTACTCCAGCCCCTCCTCGACCCGCATCTACTGGTATCACGCCCAGGAACTGGTGGGACGCAACGCCTTCGACTTTGTGCACCCTGAGGATTTGTCCCGCGCCCGGCGGATTTTCCGCAAATGCCTTGCGCAGCCGGGCCAGCCCATTCGCATCGAGTACCGCGCCCTGCGGAAGGATGGCGAGTACATCTGGATGGAAACCGTTGCGCGCAATTTACTGGAGGATGCCGAGATTCGCGCCATCGTGATCAACGAGCGCGAGATCACCGCGCGCCGGCGGTCCGAGGCGGAGCTGCTGCGGACCAAGGCCCGTCTCGAGCATCTGCTCAACGCGACGCCGGCCGTCATCTTCGCCGCAACGCTCGCGCCCCGCCCGGTCATCACTTTCGTCAGCGCCAATACGGTCCGCCAATTTGGCTACGATAAAGAGGAGATCGTCGGCAGCCCGGACTTCTGGATCCGGCACGTCCATCCCGCCGATGCCGCCCGGGTGCGCGCGAGGTTTTCCGCCCTGCGCCAGGGCCGTCCCTCGTCGCTGGAGTATCGCATGCTGCATGCGGACGGCTCCTACCGGTTTGTGCGCACGGAGCTGGCGCGGGTGCGCGGCAAGCGGCATGACCCGCATGAATTCGTGGGCTTCTGGCTGGACATCACGGATCGCAAACGCGCCGAGGCGGCGCTGCTGGCCACTCTGGAATGCGGCGAGGCCATGATCCGCGCCACCAGCGAGCGCGAGCTGCTGGAGAGCATCTGCGCCGCCATTGTGAAGATGGGCGGCTACCGCATGGCGTGGGTCGGTTTCCCCGACTCCAGCGGTGACAAGCGCATCCTGCCCGCGGCGCGCGCCGGCGCGGGAAAGGATTATGTCGATAAGGCAAAAATCACCTGGGCCGCCGGCGAGCCCCGCGGCCGCGGGCCGGTGGGCCGCGCCATGCGCACGCGCAAGCCGGTGGCCTGCCGCGACCTTATCCATGATACGCGCTTCGCCCCGTGGCGCCGCGAGGCGACGCGCCGCGGGTACACCTCCATCATCGCCCTGCCCCTCCTGTGGCGCTCGGAGTGCCTCGGCACGCTGGCCATTTACTCGGACCAGCCAGACGCCTTCCAGCGCGAGGAAGCGGCTCTGCTGCTCAACCTGGCCAGCGATATCGCCTACGGCCTGGTCGCATTGCGGACGCGCGCGGATGGCGAGCGACTGCAGCGGGAATTGCTGGAAGTCAGCGAGCGGGAGCAGCGCCGCATCGCTCAGGATTTGCATGACGGTCTTTGCCAGCAGCTCATCGGCGCCAGCTTCCTGGCCGGGGGGCTGCAACGCCGCATGGCGGAGCGGGGCGATCCGGGGGCGCCGGAGCTGCAACGCATTTCCGATACCCTCCGCACCGCTGCCGCGGATGCGCGCGGGCTGGCTCACGGCCTGCATCCGGTGGACTCCGCGCCACGGGCGTTGATGAAGGCGCTGGAGAATTTCGCGCAGATCACCAGCCGCATGTTCGGGATCGAATGCGTCTTTGAGTGCCCGCGCCCGGTCCTCATCCGCCGCAGAGCCGCGGCCAGCCATCTCTACCGCATTGCCCAGGAGGCAGTCGGCAACGCCATCAAGCACGGCGCCAGCACCCGGGTCGTCATCCGCCTCCGCAATGCCGGGCGGGGCCGCGTGGTCCTGGCCATCCGGGACAACGGTGCGGGCATCCCCGCGCGTCTGCCCGCCGGCTCCAAGGGGATGGGCCTCCAGATTATGCGTTACCGCGCCGGTATGTGCGGCGGCGTCCTGGATGTCCGCCGCTCCACCCCGCGCGGCACGCTCATCACCTGCCGGCTGCCCGCCCCGGGGCGCGCTGAGGAGTAGCGCCCGGGTGCGATTCCTGCTACCGTTGGGCTGGCGTGAAATTCATGATTTTCATCGGCTTGAACGTGGGAAGCTGCGTCGGCTGGGCCGCCGGGGAGCCCTGGGGTCTCATGGCTGCCTTTATCGTCAGCGGCGTCGGCAGCGCCATAGGCGTCTGGGCCGGTTGGTGGGCCGCACGCCGCTGGCTGTAAGTTTCCCAATCGTAACGATAAAACGGGTGACCGATCATCGCTTTCCGCTATAGTGGCGCACGATGAAGCTCTCCACCCGGTTTTTCCTTGTCATGAGCCTGCTGGCATTTTTCGGCCTTGTCCCCTCCTACGCCATCGATCTCGGCGCCGCCGCCCCGCAGATCACCGCCGTGGATCAGAATGGCAATCCCGTGAACTTTGACGACATCTACAAAAAAGGGGTCACGCTGGTCTATTTCTACCCCAAGGCCAATACCCCCGGCTGCACCAAGGAAGCCTGCAGCCTGCGCGATTCCTTTGCCGGTCTTAGCGGACGGGGCCTGCACATCCTGGGCGTGAGCGAGGACAAGAAAGATGCGCAGAAGAATTTCCAGACGAAGTACAATCTCCCCTTCACCCTCATCGCGGACAATGACGGCGCGGTGGCGAAAGCCTTCGGCGTCCCGGCCACGATGGGTTTTGCCAAGCGGCAATCTTTCATCGTCAAGGATGGCAAGATCGCATGGCGCGACCTCAATGCCTCCACCTCGCAGCAGGCTGCGGATGTGGGCAAGGCGCTTGATCAGCTCGGTGTGAAATAACCTCGTTTTCCCCCATGCGTCGTTTTCAGCGCCCCGGGTGGCTGCTTCGTTTTTCCATCCTCGCCTTGTTCGGCATCGTCTGCGGACACGCTTCCGCGGTGGAGATCCTCACCAACGGCACCGCCAGCTACAACACGGCGGACCCCGGCGCGCAGGTTCCCGACTGGACCACCGGCTGGGGAGAAAACGGGATTGATGGATGGGATTACGTCGGGCAGGTCAATGGCGCCGTGGGCGTGTACCTGGGCGATGACTGGGTGCTGACCGCCGGCCATGTCGGCGCCGGCAATCTCATCATCGGCGGCGTCACGTATGATTATGTCCCGGGCACGGCCGAGGGATTGACCAGCGCCTCCGGCAGCAATGTCGATCTGACGCTATTCCAGCTTGCCTCCGGGCCGGACCTGCCCACGCTCGAACTCGCCACCCAGACTTCCGTGGGCGAAAGCGTGGTCATGATCGGCGAAGGAGGCGGCCACGGCATGTCCTGGGGTGACAACACCATCACGACGACTGACCTTGCCGTGGAAGTTTCGGGTTACAATTTCTATTCCTGCGACTTCGAGACTGCTTACGGTCCCACCGGCTCCGGCACCAATGATGCCGTGCTGGTCCCGGGCGATTCCGGCGGCGGAAATTTCACTTATGATGCAACCACCGGCCAATGGATGCTGGTCGGTATCAACGAGGCCGTGGATTCGTACGACGATTCTTACATGGTTCAGGTAAGCAGCTACTTAAGCCAGATTCAGCACTTCAGCGGCGTTCCCGAGCCCGGTTCCGGCAGCCTCGCCCTCCTCGCTTTGCCGCTTTTTTTCATCCCCGTTTTTGCCCGCCACAAGTTGCGTGGGACAAAAACGGGCGTAATCTAAAACAGGGCCGGGCAGGGCCTGAGACTGCCGGTGCCCGTTTGGTTGGGTTAAGGGGCTGTCTCTTCACCGGGACAGCCCCATTCCGTTTCAAGACGGCTCCCGATTCGATTTACCGCGACCGGCTCCTGCAGGTTCCCCGTTTCCCACGGAATCCCGGCGAAATCTCACCGGGTGCAATAAAACGCGTTTGAGCAGGCGGCTTACTTGCCCAGCCTGACGGACAGGTTGAAGACCGGCCCGGGGTTCGATTCTTCATCCGGAGCATCGGGATTTGGCCCCGCGGTCACCTTGTACTGCTGCGGCTGCCCGTTGCGCGTGACGCTGATGGGCACTTCATCGCCCGCTGTCAGGTAGAACGCGGCATTCAGGATATCATCCACGCAGGTGACCTTGTGATCGCCGATCCGCGTAATCGCATCGCCAGGCTGGATGCCTGATTTCTCAGCCGGACTGCCGGCGATGAATCCCTGCACCACGATGGGACTGTCCGCCCCATCCTCCCTGTCGTACCGGATGCCCAGCCAGCCGGGGCGCACTTCGCCGAAACGCATGACGTCGGACTGCACCTTCTCCGCCGCCTCGATCGGCAGCACGAAACATCCGGCGCCGCCATCCAGGCTGCTCTCCAGGATGCCCACCACCTCGCCATCCATATTCAGCAGCGGCGCCCCTCCCTCGCCCCGTTGCACCGGGACATTCGCCCGGATATGGGAGACGGCGAAAAAGCGGTTGCCATCGGAAATGCCGAAACCGCCGACACAGCCGAAATTTGGCGTCAGCGGCAAATCGAGCGGATAACCGATCGCGACCACCATGGAAGCAACGCTGAGCGAGGTCGATTTGCCCAGGGGCAAAAACGGCGTTTTCTGCGCGTCGATCTTGAGAATGGCCAGGCCGCTGCGCGGGTCCGCGGCCACCCGGGTGGCCGGGTAGCGGGCGGCGCCGTCAGAAATCACGATGTCCCGCGATTCGCCGCCCACGGAGTAATTGGTATAGACCGTGCCGTTGGGATCGATGAAGAAGCCCGTCCCGGAGAGCTGGCCGTTATCATCCTCCGCCTCCACCTTGACGACGGCCTTGGATGACTTCTGGAAGACAGCCTGAACGGCCGCGGAAAGCGGATCAGTCCCCGCCCAAGCGCCGCCGGGCATCACCAGGAATGCAACGAGTAAAGCGAGCTTAGAAACTCGACGGAGGTTGCTCATAGGAGACAGGCCGCGCATCCATCACATAGCGCGGCGGAAAACCGGCAGCCATCTGAGCCATACGGCTGTCGAGCGTGGGCAGGCCCGGCATCGGCGCCTGCGTGTTCAGACTAAGATAGGAGGCCTGCTGCGCGGCAGGATGCGGCGCGGGCAGGGCGGCCATCTCAGGGGTAGGGCGGGTTTGGAGGATATTGAAAGAGGTGACGCCTGCAATGACGAGGACAGCCGCGGAAGCCAGTCCATACCCGATGCGGGCCGCGCTGTGCCCGCCAAAGAATGCCGTCACACGGTCCCATGCAATCCGCCAGGCAGGCTCCCGGAGGAGCTGCGCTCGCTGGCGGTCCTTGAAGTCATCGAGAAAGTCCTCAAAGTATGCGGGCGGCGGTTGTTCAAAGCGCTTGAGCCTTAGCAGCTTGGAGAGTTCATCGAAGTCTTCTGGCATGGTACGCGAGGGGTTGATTTTACTTTTTACGAAATTCTTCGAGGTACGCCTGCAATTGGCGATGGGCGTAGAAGAGCCGGGACCGCACGGTTCCCTCGGACACTCCAAGGATCTTGGAAATCTCCGCATGCGGCATGCCCTGGATATCAAACATAGTCACAACTGCCCTATGTTCAGGAGACAGCTTCTGCATCGCTTCGTTCAATTTTTGCTGGAGTTCCCCCAAGTCCGCTTCCCGCACGGGCGAGGAGGTGGCGGTCAGCTCGATGAATTCCTTGTCGTTCTGGATATTCAGGTCCACGTCATCCAGGCTCATCTGGAACCGCCTGCCCCGCTTCTTGAGGAAGTTGATGGTCATGTTGACCGCGATCGAGTGGATCCAGGTGTAGAAGCTCGATTTGCCCCGGAAGCCGTTGATGGAGCGGAACGCCTTGGCAAAAACGTCCTGCAACAGGTCGTTCGCATCCTCGTGGTTGGAGGTCATGTTGTACACCAGGCCGTAGAGGCGCGGCGAGTACTTGACCACCAGCTCGTCAAAGGCGCGGGGGTCCCCAGCCTGCGTCCGGGCGACAAGCTCGATGTCCGGGTTTACGGGATTCGCGGGAGGATTGACTGGAGCCGCATCGGCCATTGCCGATGCTCCTAGCAGCTTCCCGAAGGCTTGAGAAGAAATGGCTGCGCTGAGCATGTTTGTGAAGATTTAAGGGGACAGGAAAAAATCGCGCTTACCAGCCCCTCCGGCGTCCGCCGCCGTTGAGGATGGAGAGCAGGTAAACCAGGTTGCCCAGCGCGGCCACGAATGCGGCGACGTAGGTGAGCGCGGCGGAGTTGAGCACGTCATTGACCCCGGCGGTTTCCTCGCCCGGCTGAATGATGGCCATCTGGCCCAGGATGATCTTGGCCCGGCGGGAGGCGTCGTACTCCACCGGCAGGGTGATGAGCTGGAACACGGTGAGCACCGCGTAGCAGATGACACCGATCTCGATAAGCCCGGCGGCGCGGAGGATGAATCCGCCAAAGATCACAAACGGCAGGATGCGCGACGAGATCGAGGTGACGGGGACGATGGCCGACCGCAATCGCAGGGGCGCATACGCCCGGGCGTGCTGGATGGCGTGCCCGGTTTCGTGAGCCGCAATACCGACCGCGGCGACCGACGGGCTGCCATACGTGGCGGTGGAAAGGCAAAGCCGCTTGTTCGCGGGGTCGTAGTGGTCGCCGAGCATGCCGTCGATCTGGACGACCTGCACGTCGTGAATCTGCGCGGCATTCAGGATATCCTGCGCCGTTTCCGCGCCGGTGAGCCCGGAGGCGGTGCGTACTTGCGACCAACGGCGAAAAGCACGGGACACCTTTGATTGGGCCCAAAAACCCAGGATCATCGGCACAATTAGGTAAATGAGCCAGTTTTCTAACATGGATGGTCTGCTGATTAGACAGGGTCCACCCGGTTTTGTTCAAGCATCTCTATCCGGGGCTGCGCCGGAGAGTCTTACGGAACCTGCGAAACGGAGAACGCCCCGTACTCGGTGAGCCCGCGGAAGAAGCCATACGCGCTCTGCTGCTTCTGCAACACGATGCCGCGCACGGCACGGGTCACATTCCCGTCCGGCATGAGGAAGGCGCCGGTTATGACCCCGGAGGTCTTGTTGATGGAAAACGCGAGGTTTGGCGCGCCGGGGTTCGCCATGACGGCGGTATTCTGCGCCGTAATGGTGACCGGCACCGTGAGGGGCTGGTCCAGGTTGCCATCGCCCAGGCCGGCAGTGGCCGGGCCGGTGGGGATATCCATCGACTGCATCCCGGAGGCCGTCGCCGGCGCGGCATAGCGGGAGCCGACACACGGCATTTGCTCGCTGAACCCGGACGGATAGTAGGGATTCGCAGTGCTGGCTCCCTGAGTCCACGAGAGGGTGCCGGAGACGTCGCTCGTATCGGTCGCCGCAAAGGTGAGAATGCCGTTCACGCTGGAGCCCTTTGGCGCTCCCGAGGGCACAAAGTAAACGGAGAGCGTCCCGTCATTGGCCAGATGCGCCGTATGGGAGTAGGGGGTCCCGTCCGCCAGGCGGCCATTGATGGTGGCCGTGCCGTTGGGCTTGATGACAATCGCCGCATAGCCGCTCCCCTGCGGCGCGGAGGAGCCGGTAACAGTCGGGTCCGGCGGCAGCACCAGGGTGTAACGCCCCGCCTGCGGCGCCGCATTGGTGCGGGCATTGTAGGTGGACTGGCTGATGCCGAAATTGAACGTCTCGTCTCCATCCGTGACAGTGCCGGTAATCTGCCCGGAGCCGCCGGTGAGATCCGCCTGAAGATTGATGGTCAGCGGGTTGTTCCCGGGAATGGTGATGGTCGCATCGCCGTTGGAATCGAGTTGCCCGCTGAAGGACCAGGATGAGCCCGAGACGAATACCCGCCCGGTGAACCGCCCCGTATCCAGCATCGAGAGTTGCAGGAAACCGTCCGGGGCGGCGGAGGAGCCGCTGGTGACGACGCCGTAGTAGGCTCCGGTTACCGCCAGGTAAGGCCCCGCCGAGAAATTCGCCTGAAGGTCCACGGTGTTCTGCATGGTAAAGGTCAGCGTCGCGCTGCCGGAGGTGACGGACCCCGTCCAGCCGGTAAACACATAACCGGCCGCCGCTTTTGCGCGGATCGTCACTGGCACGCCCACATCGTGCGTGGTGGTGCCGGAGAGGCCGGCTGTCACGGTACCGGTACCGCTCCCGCTCACGCTCACCGCAAGCGATCCCTGTTCCACAAAATTGACGGTGCGGTTATCGTCGTCGATGACGTTGCCCGAGCCATCCAGGCTCTGCACGTGGATTGTGTTCGCCCCCGGCAGCAAGCTCGCGGTGCCGGTCCATCTCGCGATGCCATTGGCGGCCTGCCATGCGCTGGTGCCGCCGGTGTTGATCACGCAATATTGGACTGTGGCCGGATTGGTTGCGGGATCGGTCCACCCGGAGAGCGCAACGCTGGACGTGGCGACGCTCGCCCCCGGCTCCGGCGTGAAGACCTCGATCGGCGCCGGCGGCGCGGTGATGACCACCCAGTAATACTGGTACTGGCTGTTCGGGTCCGCGTAGTAGCCCACGCCGTAATGCGTTTCCGTGGCAAAAAAGGAGTTCTGGCCCAGCAGGTGCACCTTGTGCGGCGGGGAATTCATCCATTGCGTCCAGGTGTCCGAGGCCGAGGAGTAGCCGGCGGCGATCGATTCCACGTAATTGTCGGTCGGATCGGTCCCCCACCAGGAGGGCAATTGGTAACCGGCCTGCCGCAGGAGGTAATTCGCGGCGACGCCGTCCGGATTCACATGGCTGAAGTAATTCCGCACCGCCATATCCTGCGCGCGGGCCCGGGCCACTTTCTCGATGATCGGGTCCAGGATCAATTGGGGCCGCCCCTGATTGGGGTCGCTGGTCATGTCATTGGCAATCGCCTGCTCCTGGGGAACCAACTGCACGGTCTGGGCAGCGGCATGGAGTCCGGTAAAAGCGAGGGCGGCAATGGCTAGGCGGTGGAAGAGGGCTGATGGATTCACTGGCGGAAAAGAAGGGCTGAACGTTGTTGAGAAACTTGGTTAAGCCGCTCCCGTGCCAGTTTTATGATAGTTATGGATAGTGGTAGTATTTACGGAACCCAGGAATTCCCCTTTTCCGCTCCCCTAGCGCTTCTCCCTCAACACTTTCCATCCCGGCCCCCCGCCGCGGCCTCCTCCCAAAAAAATGTCCGGTTTGACTCCTGACCCCGCCAGTTTAAGATGCCCCCTTACCGAAGGGGAAAATGTCCAGGGCCCAGTTTTTCATGTTGTTTGCGGTGCTGCTGCTTGCAGTGGCGGGGAGGCACGCCGCCGCGCAATACCCTGGCCAGTACGGGGATGCCGGCCAGCCCCAGCAGATCAATCCCCCGTTCGGGCTCGAGTGGGGCGAATCCTCGGACCGGCTCGAAAAGCTTCTCAAAGGCGCGAAAGCCGAAATCGTGGACCGGCACGATGTGAACGGGCGCACGGCCTGGACCGTGGAAGGCCTCATCCAGACCGGCCTCAAGCGCACGGTCTTTTACTTCCGCGACGGCCAGCTCGTGGAGGTGGAGCTGCAATACCAGAGCCCCGATTGGGACGCGGCCAAGTATGACGATTTCATGTCCCAGGTGCGCCGGCGCATCGAGCAGAAATTCGGCGCCGGGCAACTGATCGCCCGCACGCGCGAGCCGGAAGGCAACGTGATGCAAACCATCGTCGGCTACAAGTGGGACGAAAATAACACCGCCATCCAGCTCTTCTACTACTCGGCCGAGACCACCACCCAGTCCTACCGGACCGTGAGCGTCCACTACAAGTGGATGTAGGCAACGGATCCAAAGCAACGTCTCGCTCCCCTTGCGGTCACCATGCCGGATCGACCCGAAGCCCGGAACTGAATTGCCCGAGGCAGCGAGACTGGCCTTTCCGGGGTTCTATCGGGGGCGTACGATTACGCCGGGGGTAGAACAGGGGCCTCGCTATTATCGTTTTTCAGTTTTTCCGAAAATAACGGCATCTGCTATTTTCGCCCACTCAACAAGAGCGATGCATGGGAACAACCAGCACCGCTAAAGCCGGCGGCTCCCCCAGATGGCATGCAGCCATCGCTAGATTTCGATCTCCTGCGGGAAACGGGAGAGCTTTCGCACCCCGGTCGCGGTGATGCAGCCCACATCCTCAAGGCGCGCCCCGCCGATGCCCGGCCAATAGATGCCGGGCTCGACGGTGATCACCTGCCCCGGCTGAAACTTTGTGCGGCCAAAACGCGGCTCCTCATGGATCTCCAGGCCCAGCCCGTGGCCGACCCCATGGAAGAATCCGACCCAGCGCCCCTTGCGCCGCTCGGTGGGATACCCCTCTTTCGCAAAAAAATCCCGGACCCGATCCTGAATCGCCGCACCGGAGGCGCCCGGCTTCATCCCGCGAAAGCTCATCTCCTGCCCCTTCTGGACCGCCAGCCATAGCTTCCGCTGGGCTTCGCTGGCCTTTCCGCGCACCACGGTGCGGGTCATATCGCCATAATAGCCGGACTTTGCGTCACGGGGAAAGATATCGAGGATGATCAGGTCATTGGGCCGCAAGGGACCGGCTCCGCGCTCGTGGGGATCGCACGCCTGGAGGCCGCCCGCGACGATGGTATTGGCCGGGATGCCGCCGGCGCGTAGGATTGCGGAATCAATCTCGGCGCGAAGTATCTCCGAAGTCAGTTTTCGATCCGCCCACACCAGATTTCGCCCGGTGATCCGCGATTCCCGTAACACCTCGATTCCTCGCGCCATTCCCGCTTCGGTGATCCTCAACGCCTTCCCGATCAGCTTCGCCTCCGCCTCGCTCTTGAGCTCCCGCTGCGGCCAGAAGAGGCCCGGGACCGGCTTCAGCCGGATGCCCGCCTGCTCCAGGGTCCGCGCCAGGCCGGCGGGAAAATCGTACGGCACCCGCGCCTTCCGGACCCGTTTCTCGCGCAGGAATTGGATCAGGATTTCCGCCGGCGCCGGCTCTCCTTTCCCCTTGATCCGCTGCCGGATGTCCGAGGAAGCGACCACCTCGTCCACCAGCGCCGTGCGCCGTCCGCGGTCGATCTCGAGGTCGTTGAGCACGATGCTCTTTTTCCCGCCCGCCTCCAGGAAGATGTAAGGGTCCGGCGCAAAGAAACCCGTGGCATAGAGCATATCCGCGGAGCGCTCGCTATCGGCAACGATCAAGGAATTCATCGCAAACCTGCTAACACGGCTCCCTCAATTAGAGAAGCTGCGAGGGCGGGTAACCGTGCACTTTCTTGAAAGCCCGGGCGAAGTAGTTGGAATCGTTGAAGCCGGCACTCATCGCCGCCTCGGTGACATTCATCTCCCCGCGGGCCAGGAGATCGCGGGCACGGGCCAGCCGCTCCCGCAGGAGGAGCTGGTGAAAGGTGTGCCCCGTCTGCTGGCGGAGGATGCGGTTGAGATGATTGGCGCTCGCGCCACAGGTGCGGGCGGCCTCGGTCAGCGTCAACTCGGGGGCGCGCGCCGCGTGCTCGCGGATGATCGCATGCACCCGCTCCGTGAGCAGGCGATACCGCCATGCCGTGTGGCGGAAGTGCTCGCCGAAACCCTGCGCCCGTTGCGTGGCGCGCAGGCAGAGGGCGATCAGCCGCAGCAGCAGCGATTGAATGAGGGTTGCGTAGCCGACCTCCCGCTTCTCGTTCTCGTTCACGATCTCCGCCACGCAATCGTCCAGGAGCTGGTGATCCCTCCGGCTCACCTGGAAGGGCCGCGCCGTCTCCACATGCAGCAGGCTCAGCAGCACCGCCACTTCATTCTCCATCGGCATCCCGCCAAGCGCGATTTCTCCCGTATCCTCGATGGAAAAATCAAGCGCCAGGCAGAGCGGGGCATCTCCCGGCCCGGGGATGAAGTGATGCCGCACGCCCGCGGGGATAAAGAAGATCGAGCCCTCCACCGTGGAATGCGTGACGCCGTTGGCCTCCAGCCATCCCCCGCCGCGCTGGTAATAAAGAATCTGGTGATGCGTGTGCTCGTGCGGCTTGGCCGGGTCCGCGACGGCGGCGTGCTGGTTGAACTGGACGCGCAGCAGGTGCAGCACCGAGCCGCCCAGGCGGTAATCGATGTTCGCGCCCAGGATGTTTTCCCATCCCTGCGGGATCAGCCAATCAGGATTGAGCGGACTGGGGATGAGCTTCATCGGTGCGCCAAATCTTCACTCCAACGTACTCGGTATCCGGCAGGATGTATTTGCGAAGCTCGATCTCCACCGCCCGCAGCGGAAAATCCGCCAGCAGGCGCGCCGCGAGATCGCCCGCCAGCGTCTCGATGAGATGGCGCGGCTTGCGCGCCGCCTCCGCCCGGAGGACATCGCAAACCGCGGCGTAATTGACGGTATTGGCGAGGTTATCCTCCAGCGCGCAAAAATCGCGGCGCGGGATGAGCCGCAGGTTCACCGTAAGGCGCTGCGGCGCGGCGCGCTCCCCCTCCGGCACGCCGATGCGCGAGGGCAGGTCCAGCCCCTGGATCAGAATGCAATCTTTGTCCATGGCCCATCAACCCACGCGGAACCGGATATCCCGGATGCGCGCGCCGCCGAAGCGGGTCTTGAACTTCCGGATGATCTGCGGCTTCCAGTTGCGATCCAGTTCATAATGAATGCTGGACTGTACCACGCGCACATAGAGCACGCCGTCGCGCAACCGGTCCGGGCAGGTGTGCAGCGCAAACCACTCGCCCACGATCTCGCGCCAGGCGCCGAGGATTTGCCCCTCGGTCAGCCGCTCAGTCAGGCCCAGCTGCCGCATCACCTTCTCCAGCGTCGCCGCCACCGGCTGCGCCCGGTCCGCCGCGGGCGTCATCTCGCGATAGCCGCGCCAGTCAGAGATCACCTTGGCGCGCAGTTCCGGGGTCATTGGGATTGATTTACGCTGCCGGGGAGCGAATGGCAATTCGAAGCGCCACAAGCATGCCGGCCTTGGAATGCGTCCCACAAAATGGCTTTGCCCCGGTTAATATCCTTGTACGAGGCACCCCTATTGCTCATGTCTGCGGGGTGAAAAAATCGCTCCTAAACCTCCTCACCCTCGCCTTCGCTTTGGGTGCCGCAGCCAGCGCCCGCGCGTTCGAAGTACAGGTGGCTCAGGATTCTTACACCAGCCAGGCGAATCCCAAGAGCGTTTATGGCGCTTCCGCCCAGATGCTGGTCGGCAAAGGTTCGGTTGCCTACATCAAATTTGATCTCGCCTCGCTGCCGGAGGGCCTCACGGCGCAAAACGTCGCGGATGCCATCATGACCGTTTACGCGCAGCGGACCACCGCGGCATGCACCATTTCCGTGGTCGAAGTGACGGGAAGCTGGAGTGAGGCAACGCTGAACAATAAAAACGCGCCGGCGCTCGGCTCGGTCATCGGCACCTTTGACGTCACGGCATCGCAATCGTTCGCATCCGTGGACCTTGCCGGCGTGGTCCAGGGGTGGCTGACCAATCCCGGGAGCAACTACGGCATCGCGCTGATGACCGGCACCGGCCAAAGCGCGGTCGTCGCAATATCCTCCAAGGAGAGCCTCATCGGCCACCAGGCATTTCTGGATGTGGAACCTGCCACCGCCGGAACCGTCGGCGCAACGGGGGCCACCGGCCCAATCGGCGCGACCGGCGCCCAGGGGCCTATGGGTGACCCAGGCACCGTGGGATTGGCCGGCATCGCCGGCAGCCAGGGCCCGGCCGGGGCCACCGGTCCGATAGGGCCTTTGGGACCCACCGGTTCCGTTGGCGCCCAAGGCCTGGCGGGCCCCACCGGCCCAGCCGGAGCAATCGGCCCCCAGGGGCTGCGCGGCCCGATTGGATATAACGGCGAGCCCGGCCCGGCAGGTCCGCGCGGCGCCCAGGGTCCCATGGGGTCCATGGGGCTCGCCGGCGCTGCTGGCCCGCAGGGTCCGGCCGGCGCCACTGGCGCTATTGGTCCGCAGGGACCGAGTGGTAACGCTGGCGCGAATGGTGTCAACGGTGATTTAGGCCCGATTGGACCCATGGGCCTGACCGGTCCAACCGGCCCGACGGGTCCAACCGGCCCAACGGGAAACACTGGTAACGACGGCACCAACGGCGCCGACGGCGCCGATGGCACTGCGGGAGCGACGGGGCCCACGGGCGCTCCGGGCACTGGCGGAGCCGGGGCCATCATTCCCTTCTCTTCAGGCCTTCCCGTTAGCCTCACCTCTATCGTCGGCGGCCTCGCGGGCGTCCCGTCGTTCATCGGCTTCGGCAATTCCGCACAGGGACTCACGACACTTGGCGCAACCATCGATCTGACCGGAGCCCCGGGCACATTGCTGAATTGTGCGTTCTCGATGCCGCGCGACGGGACCATCACCTCCGTCTCGGCCTACTTCAGCACCACCGAATCACTCGCGCTCATTGGCAGCACGATCACCATTACGGCGCAACTTTACGAGTCCACGATACCGAACAATACGTTCACCCCGGTTGCCGGCGCGGTCGTCTGGCTTGCCCCGGCCATGACCGGGATTATCTCCGTCGGATCCGTCAGCAGCGGGATCACCACGGGGTTAGCCATTCCCGTGACCGCGCAAACGCGGCTGATGATGGTTTATTCCATCACCTCAACCGGGCTCTCGTTGATCAATACCGTCACCGGCTACGCGAGCGGCGGGGTCAACATCCAGTAAAAGAATCGCTGTTGGAAAAAACAGACCCTCATCCCCGGGGATTGGGGATGAGGGTCTGAAACCAAACAACTAAAAAAAAATCGCCTATCCTGGAAAAGCCCTACGCGCCATCGCTGCCGATGGCCTCCACGGGGCAGCCTTCCATGGCTTCCTTGCACAGGCCCTCTTCCTCGGCGCTCTCCGGCTGCTTGTAAACGTAGGAATGCCCGCCGTCGTCATTGCGGGTAAAGTTTGCGGGGGCGGTTTCGCGGCAGAGGTCGCAATCGATGCACTGGTCATCGACATAGAACTTGCCTGCCACGTTCTCGGGATATTTGTTTGCAACGTCTGCCATAAGTTGGGTGCTCGGGATTAGTTCCCGAAAATTGAGCCGAAGAAATTACGGACCCTGCCCCGTAATGCAACGGTTTTTTCAACTATTTTCTTAGCTGAAATTGGCTTTCCACTAAAGCAGTGAGGGATTTGACAGGCTGGGACAGCGTCGATTAGAAGCTCCTCGATGATCCACATTGGGAGAGCCCGGACCCTTCTGGGCCAGTACACCGAAGACGAGGCGCGCGACGGCCTGAGCACGGGCCGCTTTTCGCCCACGGACCTCGGCTGGAAGGAAGGGATGGAGAACTGGGCCCCGCTTTCCCAATTTCCCGAGCTGACCGCTCCCCCCGCCCCGCTGCCGCCGCTACCCCCGGCAGCCGGGGAGCCGCCGTACCCCCCCGATGCTCCCCTGGCGGAGGAGGGCCTCCCTTGGGAAATTCGAGGCTCCCGGGGGCCTTTCCTCAGCTTTCTGGCCACAGCCCGGCTCGTCCTCTTCAGCCCCCGGGAGGCGTTTACCCGGATGCTAAAGCAAGGGCACATGGCGGGCGCGCTGCTCTATAATTTGATCGGCGGATGGATTGGCCTGGTCGCCGCGAGCGGCTATGCGGTGCTGGCCACGAAACTGGAAGGGCCTCCAAAAGCGGGGACGCCCTTTGCCCAATATTACCAATCGCCGGAGATGACGGAGTCCGGCCTGCGGACATTTTGCGTGATGGGGCCCGTGGTGGTGACGCTCATTGTGCTGGGCGCGGCGGTCCTGGCGCACCTCTTCCTGGTGCTGACCGGCGGCGCCAACCGGCCCTTCCATGTGACGCTGCGGGTGCTCTGCTACAGCTTTGGCTCGGCGTTTTTGCTCTACCTGTTCCCGATCTTCGGCGGTCCCGTCGCACTCGGGTGGCTGGCGTTCTGCTGCATCGTGGGCCTGCGCGTGGCGCATGATACCACCACGGCCCGCGCCGTGGCCACGGTGGTGCTGATGGGCGCCGCGGGCCTCGCGGGCATCATTGGCCTCTTCATGCTTGCAAGCGCCGCCGGCGGAATGGGGAATTGAATTTCCCCGGGGCCGTTCTAGCATTTCTCCATGACCGACAAGACCGCCCCTCCCATCGTCCCGACCGAGGGATGGCACGTATTCCACCTCTTCTACAAGGTGGAGCATGGCCAGTGGCAGATTTTTACCGAGCAGGAGAAAATCCGCGCCAAGACCCGCCTTGCGGAGCTGGTGCAGGAGATTCGGTCCGCGCCGGATACCCAGTTGCTCTCGTTTGCGATGGTGACGCCCAAGGCGGACCTCGGCTTCATGCTGGTGGCTCCCGATCTGCAGGCGGCCAACGCCTGGGAGAAACAGATATCGCTCGCCCTCGGCGCGGATGTGCTCAGCCCGGTCGCTTCCTTCTTCTCCCTGACGGAGCGCAGCGAGTACCTCTCCACGGAGGAGGAATACATCGAGGGGCTGAAGCGCGACGGCGTCGCCGAGGGCTCGCCGGAATGGGAAAACCGGATGACGGAAATCCGCGACCGTCTCGACAAGTACCTCAAGTTCCGCCTTTACCCGGCATTGCCCGATTGGCCGGTGGTCTGCTTTTACCCAATGATGAAGCGCCGCCGCCCGGAGCAAAACTGGTACGCGCTCTCATTCGCGGAGCGGAAGGAATTGATGGCCGGACATGGGCGCGTGGGCCGCAAGTGGCATGGGAAAATCCTGCAATTGATCACCGGGTGCACCGGCCTGGACGATGCGGAGTGGGGCGTGACGCTCTTTGCGCAAAACACGTATGACGTGAAGGGCATCGTGTACGAGATGCGATTCGATCCCGTCAGCGCGGAGTACGCCGAGTTTGGAGAATTTTACATCGGGCTGCAACTGCCACTGGATGAATTGTACCGCCGGGTCCAGATTTAGGCCATGCAACCCGACGAGACGGCCGCGAAGCCCCTGGAAGCGAAGCTGGATCGCCTGAACGCGCTCCTGAGGGAAAACGCGCCGCTGGTGATCGCCTACTCCGGTGGCGTGGATAGCGCGTACCTGCTGGCCGCGGCCCACAAGGCGCTCGGGGACCGCGCGCTGGGAGTGATCGCCGATAGCGCCAGCCTGCCGCGCGAGGCGCTCAGGGAGGCGCTGGCGCTGGCGCGGCAAATCGGCGTGCGCGTGGAAGTGGTCGCAACCGGGGAGGTGCAGGATGAACGGTACTCGAGCAACCCCGTCAACCGCTGCTACTTTTGCAAGGCGGAGCTTTTCACGAAACTGGACGGCCTCGCGCGCGAGCGAGGCTACGCCGCAATCGCCTACGGCGAGAACGCGGACGATATGCGGCAGGTTCGCCCAGGGCGCCAGGCGGCGCAGGAGTTTGCGATTGTCGCCCCGCTGCGCGATGCCGGGCTGACCAAGGCGGAAATCCGCACCCTCTCGCGCGGTCTCGGACTGCCCACGGCGGACGCGCCGGCGCAGCCGTGCCTCTCATCGCGCATCCCGCACGGGACGCCGGTGACCATCGAGGCGCTTGCGATGATCGAGCGCGGCGAGGCGCTGGTGCGCAGTCTCGGCTTCAAGGTCTTCCGCGTGCGGCACCTGGTTGCGGAGGGGAACACCCGTGCGCGCGTGCAGATCGCCCCTGAGGAGATGGAGCGGATTGAACCGGTGAATGAAAAGCTGGTTTCCGGGCTGCGCGCCGCGGGTTATGACGGCGTGGAGATAGACCCGCAAGGGTATCGCTCTCCGGCTTCCTGATAATTACAATGCCTCCCCCCGCCCGCCGCCGCGATGAAACATCCGGCCGCCTCCTGGTTCCGCTCCTTATCTTTTGCCTCGCTTTCCTGGCCGGCTGCAACGTGGAAAACCAAAGCCAGAACGCCTCGCCCGCCCCTGCTCCGGCAGGCGCTTCGCCCACTCCCTACATTCCCGAGGCCGTGCCCGAAACGACCGCGCAGCCACCGCAAAAGTTTACCAGCATTCCCACCGCAAAACCGCGGGACCGCATCACTGTCCATTACCACCGCATGGATGGCGATTACTCAACCGCCGGCCTCTGGACCTGGGACGCGTACCAGAAGCACACGCCCGCGAAAAACGAACTCGAGCCGCTCGGCATCGACGATTACGGCGCGGTCTTCCAACTGGACCGCCAGCGTTATGGCGAATCGGACCGCATCGGGCTCCTGCCCCGGATGAGCAGGGACTGGACGCGCAAGGACGGGACGGATCGCATCTGGACGCCGTCGCTGGGCAATGAGGTCTGGATTCTCTCCGGAAACCCCGCGGTTTACTCCCATCGCCCCGATCTGCGCCCCCACCTGGATCAGGCGTTTGCGGACAAAACCAATGCGCTGCAATTGATCCTCTCCGAACCGGTGGACAGCGCGAAAGTCAGCGCGAACAAAATCCACATCGCGGACGAGCACGGCAATGCCGTGATGATCGAGCAGGCGCAGGCGGCCAGCCCCATCCACGTGCAGGTGGACACTTCCTCCGCGCTGGATTTTGCCGCGCACAGCTACACGGTCGCGATCGATGGCCTTGGCGCGCCGCAACCGCTGATCCCGCGCGGCGTCCTGGACGACACCCAGCTTTACTACAATGCCGATGCGCAACTGGGCGCGATCTACAGCCCCATGCAAACGGTCTTCCGCGTCTTCGCTCCCACCGCGCACTCGGCGAGCGTGGTGCTTTACGATCAACCGGCGGGCGATGCCGGGCGGCAGGCCCTTCCGATGCATTCCGCGGGCCAGGGCATCTGGGAGGCGGCCGTCACCGGCAATCTGGCGGGAAAATGTTACATGCTGCTGCCGCTGGGTCCCGGGCTGCCCGGCAAGGAAACGCTGGACCCTTACGCGACCAATACGGTCAACAGCAGCAGCCGCGCACGCATCACGCCGCCGACGCCAGCGCCCCCGCCGCTGCTGCAAAAACCCGACGCGCCGGAAGACATGATCATCTACGAGATGCACGTGCGGGACTTCACCATCGCTCCAAATTCCGGGGTGAACGCGCCCGGCCTTTATCTCGGCTGGACCCAGGGGAACACCCGCCTGCCGGGCGATGCGCGCATTCATACCGCCGTGGATCACCTCGCGGAGCTGGGTGTGACGGATGTCCAGATCATGCCGGTGCAGGATTTCGCGAATGACGAATACGCCCGCGCCTACAACTGGGGCTATGTCACCACGGCCTTTTTCTCGCCCGAAGGGATGTATGCCAGCAACCCGGCGGACGACAGCCGCATCCGCGAGCTGAAGGCGCTGATCGCCGCCCTGCACGCGCGCGGCATCGGCGTCATCATGGATGTCGTTTACAATCACACCTCCGATACCGCGCCCTTCTTTGACATGGCGCCGAATTACTATTACCGGCGCCTGCCCGATGGCTCGCTGGCCAACGGCTCCGGCTGCGGCAACGAGTTCCGCTCCGAGGGTCCCATGGTGCGCAAGTACATCCTCGATTCCCTCAAATATTGGGTCCGGGAATATGGCGTGGACGGATTCCGGTTCGATCTGATGGCGCTGATCGACCGCGATACGATGACGGACATTGTCAATGAACTGCACGCGATCAATCCCGCGATTGCCGTGTACGGCGAACCGTGGACGGGCGGCGATTCCCCGCTGCAGGACAAGACGGACAAAACCGCGCTGTTGCAGGTCCCCGCCGGCGCATTCAACGACGATTACCGCAACGCGCTCCATGGCCACCCGGACGGCCCCGATACCGGCTTCATCCAGGATGGTTCGCATCGCGACGATCTGGAGCACGCGATGGAGGTGAGCGACTGGCTTTCCGGTCCGGGCCAATCGATCAATTATATGACCTGCCACGATAATCTCGTGCTCTGGGACAAGCTGAAACTCTCCATGCCGGAGGCCACCGGCGCGCTCATCAAGCGCACGGCAAAGCTCGGTTACCTCATCCTGCTCACTTCGCAAGGGGTGCCATTCATGCAGGGCGGCGAGGAGTTTGGCCGCACGAAGGGAGGCGACGACAACTCCTATATCTCGCCCGACTCGGTGAACGAGGTGGACTGGTCGCTCAAGGCCAAAAATTACGATATGTTCACCTACGTGCGCGATTTGATCCGGCTGCGGAAGGAACATCCCCTCTTCCGGCTGCGGACGCGCGAAGAGATTCACGCGCGCCAGCATTTCCTGCCCGCAGGCGAAGGCTTGGCCTATGAAATCGACGGTTCCGGCGTCCCCGGCGAGACATGGACGCAGGCGCTGGTGATCGCAAACCCGGACAACGATCAGCCGCTCTCCTTTCCGCTGCCGGGCGGCGATTGGGAGATGGCCTGCGACGCGAACGGCGCGACGATGGGCCAGACGTTCAATGGCACGGTTTCCGTCCCCGCCAAGACTGGACTGGTGCTCTACCGGCAGTAACTTTTCCGGAATGGAACATCCGGGCATGGCGGCGCTGCGGGCCCACCTCCGCGAGCACAACCGGCGCGTATGGGGGCTGACGCTGGTTGCGGGCGCCTGTGCCGTGGCGCTGTGGGCCGGGCTCTATGGCGTGGCGTACTGGCTCTTCCTGCTGGTGGGCACCGCGATCGAGGCGGAGAATTTCCATCCCGTCGCCGGGCCGCTCATTCGCGGATTCATCGCCACCGCGGCGCTGCTGTGCGCCTTCGCGTGGATCGCGCGCAAATTGCGGCCCAACGAGGCCGTGCGCGATCACAAGCCGGTGACGGAACACATCCTGGACGTGCTGCTGGCAATCCCGCGGGTGACTCTGGCTGTCTTTGGCACCGGCGGCGCCGCCGCGCGCCTGAACGATGAGGAGCTCCGGCACGCCTGGGACCTGCTCCACAAGATGAATGAACGCGACTCGCCCGTGCACGTTGCCGAATTACCCGCGGATATTCCCGATGCCCGGATGCGGGACCGCATCATAATGGCGCTGCAACTGAGCGGCGTTATCGAGATCCGCCCCGGCGCCCACGGCCCCGTCTTCGGTTTCCAAAATGAAAAAGCGCGCCGGCTCGCGGAAGAGCGGGTGCGCATCCGCTTTTAGCATCCCTGCCAGGAGTTTGGACGGAACGCGCCTTGCTCGTTTGGCCCGGCCTTTGCCCGGCCGGGGGCCAGCCTTCCTCTACCTGAACCCGTAGGCCAGGGACCAATGGGTCCGCTCGCGGTCGGATTTCTCGATCTCGACGATGAGGTAATACGAGCCGGTGGTCTTCGGTACGACTCGGGCGGCGGCCATGTGCGGCTTCTGCCAATGCTCGACTTCCGCCAGGTTGCCGTCGGAGTCGTAGATGTGGACGGAGATGCGGGCGTTCTCCACGTCCGTGCCCATCCAGAACCAATATTCGTTGCCCTTGAAGAGCTGATGGACAATGGCCTTTTGCTGTTTCACCGGCAGATCGCCGCCCCAGTAATCCTCGCGGACGGTGAAGCCTTCCTTCACATAGGGATCGGCGGCCTCGAGCGCGAAGGAAAGCGCGTCATCGATGGTGGCCCAGCCGCGTGTGGGCAGCAGCAGGGCAATACAGAAGAGCGCCAATGCAAACTTGGGAAATGCTTTCACGGTCAGGAATTCGCTGGGGCTATGGTGATCACCAGATTATGCACAATCTCCCGGATTTGATCCACCGATTGCTGGGAAATGTCCGTATCCGCCTCGCCAATCAGCGGCCGGATTTCCTTCAGGCGCTTCTGGATATTGACCACCGTCGCATCGTTGCGGAGGCGGGGCGGCATGTGGGAGATGCGTTTGTCAAAGTAGTCGAGCAACGCCGGCTGATGCAGCAGCCCCGCGCTGTCCTTGCTGTAGTTCCGCTTGACCACCTGGGCCAGCGCCTCGGTGCCCCGCAGCCAGCCGCCCAGGGAGACGAGCTGCGCCAGGTCCTCGTCGTGCAATTCATCCATGGCGTTGCGCACGTCGGTCAGCGCCTCGTCCAACTCCTTGCGCACATTCGGCCAATCTTTCTTGTCCGCGTACTCGATGATCGCGCTGCTGCGGGAGGCGACCGCCTTCCGGACGCCGAGCGCCGAGGCGAGATCGAGCACGGTGCGACCGATTTTCTTCACCTGCTCCGGCTCCTGCGCCTCCACGGCGATGAAGCCCTCGGCGATGACATCGCCCAGCAGAAGCGCCGTCTCGGCCCGGGGACCGGGCGGGGTGGAATTTGCGGAGCGGAGCACGTCGTGCCAGTTGGGCGAGCCCAGCTTATCCAGCACGCCGAAGACCTCGCTCGGCACGGGGACGATGACATCATCCACCAGCGTGGCCTGCTGCGGCAGCTTGCCTACGTCGATGTGCTGTTTGACCTCCTCGCCCCGGGCCGCGTAGGGAGCGACCGGCGCAAGGAGGGCGGAAATCAGGGTCAAGCCTGCAATGGGAGCGGGGAAAAAACGATAATTCATGATGGTCAGGGCCGATTGGCCGCGCCTTTGGTGGGAATGAATTGCCTCACAAATCGGGATCCGTCAAACGACTCAACCAGAGGCGCTCTTGGCAACGCAAGCATCTTTTGGAAATTCAAAGGCTAAATCGGCCCCCTATCCTAGACGATTTGGCATTGACACACAACGAGCTTTCATTCGCAATCCGCCCACTCTTTGGCGGTATCCCGGCAACCGCGCTTCTCTCCATGCCGGCGCGGCCATCGGCCTACCGTTTCAAGAGTCAAGGAAACGCTGAAAAAATCCGATGAAGTTTGAGCCGCTCGATTTCTCCAAAATCCGCACTTACGCCCTCGCCGGGCGCGCCAACAAGGTCGCCGTTTCCGATTTCGCCCGGGTCCACCCGAAGGGGGCCTCGTTCAAGGATTTCATGGATGGCTTGCCCCGTTTCCTTGCTGCGACGGATTTGCTGGAAGTAGCGGGCGCGATGGCCGGGGCGGCGCGCAACGGCAGGCCCGTGGTGGTGATGATGGGCGCGCACCCGATTAAATGCGGGCTCAACCCGGTGCTGGTGGACGCCATGCGCCGGGGCATCGTGCAAGCGGTCGCGTTCAATGGAGCGGGGGCGATCCATGACTTTGAAACGGCCTACCAGGGGGAGACCAGCGAGGATGTCCAGCGCGGCCTGGACGACGGCACCTTTGGCATGGTCGATGAGACCTCCCGCCTGATGAATGGCGCGCTGGCGGCTTCCGTAAAGGCGGGGCTGGGCGCGGGCGAAGGGCTCGGGCGCGCGATCAACGATGGCAATTTCCCAAACCGGAGCCTCAGCATCCTGGCCACGGGCGCGGAATTGGGAATCCCCGTTACGGTGCATGTCGCGATTGGCACGGACATCATCCACCAGCATCCCTCCGCGGACGGCGCGGTGCTGGGCGAAGCGTCTTACCGCGATTTCCGGCGTTTCGCGAGCGTCGTGGCGGCGCTCGAGGGAGGCGTGGTGCTGAATATCGGCAGCGCGGTCATCATGCCGGAGGTTTTCCTGAAGGCGCTCACCATCGCGCGCAACCTGGGGCACAAGGTCGAGCATTTCACCGCCGCCACGTTTGATATGATCCGGCAATACCGCTCCTCGGAGAATGTGGTGCGGCGTCCCACGCACCTCGGGGGCAAAGGCTACTACATCGTGGGGCATCACGAGATCAACATCCCCCTCCTCTTCGCCGCGGTGACCGAACTTTTATGACTCCCGACCGTTACAAGAAGATATCCGCCGGCTTCGAGAAAGCCCGGGTCCTGGTGATTGGCGACCTCATCCTGGATGAATTCGTCCGGGGCCGCGTGAGCCGCATCTCGCCGGAGGCGCCGGTACCGGTGGTGGACGTGATCGAGGAAACCCGGCATCCCGGCGGCGCGGCCAATGTCGCGCGGAATCTGCGGGAATTCACGCCGCACGCGGCGGTGCTGGGAATGATCGGCACGGACGCGCACGCCCATACCCTGAAGCGGCTGCTGGCCGACGAGGGCATCCACATCGACGGCGTGCAGCAGGACCCGGACTACCACACCATCGTGAAGACCCGCATCATCGCCCGCAACCAGCAGGTGGTGCGCGTGGATCGCGAGAAAAAGCTGCGGCCCACGCAGGCCCAGTACGACCGGGCCATCGCCGCGCTGGAAGGCCTGCTGCCAGCCTTGGACGCGGTGATCGTGGAAGATTATGGCAAGGGGTTGATCCGGCAGGAATTTGCGGATGCAATCACAGAGCGGGTCCGCGCCGCCGGCAAGCTGCTGGCCATCGATCCCAATCCCGGCAACCCGCTGCGCTGGCAGGGCGCAAACGTCATGAAGCCGAACCGCTCCGAGGCTTTTGCCGCCGCAGGCCGCCCGGTGAGCGAGCCGGTGGACCCGGTGGAAAAGGATGAGGCGGTGCTGGAGGTGGGCCGCATCCTGCTCGATAAATGGGCATGCGAGATACTGCTCCTGACCCTGGGCGAGCAGGGGATGATGCTCTTCCGGCCCGGCGAGAAGCCCTACCACACGCCGACGCGCGCGAAGGAAGTCTTTGATGTTTCCGGCGCCGGCGATACCGCCGTCGCTCTCTTTACCCTGGCATTATGCGCCGGAGCCACTGCCAGCGAGGCCGCGGAAGTATCCAACCACGCCAGCGGCATCGTGGTGGGCAAGCTGGGCACCGCCACCGTCCGCCCGTCCGAACTGACCGCCAGTTTCTCCGAAACCGCGCCGGAATAGCGCTCAACGCCCCTTCCCCACAGGCCCGCCGTTACTTCGGCTTTGCCTGGCCGGGGTTGTTTTTGCCGTTGGGTGTGGGCGTGGCCGCAAATTCAATCTTCAGGCGCGACAGCATCTCGCTGACCATCCCGTTGCGTTTCTGATCCATCTCCTTGCGCAGCTCTTCCTCGATTTTTCTGCGCTCCTGCGTGTATCGCAACGCGTAAACCTCCCGCTGGTCCTCATCCAGCTTCAATCCGGATTTGTTGATCGCATCCTGGATTTCCAGCGCGATTTTCTCCCGCCGGATCAGGTCCTGATCGCGAAAAAGCTCCTGCTCCTCGGGCGACATGGTCTTCCACTGATCCAGATTATCGAGGAATCGCTTCTGCTGATCGGGCGAGAGCTGCTCGAACATCCGGCGCGTCTCATTCCATTCGTCCTGCTGCTGTTTCGGCTTGGATGCGGCTTGCGGAGCGGGCTTGCCCGGCGTTGGCCTGGCCTGCGCCGGTTTCGCGGGCGTCGGGGTTGGCCTGGCTGGCGCCGGGGTGACGGCCGGCGTAGCCGTGGGCGTGGGAGAAGGATTTGCCAGCATCGCCGGCGAGAAAGCGAAAGCGGCGAGCGCCGCGGCGCGAATCAGCGGGTTCAATTGACCGGAGTATCGTCGAGCCATAGCGAACTCTCTTCATCCGCTACCAGCTCGTCCAGATGTTTGATGACCTCGTAGTCAGGATTGCCCGCGATCTGCCTCGCCGTCGTAGCCTGCACCGATTCTCTCTGATGATGCCGCAAAAACGGCCCGGGCCCGGCTCCGATGAGCAGGGCTGCCACGCAGGTGCACGCAATTGCCGCCTGCCAGGTCCACCGGTTCAGGGTTCGCATCAGCCGAGAAACCTTGCCCCGGAAGGCCGGCCTCTCCTGCTCCTCCTGCCGGACGGCCCGGAGAATATTGCGGGAGAAGAACGGCGACACTTCCGGCTGCCGCGGGGGTTTCCCCAGCAGTTCCCAGAGTTTGTCGTTATCGTCCTTTGGCTTCATTGGTGACTGAATATAGAACACGCGCGCCAAGGACAAGTTGCGCGTAAGGCGCTAAAAAATAGCGGAGACCAATCCCGGTTTTTCCAAAAACCGGTGCTCACCCGCCGGCTTCGCTCCGCTTCAGGCTCCGGTACTTCATGATGCGGCTCACCCGGCGGCGCACGGTCATCGCGTCCCGCAGCATTCGCAGGCTGTCCCGGACAATGTGTACCTTCGATTCCTCCGAATTCAACCACCGCACGGGCAGCTCGCGCACGCGATAACCGAGCGTCTGCGCCAGCAGAAGTACCTCCACATCAAAGGCAAAACCATCTATGGTCTGGAGTCCGAAAATCTCCTGCGCCGCCTTGCCCCGGAATGCCTTGAACCCGCACTGCGTATCCCGGAACGGCATCAGCGCGAGCGACCGCAGGACGCGGTTGAACGTTTTTCCCATCGTCTGCCGCAGCAGCCCCTGGCGCCGCTCGATGCGGCTTTCCGGATGCTGCCGGCTGCCGAGCAGCACATCCACATCGGGATTTGCCTCGAAAAACGCGAGAAATCGCTCGATCTCCTCCAGCGGCACGCTCAGGTCCGCATCCATGAAAAACTGAATTTCTCCACGCGCCACTTTCATCCCGGACCGCACCGCGTATCCTTTGCCGCGCTGGACGCGGTTATCGATCACGTGAAAATTGGCTTGTTCCAACGCCGCCTCCCTCGCTAACTCCAACGTCCCATCGGTGCTGTGCTCCACAACAATCAAAACCTCAAAAATTCGCGCCGCCCTTCCAAGAAAACCGCCAAGCAGCCGAAGCGAGTTGGGAAGGCGGGCTGCCTCGTTGAAAGCGGGGATGACAATGGAAACCTGGGGAGCGGAACTGCCCTGCATTCCGCGACATACCGCGAAGTTGATTTCAAGGCCAAGATAAAAGAAGCGTGGCCCGCAATCCTGATCCTGCTGGTGGCGGCCGTGGCGCGCCTGACGCTGCTCGGCATGAAGCCGCCGCATTTTGACGAAGGGGTGAACGGCTGGTTCGTGGATCAATTATCCCGCACCGGGTATTACCACTACGACCCGACCAATTACCACGGGCCGCTCCATTTCTATATTCTGTTCCTGTTCCAGAGTCTCTTTGGCCGGCACATCTGGGCGTTGCGCCTGCCGCTGGCGCTGGCCAGCCTGGGGGCTGTCTGGTTCACGATGAAGTTTGACCGCTTTATGGGACGCAAGGCCGCGCTCTGGGCGGCGGCCGCGATGGCGGTGTCTCCCGGTTGCGTCTTCTACGGGCGCTATGCGATCCATGAGTATTGGCTGGTGCTCTCGCTGATGGCGATTGCCTGGGGCATGGCGGGGCTGTGGAAATTTGGGGAGAAGAAATACCTCTGGGCCATCTGGATCGGCGTGACGGGCGCGGTGCTCACCAAGGAGACTTACATCCTCCATTTCGCCTGCGCGCTGGCGGCGCTGGGCTGCCTCTGGATCCTTGGCTTCCTGACGCCGACGGAGGAGCGCGAAGTGATGGCAAAGCAGCAGTGGACAGGCCGGGACATGGCGCTGGGAGCGCTGATGTTCGCGGGTTGCGTGATCTTTTTCTATTCCGGCGGTTTCATGGATATCAAGGGGCTCCGCGGCCTTTACCTGACCTTTGCCGCATGGGCAAAGACGGGCCGGAACGGCAACGGGCATGACAAGCCGTGGGAATACTGGCTGAAACTCTGCTCCCTCTATGAGTGGCCTGCTCTGGCGGGCATCGGGATGTCACTCCTCTGGGGACTGCCGCCCAAGGTCCCGCGCGCGGTCCGCTGGGCTATCGCGATCCTCGGCGCCGCGGCGGCGGTCTTCGGCATCTGCGGCTATTGCGCCTCCCTCCATGATGCGCATATCGAGTTCAGCCGAATCTCGTTCTCGCATTCGTTCAGCGATATGCTGGATCTCGTCACGCCGCGCATGTTGCTTTGCATCATTCCGGGCGGCGCGCTCATCGCCA
>DATAXI010000219.1:0-5025 GCA_036266845.1 Chthoniobacteraceae bacterium | reverse complement strand
CTGGTCGCCGCCCAATGCACCGTGCGAAACCGCATCCGGTTGAGCAGGTGGATGACGATGGGCAGCGCGGCGAACGGAAGCAGCCAAAGGAGGTATGGCTGGAGAAAAGTCATCGCTACTTGGTCGCCGCGTCATGGGCCGCCTTCACGGTCGTATCGAATTTTTTCCGGTCGTCCGGAGTCCAGATGGAGATTTGCCAGCGCCAGCGCTCGAGCAACTCCGGCGGCGCCTGGCCGGCGAACGCCGCGCGGTAACACCAGATGCGGAAGGGCATTTGCAGATCCACCGCGCCGCGCAGGCCCAGGTCATCGTCCAGTTCCTTCCAGAGATTGACGGCGGCCTCGGTAAGGGGCGTTGCCTGGAGGTTATCCGGCTCGTCCGGCGCCTGGTACTGGACGGTATCGAAGCCCGGGAGCAGCAGCGAATTATCCGGCGGCGGCACCGTCACGGGATCGAGGAACACGCCCTGCAACTTCGTCACGAAACTCTTATCCCGTCCAATGCGCACCACATAATGGGCAGGTCCGCAGATGAGGAACTGCTTGTAAACGCCGCCCCAGAAATCGGTGACGCGCGTGTGGGCGAGAGGAATATCGGTCTGCACCTTTCCGTTATCGTGCAGATCGGAAAAAACCTGGATGTCGTAATCGCGGTATTTGTTGGCGTTCTTCGAGTGGGCGTCGTTATTGAGGAAATAAAGGCTGAGGCAATGGACGCCCACGGGCACCGTGGCTTTGACCCAGAGATCGGGTCCATCGTAACTCTCGGGATAGGTCTTGGTATCGTAGCTGACGTCGTTGTCCTCCGCATCGCGCCGGTGGCCGAGCAGCGGATCATACGGGCTGCGCAAATCGTCGCTCGACTCATTGCTATGATACCAGACCGGGCCGGCGGCGCTTGCCTCGTGATGCGGTCCCACGGCCAGGCTGACCTCATAGCCGGGCTCGAGCGAGTAATCCTGATCGCCGTTCTGTGCGATGCCGCAGAGCTTGGTGAAGCCGCTGCCGTAACGCCCGATCCAGTCGCCCTCCGTGCGCCAGTCGTCGGCCAGGTAGAATGCCTCGCCGGGGGCGATCTCGCCGCTCAGCTTGCCCAGCCGCGCGGAGAGGAGGGCGGCGTCCGCGACAGTGGGAATGGGAGCCCCCGCCGGAAACGGAGCGGGACCGCGCGCGGCGGGAACATTGGCGCCCGGCTTGAACGCGGGAGCGGAATCGAGCGTGAGCAAGCCGCCGGAGTCCGCGTCATAGGCGGCGAAAAACGGAGGTTCATCCGGCAACGCCAGTATCCCGCGGATGATCACGCTGCCCTTCTCGACGTTCGCCCGGACCTTCGGCTGCGCCGGGGAACTGAACGCGCGCATCTCCACGCCTGCTTTGCGATAGCCGATCCACACATTGTCGCCCTCGGCGCCGATGGCGGTCATCCAATCCTCCGGGGGCAGCGTGAGATTGAATTGCCCCGGCTGTCTCATGAGGCCGGCCACCGGCAGCACCGCGGCCGCGCCCTTGCCAGCCTCCGCGCGGACGTAGAGCCATTGCCCCGCGTCATCCGGCATGGCCGAGACGCCACTGGGGGTGAGCGCGGTGATGATCGATTTTCCATCCGCCGCCGGGACCGCCATCATTGCGTTGATGCAATTGCTGACCAGCCCTTCGCCAACGGCTGGCAGCGGCGTCGCTGTTCCCTCCGGCGCGGTGACGGTGGTCCACCTGGTATAATTCTCCCCGGGGCCCGCAACCGCGATGCCATCGGACTGCGTGCCAAGGTACACTTTGCCATCGCTGCCGAATGCGATGGCCTGAATTTGATCCGACGGCAGCCCGGAGGCGCGTGTGTAATAATCCCAGTCCTGCCGCTTCTCGGAGTATCGCGCCACGCCCATATCCGTGCCGATCCACACATCGCCGTCGCGCGGAGAAACGGTAATTGCAAAAACCCGGTCGCCGATCGGGCCGTCCATGAGCGCGTAATTGCGCCACTTATCCCCGTTGTAAACGCTGACGCCGTGATTGAGATGGCCCACCCAGACGCGGTTGAGTCTGTCCACGGCCACCGCATAGGCGCAATCGTCGCCGAGCCCGTCCTTGGTGGTGAATTGAGTCCAGGATTTTTTGACGGGGTTGTATTCCCACACCCCGTTGCCTTCCGTGCCCACCCAGATGTTCCCGGCCTGATCCGCGGCGATGGAAACGGCGAAGCCGCCCTGCTTGTTGACATCCCAGCCGAGCGCCGGCTCGAGCTTGCCCGCCGGCACATCCCCGCGGCTCCATAGCGCGCAGAGAATCAGCACGCCCAGCACCCGGAGCACCCCTTTGTACGGTAACGCGGTCATAAGGTTCTATTTTTTGCGCGATCGATCCGCAAGGAATCGGGAGACGACCTGCTCATAGTCTTCATCGGTTACCACGCGCCGGTATTCCGTCTTGAATTCGCGGCAGCCGTTTTTCAATTGTTCGAGGTAACGGTTCAGCTCGCCGAAATAGCGCTCGCGGATAATTTCCGGCTCCGCGAGCAGGGTCGATTGCGTCTCAAGGTCCACAAACCGCGTGGGATGGGTAAAATCGAACTTCAGCTCGTCGCGATCCAGCAAGTGAAAGACGGCAAGGTCATGCTTGCGAAAACGGAGATGCTGGAAGCATGGCAGCAGCTCGGCAACCGGCGTAAAAAAATCGGAAAAAATGAGCACCAGCCCGCGCTGCGGGATGCGCTCCGCCAGGCTGTGCAGGGCCGGTACCAGCGCCGTCTCGCCCTTTGGCTTCAATGCGCTGAGGCCCTCGAAGATGTTGGATAAGTGCGCCGGGTTGCGCCGCGCGGGGATATCCAGGAAAGTTTTCTCCGCGAAACAGGTCAACCCCACGGCATCGCCCTGCTGCACCAGCATGTAAGCCAGCGTCGCGGCCAGGCGGCGGGCATAATCCAGCTTGCCTGTCCCATGGCCCGCAAAGCCCATCGAGGCGCTGCAATCGACCACAAACCACGCCCGCAGATTTGTATCGGCCTCGAATTCCTTGAGGTAAAAACGGTCGGTGCGCGCGTAAACCCTCCAGTCCATCAGCCGCACATCGTCCCCGGGAACATATTTCCGGTACTCCGCAAACTCGACGCTGGAGCCCTTGTGCGGGCTCTTGTGCTGGCCGGATATATTGCCGGACATCGGGAGGCGGGCATGGACCTGGGCGCGCATGAGCCGCGCCACGGCTTTCGGATCGACAAGATCGGTACGTTTCACACACGGGCGCTCGACTCCTCGAGCAGGCGCTTGATGATCTCCCGGCTGGTGATGCCTTCCGACTCGGCATGAAAGCTGGTCAGAATGCGATGCACGAGCACCGGCTCGGCCAGCGCCTCGATATCCTCGATTCGCACGAGATAGCTGCCCTGCAAGGCGGCCCGGGCCTTTGCCCCCAGGATGAGGTATTGCACCGCGCGCGGGCCGGCGCCCCACGTCACGAGATTGCGAATCCACTCCGGCGCATTTTCGCTGCCGGGACGGGAACGCCGCACCAGATCGACAACGAAATCGTAAATGTGATCCGGCACCGGAACGCGCCGGACCACTTCCTGAAAATGGATAAGCTGCTCGCCGTCGATGGTCTTATCGATGGCCGCGTGCATGCCGCCGGTGGTTTCGCGCGCGATGCGGCCCTCTTCCGCAGCCGAGGGGTAATCGACATGGATGAGGAACATGAACCGGTCCAACTGCGCCTCCGGGAGCGGGTAGGTCCCCTCCTGCTCGACCGGGTTTTGAGTAGCCAGCACGAAGAAGGGCGACGGCAAATGGTAAAGGTGGCCGCCGGCGGTGACGCGATGCTCCTGCATGGCCTCAAGCAGCGCGGATTGCGTTTTGGGAGGGGCGCGGTTGATTTCGTCCGCCAGCACCACGTTGGCAAAAATGGGTCCCTTCACGTACTCGAACCGGCGGCGGCCCGGCTGGTCGGTTTCCTGGAGGATTTCCGTGCCGGTGATGTCGGAGGGCATGAGGTCCGGGGTAAACTGGATGCGGCTGAACTCGAGCGACATCGCATCCGCAAGGGAGCGCACCAGCAGCGTCTTGGCCAGACCCGGTACTCCCACCAGAAGCGCATGGCCCCGGCCAAAGATCGAAATGAGCAATCGCTCGACCACCTGCTCCTGGCCAATGATGACGCGGGCCAGTTGCTCCCTCATGCGCCTGGAGACGGCGCCCAATTGATCGATGGCGGCGACGTCACTGGAGGATACAGGGGCGGGTGACGTGGAAGGAACCGTCTCGTTTACCATAAGGTATGCGCCTAGGACGGTAGCGAGTTCGGAGCGGGTTGCAAGCCGGAGCCTCAGGCAAAGATTGGCCGCGCCTGCAGCCCTTCCCCAAAACACCGCCGGACCGGGGGGGCGCGGGTTCCAAATCCCGGGCATCCGCGGCCCGTTAGATAAATCACTCCTCGAGCCAGGGCTCGGAGTGGACCATGTCCTTGAGATCATCGACGCCAAGGGCGGGCATCCACTCGCCAATGACCTGGCGGCGCCACCAGGCCTTCTCGCCCGGCGGGGCGAACTCGTACCGGTAAAGGCGGGCGCGGATGTAATGGGGCGGCTTACCTGGAAAGGGATTATTCGCCAGAAGCGAGAGAGTGCCGGCGTCGTTGTGGAGAAGCTTCCAGACGAAGTGGAGCGTCCACGGGTATTGATCCGGCGTTGCCATTGCGGCGAACCAGATTTGCCAATCCAGCCGGCCGTAATAAGGGGTGATGATCGGCGGCCGGCGCATCGGATTGCCCGGCTTGTAGGGGAACTCGTACTCCTTCCAGACGGTATGGGCGGTAATCAGGTCGTCGGTGGTGCCCTCAAAGATGATTTCATTCCGCACCTTGCCCACGGAGCCGAATGCGCCGTACGTATTCACCAGGTCGAATGGGTCGAACGAGTTGTTCATCTGCTGGTTGGGAGAGAAGAGATTCATGACCGGCTCGACGCTCAGGCAGGCGATCAGCAGCGCGACGACTCCGGAGGCGATGAGGTAACCGATGTGTGGTTGCGCCCGCGCGG
>DATAXI010000197.1:0-7361 GCA_036266845.1 Chthoniobacteraceae bacterium | reverse complement strand
GTATGCGTAGCTCTGGTAATAGCTGAAGCCGCCCGCGAAGACCTGCCAATCCGTGGTGTCGGAATTTGGCGCGTAATACGGATAACACTCCGGCGAATTGATGCACAGCCATTCCTGGCCGTCGTAGGTTACGATGTCGTTGGGATAGTAGCCGGCTTCGCTGTTGGGATCGAACTGGCCGAGGTAATCCAATCCGCCCGCAAATAGGTTCCAATCGACGGTGTCCTCATCGGGAGGCGTATAATCGCTGTCCGGATAATAGACCTCGACCCATGTCGAGCCCTGCCAGGTCACGACATCATAGGGAGAATAATCCGTGCCGGGGATCCACGGCCCCTGAAAGGTGAAACCCTGCCCCTGCGGTCCCTGATCCCCCTGCGGCCCCGCTTCGCCTTCCGAACCCGTCGGCCCGGGAGGTCCGCCGCCGGTGCCCAGCCAGACGCCGGAGCTGGAGATAACGGGATCGCCGTTGGTATCGACGATATTTCCGTTGCTGTCGGTCTTGGTCAGTTGCGACGCCTCGTAGCCCCCCACGTTATCGGCGCGGAGGGCGAACATGGAGGAATTAATGGGGACATTGGGCGAGAGCGCCGTATAGCCGCCATCGCCGTTGGAAATCTCGATCTGCACCGAGGCGGTGGAGCTGGTGGAAAACGTGCTGATCAATCCCGGGGTGATCGGCAGAGGCAGCGTCCCGCTGAGCGCGGTCCCGGTGGTGGGGTCCAGCCCGGTGGCCACGTTGTAATCCCCGCCCAGGTCCACCATAAACGAGCCGCCCACCACATTGACCGCCGAATACGCCGCATACCAGATGCGCGTATTATTAATGTAAATGCCGAAGCGCATCGCCAGCGGCGCCGCGGAGGAAGTGGTGACCGGGGTGCCGTAGTCATCCACCAGGTAGGCCTGGAAAGGGATGCTGGTGGGCACGGTGAAAGTGCCGCTGCTGCTGGCGTTTTGCGCCTGCAGAAGCCCTCCGGGCAGCACTGTCAGGAGCAGGAGGAGGATAAATAGCGGGGTTGGGTAAGCCTTCATCGGTTTCTCGCCAGTTGTGGATGCAGCCTCCCCTTGGGGGTGGCGATTCGCGTGCGCTAGGTAGCAGTTTGCGATTCCCTTGTCACGGAGAATTGGCATTGCCACAAAGGCGGAGGTTTCATTTATGTTACGGCGACTGTGAGAATCGTCCGCACTGTCGCCAGCGCCGCCCGCCAATCCCGCGGCATCGCGCGCCCTCTGGTGCTGGTGCCCACCATGGGGGCATTGCACGCCGGGCATCTCTCGCTGGTGCGCAGGGCGCGGCAGTTGGCCGGCAAAAGCGGCTCGGTTGCAGTCAGCATTTTTGTCAATCCAACCCAGTTTGGCCCCACGGAGGATTTCTCCCGTTATCCGCGTCCTTTCCACAGGGACGCGCGGCTCTGCCGCGAGGCCGGCGTGGACTTTATATTTAATCCCTCGCCCGGAGACATGTACCCGGAGGGATACTCCACCTATGTGGATGAGGAGCGGCTTTCGCCCGGACTTTGCGGCAAATCGCGTCCGGGCCATTTTCGCGGCGTCTGTACGGTGGTGCTGAAGCTTTTTAACATCATCGCCCCGGATATCGCGGTCTTTGGGGAGAAGGATTACCAGCAGGCCGCGGTGATCCGCAGGATGGCTCGCGACCTGAATCTCCCGGTAAAAATCGTTGCCGCCCCAACGGTGCGGGAGCCCGATGGCCTCGCGATGAGCTCCCGGAACGCCTATCTCGATGCCGGGCAGCGCGCCCAGGCGGCGGTATTGCGGAAAGCGCTGCTCCTGGCGCGGGACGGCCCGGCACGCCGCGCGGCCGATCTGGCCCGGATGGTTCGCCGGGCCATCAGCAAGGCTCCGCTCGCGCGGATCGATTACATCGAAGTGCTCGATGCCGAAACCCTCGAGAAACCTTCCGCGGCCTCCCGGGAGCTGGTGATCGCCTGCGCGGTCTTTTTTGGGAAAACGCGGCTCATCGATAACATCCGCCGGAAAATTGCATCATGATCGAGTTCGATTTCGTAGTCATCGGCAGCGGCCTTGCGGGCCTCAGTTTTGCCCGCGCGGTCGCCAGGCACGGAACGGTCGCAATCATCACCAAGCGGGGCCGCGCCGATTCCAATACGGCGTGGGCGCAAGGGGGCATCGCCTGCGTCACCAGCAGCGAGGATTCCTTTGAACTGCACGTAAAGGATACGCTCACCGCCGGCGCCGGACTGTGCGATGAGGAGATGGTCCGCGCCATCGTCACCGAGGGGCCGTCGCGCATCGAGGAGTTGATCGAGCTGGGCGTGCAATTCGACGAGCGCGAGGCCGAGGATGGCGAGCGGGAGCTGGACCTGGGCCGGGAAGGGGGCCACTCGAAGCGCCGCGTGCTCCACGCGCGAGACATCACAGGCCGGGAAATCGAGCGCGCCCTGCTCGCGGATATCGAGAGAAACCCCAACATCACGATGATGGAAAACCACATGGCCGTGGACCTCATCACCGCGGGAAAGCTCGGCTACGCCACGGAGGATCGCTGCCTCGGCGTCTATGTGCTGCACGAGCCCAGCGGGGAGGTGGAGGCCATCCGCTCAGACCGCGTGGTGCTCGCCACGGGCGGATGCGGAAAGGTCTATCTCTATACCACCAATCCCGGCGTCGCCACGGGCGATGGCGTCGCGATGGCGTGGCGGGCCGGCGCGAATATCGCGAACATGGAGTTTGTCCAATTTCACCCCACCTGCCTGTACCACCCCGAGGAGCGCTCTTTCCTGATCTCCGAGGCCGTGCGCGGGGAAGGGGGCATCCTCATCGATACGCACGGGAAGCGCTTCATGGAGCGCTATCACCCTCTCAAGGAGCTCGCGCCGCGAGACATCGTTGCGCGCGCCATCGATGCGGAAATGAAGCGCTCCGGCGAGCGTTACGTCCTCCTGGATATCACCCATAAGCCCGCCGATTTCATCCGCGACCGGTTCCCGAATATTTACCAGACTTGCCTCGATCTGGGGATCGACATCACCAGGGAGCCCATCCCCGTGGTGCCCGCCGCCCATTACCAATGCGGCGGCGCATTGACCGATGTGGACGGGCGCACCAGCCTGCGCGGGCTCTACGCGATCGGCGAGGTGGCGTGCACCGGCCTGCATGGGGCCAACCGGCTTGCGAGCAACTCCCTGCTGGAAGCGGCGGTCCTCGGCCACCGGGCCGCCGTGGATGTGGTCCGGCGCATCCCTGTCGGCAAAGCAGGCATGGATATCTCAATCCCCGAGTGGCGCAGCGGCAATGCGCTGGACGTGGACGAGTTTGTCGTCATCTCGCATAACTGGGAGGAAATCCGCCGGCTGATGTGGGATTACGTCGGCATTGTCCGCACGGATAAGCGCCTCCAGCGCGCCAGCACCCGGCTGGGAAATCTGCAGCGCGAAATCCAGGAGTTTTACTGGCACTACAAAATCAGCACCGACCTCCTGGAACTGCGGAACCTCGCAACCGTCGCGGCCCTCATTGTCGATTGCGCCCTGGCCCGCAAGGAAAGCCGCGGGCTGCATTACACGCTCGATTACCCGGAGCGCGACGACAAAACCTTTCTCCGCAACACGGTCCTGCACCGGTTGTAAGCGGCCATCCCTGGATCGACCCGCCTGCGGCCAGCGCGGATTTTTGCCTGGAGCATCCTATAGACGCCGCCAGCGCCACCCGCAGGAAATATTTCCCGTGTCTCGTGTCCAGATGTGGTTTTCGCACGGAACGCATGAATTCATCTATGGGCCAAAATCTTGAGAACTACGTCCACGCCGACGGCAATGAGCAAACTGGAGATGAGAGCGAGCACGCCCACAATTACTGAATTGCTCCCCGCTACGTACTTGGAACATGTCCTTTCACTAACCAGATATGCGCCAATAATTACTGGCACCATCACGACGTAATGGAGGATACCTATATATAATGGACCTGTATCATACGGTGAGAGTGATCCCGGAAAAATAATCGCCATTCCAATTAGGCCGCTGAGATAAATGGCCGCTGCAAAGGCTGCAATAAAACAGACGAATTTTATGGCCCAATGTTCACGAATATCCCTCAACCGGAATGTAGTGCTGCATTCGTCGCAGGTAAAAGCTATTTGAGCAGCCTCCTCAGGTGTCAACTTCCATCTGGTCCCACACGAGGGGCATTTTACTACAGGCTGGGAATCAGGATAGGCGGTTTCGACCATGATGCTTCCCGGTATGCTGGCAATCAGAAGGACTGGTCACAATGAATATTTCTGTTGGCACAGGTGCGCTTTGCCGTGGAACAGGCTATGTATTTTGCGAGCGATTGAGGGTCAGGAACCTGAAAAGCACTGACGCCAGAAATTCGTACAGGCCAATAATGAACCCAAGCAAAATCATCATCTGGGCGAGGCGAAACCAGATTGTATGTGGATGGGTTTCGAAAAAAGTCCACCGAGTGGTGCATGCGGCAAGGTAGCCGTCACGTCCCATTTTCACGATCCGGTCAGCCACCCTTTGAAATCCCAAGCCCAAGAGACTCGCTAAAATTGCCGTTGAGATGATCTTGCTGAGTATCCTTTGGCGCATGAGGCATTTTATGGTGTGGAGCGTTGGAGAAAAGCTTATTCTTCACACCCCTCCGATCCATCAAAACATCCTTCAGATGGCTTTATGAGCGAATGCGGGGTGGCTTGGAGGGTGGGTGTGGATGCCGTGAGAATGCTGACTACTGCGGGGCACGTCCTTTTCCGTATTGGATCCCCATAATTGTCCTTTTGAAGTATGTTTTGCTGGTATCGCAGACGTAGTATTTAATTGCTCCGTTCCTATTTTGCTCAAGAAAACTTCGCATCGGTTTCCCGGTAAAGCGATTTCTGGGAGTCAGTGTTGCAGCAATGAAGAACGATGCGAACAGCAAAAGGCCGGATATTAATGCCAGAACGTGCCATAGATGTTCGCTGAGCCAAGGATTCTCTGGAGAAACCAATGAGACAAAGAATACGAGCAGGCAGGGCCAAGTCCAAATTCCCTTCATATCGAAAGAATTGCGGGCTACATCATCTTCCGTATATCCGGCCAGTTCCTTTGGCAATTCTTCTGGGTTCATCTATTTCACATTAGCAGGAGACTTGACGAATAGCAGTCCAAAAACTATCCCGACGAGCACAATCACCCGTGCGGGCGCAGGTTTAAGGCGGTTTTGGGGATATGGGGCGGCTTTGGGGATATGGCTGCCGCATTATCAGAAGCGTCAGGGAGCGCTGCCGTAGGCGATAGCCAGGAAGGGTACTCACGGCGAGCCCAGCCACCCTTGATCGGCTTCTGGCTTCATGCCGGGAGGCTGGGGAGCCGGGGCCGTTGCGGCACGCGGCCCGGCACGCTCTTGCGCAGCCAGGTTTCGTCGCCGCTCTTTTTCTTTCGCTGGAGCACGCCATGAATGCGCCCAGGAAATGACCCGAGCCTTCGAGCGATTGGCTATTCTTGGAGGCTCGCAATACGGCCGCAGCCACCACCATTGACATGATGCGTGGAAGCGAACCAATTCTGTCCGTCACACATGATGATGAAGGCGAGGGGACCTGGCGGGTTACGCGATTTCAAGCTTCCCCTCCGCCGGAGGTTTCCGACGAAAATTGGCGATTGTACAGCGGCGCACGGTAGTCGTCGGGACCTCCGCAGCGATGCCAGTGCTGGCGCACCTTTGAGAGTGAAAATGCCGCGAGCACGCCGAAGAAGGCAGTCCAGATATAGATGTAGCGGTAATCGTGAATCCAATCGAAGAATTTGCCGCAGGCGGGGGCGATGACGACTCCGGCAAGGGCGATGAGGATGCTATTGGCAGAGCTGAGCTGCCCCAACCGGCTCTGATGAAAAATCGTTTGAAGCAGGACGCTCTGCCCAATCATGTATAGATACCATGCGGCTCCGATGACGATGCCGAAGGCGAGCAGCCCCTCTTTGTTTGAAACGAAAAAGAAGGCGAGGAGGTTTGCGAGGGTCATCGCGATCACCGTCAAGCTTACCGACCGGATCGCCCCCCAACGGTCGAGTAGCATGCCGAAAGGATAGGCCAGCGGGAGGCAAAAGAGCGCGGGCCAGGCTGTAACATTGCCAATGGTCCGCAAATCCAGGTGGAGTTGGTCGCGCGCAAAGAAGACGCTAAAGGTGGCGACAATCAGATACATGCTCATGAATAACCGGGTGGCATAAGTCCAGCAATAGATCGGAGCGAACGATTCGCTCAGGAAGTTGCGGATGGCCGTCGCCAGGCCGTGCGCATGAGGGTCGGCGTCTTCAACCGGCGGGTATTGGCCTTCCCGGACATTCCGGCACATCAGGAGAAATCCCACCGCGTAAAGGAGCGATACCGCGATGAATATCTCCTTTAGATGGCGTTCAGCCTGGGCAAAGATCCAGTAATTGAAACAGAACGTGGCAAGGTAACCGAAGACACGGAATAACGCCCACGCCCTGCCGATATGCTCCAGCGGCACCACGTCGCGAAAGAGATAAAAGTAGATCGAACTGATCACCATGTTGAATGTTTGAAAAAGCACCACTATCAAACCACAGGCCAATAAGACGGGACTGATGGGCAGATGCGCGATGGCGCGGGCCAGTACCGGACTGCGGGAGAGAATGCCTGCGATTTCCGGCGCGAAGGGGATAAGGGCGAGGAAAACCGCGGCAAACGGTGTGGCCCAGGCGAGGTAAGGGATGCGGCGTCCGAATCTGCTCCGGGTGCGGTCCGAGCGGTAGCTGATGATCGGATTGATAACACTGTTCAATACGCTCGCGATGGTGGTGACGATGATGGCGATCTCCTCGTTTGTCGCGCCATGCTTGCGAAGAAGCAGCGGCAGCAGCGTCGGCTGGAGCAGCTCCATGAGCGTGAAGACAAAGTCGCCGGCGAGCAGCCAAAAGAATAGGGCGAATAATCCGGCCCTGGTATAAACGAGGGTGCCGGTCCGGTAAGTCCCGGTTACAGGGGGGGCCGCTTCGCTGGTCTCCGGCAGGCCCGTGTTAGTGGATTCCATGGGTAAGGCGGAGCCCGGGACGCGATGCCATCCGGCGGATTTATTTCTCGCGCGGGAACACTAAAGCTGCCGTCGATTCTCTAACTTCGAGATCCGGCTGAAACAATACTTTCCCAGCCGGCGTGGCCGTACCTTCGATATTATCGATCAAGATATCGGCCGCGATGCTGCCGATTCGCTGCACGGGCTGGCGAATCGTGGTGAGAGGCGGCCAGACTACAGCAGAGGGCCAGAAGTCGTCATGTCCCACGACGCCGAGGTCTCGTCCCACCTGCAGGCCGGCCTCGGAGAAGGCTCGCAAGGCGCCGTAGGCCAGCACGTCCCGGGT
>DATAXI010000193.1:0-3857 GCA_036266845.1 Chthoniobacteraceae bacterium | reverse complement strand
CCTCCAGGTCCGGGTACTCCGCCCAGATGCGGTGAATGGTTTCCACGCCGTCCCAGCCCGGCGGCATCCGCAGGTCCACAAACGCCATGGCATACGGACGCCCCGCCGCGCACGCCTCCCGGACCATTGCCAGCCCCTCCTGCCCTTGAAAGGCGGAATCCACCTCGAAGTTGCCCGGCGTATATCCGGTTTGCCGCCCGCCAAAGAGCTGCGCGGCCGCGCTGGCCAGCGCCGCTTTGCCGGGCGCGATGGGATTGAGGATTTTTCGAATGTCCTGATGGATCGCCTGGTTGTCGTCGATAATCAGAATGCGGCGGTTCTTGTTCATACGACTTTCGGAGGTTCAATGGGTAATTCCAGAGTGAAGGTGGCGCCGCGCGCGGGGCCGTCGCTATGGACGGCGAGCGTACCGCCGATCTCCCGCGCGGCGAGCGCGCCGCTGTGCAGGCCGTAGCCGTGGCCGTCCTTGCGGGTGGTAAAGCCGTGGGAGAAAATCCGGGTAAGATTCTCCGGCGGAATGCCGATTCCGTTATCCATGACCTGGATGCACGCCATGCCGCCATTTTCGGAGACGCGGATGGTGATCTGCTTTTGTTCACACCCGGATGCGTCGCACGCATATTTCGCGTTGCTCACCAGGTTGATGAGAATCTGGATGACCTTGTGCTTGTCGATCGTCACCACGGGATGGGCGTGGTATTCGCGAATCAGGTTCACCCCGTGCCTGGCCAGTCCGATGGAATTCATCCGGACGCTGTCTTCCACCAGCTCCTCCACGCCCACCTGCTGGCAGACCCCGGCGGCATTGGTAAAACTCTGTTGTACGGCCACGATGTCCTTGATGTGCTCGATGTTCCGCGCGAGCTGGTCCATCTCTTCCAGCACGGAACGCTGCTCCTCGTCCAACTGCGTCGCAAGCTGGTCCAGAAAATCGGGCAGCTTTTGCCCGATGGGATCGGCGGAAAGATATTCGCCCAGGTCTTCGGCATGTTCCTTCAGGAGCAGCACCACCGGCCAGAGATGCGCGGCGCTCGATTTCCGCACCTGCTCGATGGCAAGCGTGCTGGAAATATTCACGCTGTTCAGGACATTGCCGACGCTGTGCAGCACGTTGGTCGCCACTTCCGCCTGCCCGGCCTCGCGCGAGGCTTCCATCAATTTCGCATGGAGCGATTTCAACTCCTCCTCGGCGCGGACACGATCGGTGATATCCAGCGTGAAGCCGCGAATTCCCTTTGGCTGGCCGTCGCTGCCAAGCATCCGGGTCCGGTACGTCTCGGCCCAGATGACCCGGTTGTCCCGTGTGGTCCAGCGGAATTTGAATTTGGAATCCGGTGAAAGGCCGGCGCGGAACTTTTCCGCATTATCGAGCGCGGCCTCGCGATCATCGGGATGAATGCGATCCGTCCAGAAATCCGGACGGGAGAACCATTCCGACTGCGAGTAGCCAAACATGGTTTCCACATACTTGCTGACAAAATTGCGCGAGCCGGCCGCATCCTCGCTGTTTTCGAAAATGACCAGTGGAAGGCTGTCGAGGATCTCGGAAAGCCGCTGGTGCTCCTCCACCAGCGCCTCGGCCAGGTGGCGGGATCGCGCCTCCGCCTTGCAACGGTCGGCGGCTTCGGTTTGCAATTGGGCATTGGCCTGGGCCAGCTCCCGGGTGCGGTCCAGAACGCGCTGCTCGAGCGTATCCCGCACCAGGATCAACGCCGCCTTGGCCTGCTTGCGCTTTTCCATCATGACCATGAAGGCTGCGCACAGCTCGCCAATCTCATCCTTGCGGTCGCACGGCATGAGGACCGCAGTCTGCCCGGCCGCAAAGCCCGCGGCCGCCCTGGTGAGTTGCCGCAACGGCGATACGATGGACTTGCCGATATAGACCGCCGCCAGCAGTCCGGCGCCCGCGCTGATCAGCGCGGCGAGGATCACCTGCCGCACCGTTCCCGCGGCGATTGCCATCAGTTCCTCATACTCGGAAGTGTATTCCACCACCACGGCGCCGATGATGGGACCGGCGTGGGAAGCTCTGACCGCCGCGGCGATCTGGCGCGGACCGTGGCGGGGATTGGGAATATCAAAAACACGGGTTGCTCCGTCATGCAGCGTGGCCGCGAGAGCGGCGCCCAGGTCGCTCTCCGGAGAGCCGATTTCAGAGGGAATCACATCCGCGACGATGCGGCTGCCGAGATCCACCACCTCGATGTCGCGATTTTCCCTCGCGTGGAGACGCTGGATCACCGAGTTGGTCAGCGGATAATCCGGCGCGTGATCGGCAGCCATGACGTAGCCCACCAGCCGCGCCACATCCTCCGCCGCTTGTGGCGCCTCCACCGCGGCGGCGTGCCGCTGCCGGTTCACCGCAATTGCGCCCACCATGGCCGCCAGCAGCGACATCCCAAGCAGTGCGATCAGCAGTTTGGCCCGGATCGTCATTGGCCCTCGCTCAAAGATTCTACCGCCGGACGATCAATCACCTCGCGCACCTTGCGCAGAAGCGCGGAGGGGGTGTAGGGCTTGGGCAGAAAGGACATGCCGGGAGTGGGAACGCAATCGCGGGTGGCTTCCGTATAGCCGGTGGTGAAGAGCACCTTGAGGCGGGGCCGGATTGCGCGCAGCCATTCCGCCATAAGCTTCCCTCCCATCTCCGGCATTACCATGTCGGTCACCACCAGGCTGATCTCGTCCTCCGTCCGCTCATTCACAATGCCGAGCGCCACGCGCCCATTGGCGGCTTTTAAGACGGTATAACCATGCCGCTGGAGGACAAAAGCCGCCAATTCCAGCAGCCCCGGCTCATCCTCCACCACCAGGATCGTCTCGTGTCCGCGCGGCACAGGGCTCGCCTCGCCGCTGCCGGCCTCATGCTGCCGCGGCGGAGCGGCCGATGCCGGGAAGTAGGCGGTAAAGGTGGAACCCGCGCCGAGCCTGCTTTCCACCGCCAGGTGGCCGTGCCATTGGCGCATGATGCTCTGGCAGGTGGCCAGGCCCAGGCCCGTGCCCTGGCCCTCCGGCTTGGTCGTAAAAAATGCCTCGAATATCTTCCCCAGAAGTTCTTCCGGCATACCGGCGCCGGTGTCCTTTACGGCCAGAGTCACGTATCGCCCCGCGGGCAGCCCGGGCAGGGCTCCTTGCGCCAGCGTGGTGACGCCGGTGGCGATTGCGATGGCTCCCCCGCCCGGCATGGCATCGCGGGCGTTGATGACCAGATTCATGACGACTTGCTCGATCTGGCACGGGTCCGCCTCCACAAGATCGAGATCGGGCTCCGGCACGGTCTGCAGGCGGACGTTCTCGCCAATAAGACGGCGCAGCATCGGGTCGATGCTCATAATGAGCTCGCTCAGGTGCACCGGCTGCGGCCGCGGCGTCTGCTTGCGGCTGAAGATCAGCAGTTGCCGCGTCAAGGCCGCCGCGCGCTCGGCGGTGTGGAAGACGGTCTGCGCGTGCCGGTGCTCGGGAGAGCCCGGTGTCATCCCGTCCATCATCATCTCCGTGTAGCCCATGACGATGCCGAGCATGTTATTAAAATCATGAGCCACGCCTCCGGCCAGGTGGCCCACGACTTCCATCTTCTGCGCCTGGATGAATTGCTTATCCAGGTCCCGCCGGGCCGTGTTGTCCCGCAGAACGCCGAGGAAGGCGATCGCCCTCCCGCCCGGCTCCTGCAGCGGAGCCCCGTGCATCTCCACCCAGCGCCGGCGCCCGTTGCGCCCTATGCACTCAAATTCCGCATAGCCCTGCTCTCCCCGCCAGAGCGCCTCCATGCAGAGGCCAAATGCCTCCCGGTGGTCCGGCGCGATAAAATCGACGAGCGGGATATTCTCGATCTGCTGCATCCCGGACGCTTCCAGCAT
>DATAXI010000186.1:0-4360 GCA_036266845.1 Chthoniobacteraceae bacterium | reverse complement strand
AATCGATCAACGCGATCATGGCCCGAGCTTAGAGAATCCCTTTCGTGCTGGGAATCCCGGTCACCCGCGGATCGATCTGGCATGCCTGGTCCACGGCCTTGGCGAGGCCCTTGAAGACCGATTCCGCCATGTGGTGCGCGTCGCGTCCGTAAAGGATTTCCACATGCAGGTTGATGCCGGCATGGACGGCAAAAGCGCGCAGGAATTCCTCCACGAGCTGAAAGGAAAACGCTCCGATGGGTTCCACGTTCTTCGGCGCGCGATATTCCAGGTAAGGCCGCCCGCTGAAATCCAGCGCCACGCGGGTAAGCGTCTCATCCATGGGCAGGTAGGCCCAGCCGTAGCGGCGGATGCCGCGCTTGTCGCCCAGCGCTTTTGTAAAAGCCTGGCCGAGGGCGATACCGGCATCCTCCACAGTGTGATGCAGATCCACCTCGATGTCCCCCTTTGCGCGCACCGCCAGGTCCGTCAGCGAGTGGCGGGCGAAGAGGATGAGCATGTGATCAAAGAACGGGATGCCCGTCTCGATCTTGCCCTGGCCCGAGCCGTCGATGAGGAGGGAGACGGAAATATCCGTCTCGCCGGTTTTGCGGTCGATGGTGGCGCTGCGGCAGCTCATTCTGTGGTGGCTTGTTTGCGGGCGCGTTTCTGGCTCACGCTGGCGGCGATGCCGCCCAGGACGAGCACGCCCGCGGCAATGGCGATAGCGCCTGGCACGGTCATGAAAAAGGGGCGCGATGCCTCCACCTGCTCCGGCGCGGGAGTTGCGTCCGTGACAGCCGGGCGCGGCGTGGCCGCGGGCAGCCGGCGCGGGGTGGGAGTCGGCTTGGGAGTGGGGGTGGGGGTCGGCGTGGCGGCCTCCAGTTTGGATTGCGCTTCCAGAGGCTTGAGCGCCAGGTTTTGCGGCCAGAGCGCGGAGGCTTCTTTCAGGAGATCGTCCACATCCTTGTGATCGCCCGTGGCCAGGTCCTGCTCCGCCGCGTTACTCCTGGCCAGGGATTGGGTCATGGCGGCGATTGGGAGAGAATTGATGCGGGAGGCCTCGGCGGTGGCGGTGGATTGCAGCGCGGCGATGCTGGTCTGGCTGCGCGGGATGAGCGGCACCCATTTCTGGCCGGCCTTTTGCGCATCGGCGACCGCGGCATCGGCGCGATCCTTTCCGGCCTTGGCCTCGTTGATGATCGCGGTCTTCTCCGGCTCGGCGGTAAAGTCGATGGTCTTCTTGAGTTGCTCCTCGTCGGACTTGACGTTCTCCATGCGCACGGCCAGATCCGCCTGGAGGCGTGGAATCACCTCCCGCGCCAGTTGCGCCGCTTGCACGTAACTGCGCGTCCCGGGATATTGCTTCTCGATGAAGTCGAAGCGCTGCATCGCGCCGACGAGATCGCCCGCGGAGGCCTGCTGCCTCATCGCCTCGTACTCGCCCAGCGCGGCGAGTTGGGCCTTCACTTGAGGCTGCCGCGCCTGGGCTGCGGTCAGCCATTGGCCGTTGAACTTGACCTGGCCGGCGTCCACCTTGCGCTTCTCCTCCTGGAAGGTGGCGATGAGCTTCTGGATATCCGGCACATAAGTGCTGCCGGGGTACTTGGTGACGAAGCTCTGAAGCGAATTGAGAATCTCGCCGTAAGCCTGGGAGCTATAGGAGTAATCGGCGTTCGGCTGCAACTGGCTGACCTGTTGATAAGCGATCTGGTCCGGCTGCTCCTTGGCGATGTGAGCTATATCCGACTTCTGGATAATCCGTTCATCGGTAATGCTCGCGGAAACCGGGACGTCGATGGTGACTTCCGTATCGGTTTCCGACTTGATGGCGCCGGTGATTTTCTCGCCGGTTTTGAGTTGAATCGTATCGGCGCGGCTGAAGGCGGGAGCCAGGGCCAGGGCTGCAAGCAGCAGCAAGTTTTTGGGGGTTGCTTTCAGAAACATTTCAGAATTGGGCCAAAGTTTGCGAGTCTGGTTATCCCATCAAATCGAGTCCAGAGCAAATTCGAGCCGTCTATGGAAACGAAACCCCGCGGCGCCGGTCCATGTGGCAAGACTCGCGCGAAGGCGCGAGAAGGCAAAACAATGATCGAAAGCAAAGCGGCGCCATTCAAAGCGCCTTGCGCCTGGATCAAGCGCGGATCAGGGCGCCGAAGTCTTTTTTGCCAGCGCGTCGCGGATCTCGCGCAGGAGCACAATGTCCTCCGCGGGCGGCGGCGCATCGGGCGGCGGCACCGGCTTGTTGATCTTGGCCATGAGCGCATTCATCGGCTTGACGATGAGGAAGAAGACAACCGTCGCCAGGATCAGAAAGCTGATGACCGTATTGGCGAAGTCTCCGATCATGATCGGCCCAATCGCCAGCGACTGGAATTTCCCAGCCGGCATGAACGGAGTGATCACGGGAGTGATGACATCCTTGACCAAGGCATCGACAACGCTCTTGAACGCGGCGCCGATGATCACGCCAACGGCCAGGTCCATGACGTTGCCTTTGGCGATGAACGCCTTGAACTCATCTAATATGCTCATGGCCGAATCTTCTCCATCCATCCCGTTTCCTTCAAGACGAGAAAACGGCTAAATCCATGGGACAGATCAATATGCCGTGGAAACGCGATTTGGCGTTTCAAGCCAGGGGCGGAGCGCCCCAACCCATCAACGCCGTCCCCCCCGGCGCAAGACCGCGAAGGCGGCCGGATTGCACGGGATTAAAATCCCGAGCCCCCGCCATGGTTCAGCCTCCCGGGGGAAAAGGGGAATTACAATTCGCGGCCGACCGCGCGGGCTACGGCGCGGACCCGCTTGACGAGGTCGGCGAATTCATCAGGCAGAAGAGCTTGCTCGCCGTCGCTCTTGGCCAGTTCCGGGGAGTTGTGGGTTTCCACGATGAGGCCGTCGGCGCCGGCGGCGATTGCGGCAAGCGCCATGGCGGGGACGTGCTCGTGCAGGCCGATGCCGTGGGTCGGATCGACAATGACCGGCAGGTGCGTCTCCTTCTTGAGGACCGGGATGGCGTTCAGATCGAGCGTGTTGCGGGTGTAGGTCTCAAAGGTGCGGATCCCGCGCTCGCAGAGCAGGACATTAAAGTTGCCCTCGCTGAGAATGTACTCGGCGCTCATGAGCAGGTCCTTGATGGTGGCGCTCATCCCGCGCTTGAGCATCACGGGCAACTTGCTGCGTCCCACTTCCTTGAGGAGGGCAAAGTTCTGCATGTTGCGCGCGCCCACCTGGAGGCAATCGACGTATTGCTCGATGACATCCAGGTCCTTGGTGTCCATGATTTCCGTGATGACCGGGAGGCCGGTTTCCTTGCGGGCCTCCGCCAGCAGCTTGAGGCCCTCCACCCCCAGACCCTGAAAGGTGTAGGGCGAGGTGCGGGGCTTGAAGGCGCCGCCGCGCAGCATGCGGGCGCCGGCGGCCTTGACATCCCGGGCGATCGAGATGATCTGGTCCCGGCTCTCGACCGAGCAGGGACCGGAGATAACGACCACCTGAGGGCCGCCAAAGACGACCCCGCCGATATCCACGAGCGAGGCGGTCTGGCGAAACTCGTGCGCCACCAGCTTGTAAGGCTTCAGGACCGGGGTCACCGATTCCACCCCGGGGATGGCGGCGATGGGTTTCTCGCGGATGGTGTCCTCCGGGCCGACCACGCCGATGACAACGCGGACGGCGCCTCGGGAAACCTCGGAGCGCAGGCCCCATTCCTTTATGCGATCCACGATGTGCTGGATTTGCTCCTCGGTTGCGTCGGGTTTGGTTACGATGATCATGGCGGCGAAAAAGGGGCGATCAAGTTAGCGGGCTGGGCGGAAGGGGCAACTATTTTTCCGAAGCAATCCCGAAAGCCGGGGTGCCCCGTTGACAGCGGGGGGCGAATTTGCTCCCATCTGCGCAAGTGAATATCGTTCTCCCCCGCCTCCTCCCAGTCCTTGCGGCTGCGGTGTGCATCCTGGCTGGATGCAAGACCACCGCGGATCGCTTCAGTCTTTACCAACCGGACCGCCCGCAAGGGCCGGCAATCGATAAACTGCGCGGGATGACGCTGGCGGGCCGTTTTAACCACCAGTCCGCCACCTATACCTATCCCGTTTCCGCCGCTCAGCCGCCGCAGGAGCCCGCCACGGAAACTACTCCGCCGCCGCCCCCGCCTCCCTCAACGGGTCCCGGAGTAACGGCGCCGGAATCCACTCTGGGCGCGCCCGCGCCCACCCCGATGCCCAACGGCGCGGTGATCCCGCCATCCACGCAGACGCCGGCCGTGCCTCCCGCCACCCCGCCGGCTACCGCGCCTGCGGATCAGAATTCGATCCCGGGCCTCTCCGCCCCGACCACCACCACCCCGCCACCCGCTGCGGCCACTCCTCCGGCGACG
>DATAXI010000174.1:0-12972 GCA_036266845.1 Chthoniobacteraceae bacterium | reverse complement strand
CAGCACCTCGATCCTCTGGGCGTCTCTGGTTCATGACAAACGATTCGAGCAAGTCCCCATGAGTGAGGCCGCGCCCGGCGACGTCATCATTGGGTCTGGCTGGCGGCAAGGGGCGGACGGCTACGCCGGCATCGTCGTGGATCATGAGCGAATCGTGAGCAACAGCAGCCAAGGAGTGCAGAACAATTCCAGTCTTGCGGAAATCCAGCGCAATCACCCGGCGATGATTGCCTTCCGTTACGTTGGCTTCTGGAACTTCTACCGCAGCAAGTCGTTGGCCAATGCGGGCTTCAATCCCGCGGAAGCCCGCATCTCTGCCGGTCAACCGGGTGGCGGGCAATGGACGAGCGGTGGGGTGATGGCGGCAATGCCTCAAATTGCCTTCGGTGGGACGCCAAAATCCCGGAACTGCGCCTCATGCCATGCCGAGTCCTCAGTCCCTAGAATGCGAGGCAAGTTGGCTCCGGATGGCAGCATAACAGTCGAACCGCTACCCGACAAAAATGGTGATGGCAACACCGAGCCGAAAACGCCGGGGCAGGCGCTTGAGGAGACTGGCGATTCAATTATGAGTACCCTCACTGGGCTCGCTCGCTCAATTTTTCACCCTGATCGCGAGTCTTCAAAACCCAAGAGTTTCTTGCAGGTGCAAGAAGAGATCGATGAAGCCCTTCGCGGAATGGATATTACGACGCCGAAGGGGTTGGGCCGCGCGGTGGCCCTGGCAATCGTTATCGTAGCTAGCGAAGCTCTTTCGGACGCAGGTGCTGGAGCCGGCGATGTTTCGCTGCCCAAGGTAATTGAGCGCGGACCCCAAGGAGTAATCGATCAGATGTCTTCAAATCTTGAGCCCAAAAGCTTGTCGAATGTTCAGGCCAGGGATTGGTATAATGCCACAAAGGTAATCCGCGCTGACATCATTGATAAGATGAGAGCGGCGGGGTATTCTGAAGAAGAAATTGCGCATGAAGCTTTTGAACTGAGAAACGCCGCGCGCACCAAGGCTCGCGAGCTCATGAAGAACGGGGATGAAGCTGCCGATTTCCAAAAAAAGAAGCCAAACTTGACTTGGGACGAGATGGTGAAGAAATACAATGGTGACTACAATCTGATCACCAAGAAGTCACTCGAATCAAATAAGGAAATCGACAGGCTTGTAGAACAACTGCGCCAAAAACATTAGACACTGGAGGAAACAAATGAGCACAAATGATGACTTCTTGAAGAACTTACAGAATGCGAACATCCTTTGGACGGAAGCAAAGGATAGTGATGCAATGTACGAGGCCGTATTTGACGGCGAACCCGTAAAGCTGCGACTAAATGATTTTCCAGACGAGATTGCATACACGCTTTTTGTCAGGGACGAAGAATTTGACTTGGAGGAGCGTCCAAAGGGATGGCATCTTGCGCATGCAAATCAAGCGTAGAGCACCTATGCAAGTCACCCGATGATTTGCATCGAATTTCGTTCGAGCGGCTTACCTCTCCAAGAGATTCATAGCGGACCGACTAACAGGGGGATAACGAGGCCAGTGGACTCTTCATGCCCAAACATGACTTATCCCCTGGCTAATGTGAACGACGATACCGCCAATGAACCCCGCATCCCCAAGGCGACGAATCAGTCTATCATGCTGGGGACACCGCCCGGCCATGTCCTCAGCACCTCGATCCTCTGGGCGTCTCTGGTTCATGACAAACGATTCGAACAAGTCCCCATGAGTGAGGCCGCGCCCGGCGACGTCGTCATTGGGTCTGGCTGGCAGCAAACCGGGCCAAATCGGCCCAGACACCTTCACCAAATAAGCCCTAAATGAAAAATTATCTACCGAATAGCTCAATGATTCCCCCGATAAACGAATTGAAACGGAAATTGCAGTCATTAGCGATGCTGGACGCGATACTGATGGCCGATTGGGCATCGCGTTACTTTTCATTCAACTCGAAGTGGGGGCCGAATGAGATGATGGGCTCAATGCGGGACGGTGAAGGCGGTGAGTTTTTCTTCTTGTTCGATCCCGTTGGAGCCGCCGGAAAAATATACTCTAAGGAAACTGCGCTTGGGCCAAATGCTGCATCTGCGCTGGCCAGCGTCCCTTCCGACTTTTCCTCATTTCTGAGCGAACCCGCGTTCAGCATCAATCTTGCGACCTGCTACTTATGGCGACGCCCCGGCGAGAGCGCGTGGTCAGTCGCTCCCGCTGGCATTGAAAAGTTACCGTTTTTAGCCTTTATTGGAGACCAAGGAGAACACTATCGCGCATGGGCGAGCGATTATTATCAGACGGAACTTACCATGGACGCTGTTAGAGCAGTTTTTCGCCAGCAACTGCTGACACCATCGCTTATGAAATCCATCAATCCGAACGCTGATACAACGGCTGCCGTAACGGATGCCGTGGAAATCGGATACCCACACTAACACGAGCTGGAGAAGCGCCACTGACAAGGCCTCCGGAGGAAAGCACTTTTGCTAAAACCACAGATATTGCGGAGGGCAAAGCAGGCTCCTCGGGGGTTCAAACCGACGAGCCGGGAGCGAACGTTCCAAAATCAAAACCATCTCTTCGACAGGCGTATGAAGCAGATGCGAAAGCTCTTGAGGACGAGGTGAATACAGCGCGAGCCGCAGGTCAAGATTCCGAGACTATAGCGAGGAGACTACATGCGGAGCGAAATGCCCTCAAGGTGAAGTATCAACAACTTAGCCCACCTGATAAGGTAAATGAGTATGAGCAACGAAACATAAACAAATATGGAAATCCACTTGGACCCACAATCGAGCAACTTCGCGCTCAGGGAAAAACATGGGAACAAATCATTGAATCGGCCACCCGTCCGGGCGGAGAAGATTTAGGATTCTAAATATGAACTCTTCCGAATTAGATGCTCTGACGATTCAGAAGATGGCTTCAGGCCATCTGTGTCTTAATCTTTCCGAACGTGTGACGTGGGAAGGATTCCCCGATTTTGCTGAAAAGCTCTTGCAGGCGACAGGAGGTGAAGTCGTAAGGAAAACAGACGGTCCGGAAATGCGGCTTTGGAAGGTCCGGATTTATGGCTCCAATCTGGTCCTCGTTTTTGATGACTATCCGGTAATGACCTCTCTTGAATCAACAGATCGAGCAGGCGACATCGTCATAGAAAGACTTGAACGGGAACTGTTACAAGGAGCAAATTGATCCATAAACATTAGTCAAAGTCCGAGAAGAAAGGATGCCAAAAGAGCTTTCCGTTTCCTAGCTGCGGCTCACACAGTAGGTCGCCAGTCATCGTTCGAGGCTTGGGCTTCCCTGCGCATCAGGTCAGCCGCATTGACCATGAAACGTGGGGCGGTTTCGTTCGGGACGGAAAGGCTGGCGGGGTTCACATCCAACGTTTTGAGGACAGGAGCGGAGGTAAGTGAGTTATGCTGTATCAGGCCTGGGCTGAGAGGAGGTCCAGCCGCATTGGGCGATCACGCGGAGGCGGTACTTGATTGCGACGGCGCCCGGCGCCTGGCAAAGCGAACGGCTCTCCGGCCTCGACGCGGTTCTCACCCTTGCGCGGTATATCGAGAGTCCGGTTGCCGTTTGCCGAACTTTTTGAGCGGCTCCGTTTCTGATATCGACCGTGAGGCGGTGGTGGGTTACAAGCGCCTCCATGCCAAAGGCGCACGTCATCTCATTCATCAATATGAAGGGCGGAGTCGGCAAGACCACCTGCGCGGTCAATATCGCCGCTTACCTGGCCCGCGAACACCAGAAACGGGTCCTCCTGGTGGACCTGGACCCCCAGACCAACGCCTCCCTCAGTGTGATGACGGAGAAACACTGGACCAAGTGGCAGGAGGATCACGGCACCATGGCCGATATCCTGGAAGTCGATTCCAAGCGGCGGGAATCCTTCAAGCTCAAGGACTGCATCGTCCACGACGTGCAGGAGGATATTCCGGGCCTGGACCTGATCCCGAGCCATCTGAAACTCACCTTCCTGGACCTGGACCTCGCCGCCCGCCCGGGCCGGGAGCGCATCTTTACGCGCAAGCTGGAGAAGGTGAAACCCGAGTACGACGCCATCATCTGCGATTGCGCGCCCAACCTCATGACCGGCACGCAAAACGCGTTGTACGCCAGCGATTGGTTTTTCATCCCGATGCAGCCGGATTTTCTCTCCTCGATCGGCCTTGAGCTATTGCTCGACCGGCTTGCCTATTTACGCAAGAGCCTGGAGTTCAAGATCAGTTGTCTGGGCGCGGCCTTCACCCGCGTGCGGGCGCACCTGCACTATCACCAGGAGACGATGGCGCGGCTCCGCGATGCAAAGGGGCTGAAACGGGTGCATTTTTTCGACACCGTGATCCCGGAGAATATCAAGCTGGCGGAGGCGCCCATGGAGTCGCGCCCCATCGCGCTGCACGACGCCTCAGCAACCGGAGCGGAAGCCTTTCGCAATCTGACGGCGGAGTTTCTGGACCGGCTCGATGGGTAAAAGCCCCGCGGGTTTCAGCGGTGGGAACAATGGGCTCTGCCGCCCCGGAGTTTTTAATCCGGATCGTCCGGAGCCGGAGGCTTCGGCTTCCCGTCTGCGGCACGGATGAGCAGCACTATTTCCCCCTTGGGCGGGTGGGCGGTGTAATGCGCAGCCAGGTTCGCGGGAAGGCCAATGCGGTATTCCTCGAATTGCTTTGTCAGCTCGCGGGCGACGCAGAGCGAGCGCTCCGGGCAAAGACGGGCAGAGGCCTCCAGACTGCGGACCAGGCGATGGGGAGACTCAAAGAAGACGGAGGTTTCCGCGCGCGCGGCGGCATTGCCCAGCTCGCGCTCGCGCTGGCCGCTTTTCACAGGGAGAAAGCCGCCGTAGTAAAAGCTCTCCGCGGGAAAGCCGGAGCCGACCAAAGCCGTAAGCACTGCGCTGGGACCGGGCAGGACGGTGTAGGGCAGGCTCTCCGCAATGCAGGCGCGGAGAAGACGATGGCCGGGATCGGAAATGCCGGGCATCCCCGCATCCGTGATGACGGCTACCGTGGCGCCGGCGCGCAGGCGCTCGATCAGTTCCGCGGTGCGCCGGGCCTCGTTATGCTCGTGATAACTGACGAGCGGCTTGTGAATCTCAAGGTGATTCAAAAGGCGCAGCGAGTGGCGGGTATCCTCGCACGCGATGACATCGGCGGCCTTGAGCGCCTCGATGGCGCGCAGGGTGATATCCCCCAGGTTCCCGATTGGCGTGGGGACCAGGTAGAGCATTTTATTAAAAGGCCGCGCCTTACCAGCCCTCGCCGATGTCCGAGACGATGCGGGAGGCAACGCTCTGGGCCGCCAGCGGGATGGCCTGGCGCTCGTCCTGGTTTACGTCGCCACTGACGAAGAAACTGGTGGTGCCCACGGCGTTCTTGTCGTCGGTAACCTCGCCCGTGGCGCGGCGGATGACGCGGTAATGGACCGTGAGCTGCATTTCAAACTCCTCCGTGGCCTGCACATCGCCGATCACGGTGCGGCCGGGACGGCGGAGCACCTGGGTGATCTCGCCTTCGAGCACGGCATCCGCGCTTTCATCGGAACTGGCCACCTTGTAAGTGCCATCCTCCTGGATCTGCCGGATAACCGTATCGGAAACGAGAACCTCGATGCGCGGGATGAGCGTCAGGTTGCGGAAGGTCGGCACCGCGATGCTATTAACGCCCTGCATGTAGGTGGGCTTGACCGGCCCCAGCCGGTAGCCCGCGCAGCCGGTGGCAAAAAGCAGCGCCAGCAGGGCGGCGGCAGCGGAGAGGCGGCGTGAGAACGGAGGCCGGAGCGGATTCAAGGGTAGGTTAAGGTGAAAATTTTCAAGCCCGCGCCGCTGGCACAGCCGCCAGCGCGGCGCCGGGGAAAAAGAAGCCGGATTTATTGCGCCGGCAGAGGTGGCTCCGGTGCGGGCCCCAGGTCATCCGGAGAGCTTCGCAGGGAGGGCCGCGGCGGCGCAGTCTGGTCCGGCACCGGCGTGGGAGTCGGCTCGGCCACCGGAGGTCCCAGGTAATCGGCACGGGAGGAGGTGTCCAACTGCGCCTGCAACCTGCGGTCGGACTGCACCTTGGCGCCGGTTTCCGGTTTCTCCGGGCCGGCATCGAGCGCGGCATCGCCTACGAGGGCCTTGATGGCGGTGATGCGCGCCGCCGCGGCCTGTGCGTCGGGAGTGCCGGGTTGCTCCTTGATGACCTCATTGTAATAGATGACCGCCGCCTTGTAGTTCTTCTTCTTGTCGTAATACTTGGCCACCGTCACCGCATTGGAGTTCTCCCTTGCCTGGATGGCTTTGAGATCGTCCTGCGTCTGGGCAGCCTTCTCACTGTTCGGATAGCGGGTCAGATAATCCTCGAAAGCCTCTTGCGCCTTCAGGGCGGACGTCTTGTCGTAAGCGGTGCGGGACTCCACCAGATAGACGTAGCCGATCTGGTATTGCGCATCCGCGGCCGCGGGGTCGGTGGGATAGCGGGATATGACCTCGTCATACGCGGCCACGGCATCGTCGGGCTTGCCCTGCTTCTCCAGGGCCTGTCCCACGTAGAATTGCGCCAGCGGCGCCCACTTGCTGAACGGCGCCACCTTCACGATGTTCTCGAAAACCTGCTGCGCCCGCGCCATGGAGGGGAAGGCCTTGACGCCAAAGAGGCGGCGGCGCGCCCCCGCGAGGAATTTCTGACCGATGTCATACATACCCTGGAGCGCATTGTCGAAGTCGTCACCCTTCGGGTACTTGGTCAGGTATTCGTTGTAATAATCGTAGCCGCGGTCCAGATCGCCGGATTTCACGGCCATCTCCGCGGCTTTTAACTGCGCGCCCGGGGCTGCGCCGGAGCGGGGAAATTTACGGGTGAGCAGGTAATAAGCGACCATCGCGTGATGGTAATCGCCCGCCTGCTCGTACTTTTGGGCCTTGCCGAGCTGCGCTTCCGGCGTGGCCTCGGCTTTTTGCTCGCCGCTGAGGTCCGTCAAGCTCCACCCCTGGCCGGACTGGTACTCCACCTCCGCTCCGGCCCACCGGCAGGGCAGGATGATGAGCCCAGCGGCGAGGAGAATAAGGACGTGAGTCTTGCGCATGATGAAAAATGGACCTCTTTGTGAAAGAGCCGGCCACGCTACCCGAACCGTCCCGGGGCGTCAAATTGAGAATCCAGGGGCGGATTGCGGGAATTCGATGGTGCAGCGAGCCCACTCTTGCGCATTTTTCAACAAAAGCCAATGCCCGCCGGGGCAATCGCATGGATGCGCAGTTCCGATTTATCATGTAGAGTATCGCATTGAATCCTTGAACGCCCATACCCACATCGGCAGTTGCGGATGGATCTATGAGGATTGGCGCGGCTCTTTTTATCCCGGGGATTTGCCCCGGAAACGCTGGCTGGCTTGGTACGCCCACCGTTTCAACACGGTGGAGATTGACGCAACTTTTCATGGCAGCCCCTCGGCGGAGGCGGTCGCACACTGGCTGGCGGCCGCCCCCGCGCATTTCCGGTTTACCGCCAAGGCGCCGCGCGCCATGACACACACGCTGCGGCTGCGCCGGTGGGAGCGGGCGCTGGAGGGTTTTTTGGCGGCGATGCAGCCTCTCCAGAGCCGGCTGGGGGCGGTATTGGTGCAATTGCCGCAATCATTCCAGCCCGGGGCGGATGCGGGGGCGCTGCGAGATTTTGTGCTGCATCTGCCGCATGGATGGCGGTTCGCGATCGAGTTTGGCAACCCGGAGTGGCACCAGCCGCGTTTTGTGAATCTGCTGGAGGAGTCCGGCGTCTCCTGGGTGTGGACCGACCGCAGCCCATTGCGGGATCAGGAACGGGCGCCTTTCGAGCTGCTGCCGGAAACGGCGGATTTTCTCTATGTGCGTCTGATCGGGGATTTGCGGACGCGGGGTGCCGGAAGGGTCCGGTACCGGCAGCGGCTCTGGTCCCGTGCCGCGGCGCTGGAAAACTGGGCGGTGCGGCTGGGCAAACCGGAGGTCAAGAATGTTTACATCCTCTGCGGGAACCACTTTGAGGGATTTGCGCCGGCGACCTGCCGGGAATTGGGCGCGGCAATGGGCCTCAGCGCCGGCCGGACAGAGCCGGAGCCGATAAGGGAGAAACCGCGGCAGTTGCAACTGCTGTAACGGAGGTTGGATCGCGATTAATGCAGACCGGGGAAGAGCTTCCATCTGCGCCAAAGCCCCTGGGGGATCCGCCGGTTTTCGCGTCACGACGCGGTTTTTGCTCTCCCTGCTGGCTTTTGGAGAAAAATTGGCTACCCTTCCTTCCCTCATGTCTCGTTTCTCCCTTTTTCGCCGGCTCCTGGTGCTGGCGGTCTTATGTGCGATTGCGCCCTCCCTGCACGCGCAACTGGATGTTCGCCTGGATATCCCGCGCCATCTTTTCGTGGATTACGAGCCGATCGTCGCCACCGTCTCGATCACCAATATGACCGGCCGCGACATCACCCTTTCAGATCAGGCGCCGAACAAGTGGTTTTCCTTCGAGATCATCGATTCCCAGGAGCTGCCCGTTCCCCCGCGGGCGTCGGATTATCACCTGGACCCGCTGACGATTCCCATGGGCGGCACGGTGTCGCGAAAGGTGAACCTGGTGAACCTTTATCCCGTGACCGACTTCGGGATGTATCACGCACGGGCGGTGATTTTCTTTGCCGGGATGAACCAGTTCTTCGCCTCGCCGCCGCGGACCTTTGAAGTAAGCGAGGGGCAATCCATCTGGCAGGAAACGGTGGGGATTCCCGACGGGGAAAAGAACGCGGGGCAATACCGGACCTTTCAACTGCTGAGTTTTCGCCAGCCAAAGGCGGATATGCTTTATGTGCGCATTCAGGACAAGGACACGGGCATCGTCTATGCCACGGTGGCGCTGGGGCGGCTGGTGAACGGCTTCGGGCCGGAATCGCTGATCGACTCCTCCAGCCGGTTGCACGTGCTCCAGATGGTGGCGCCGCGCGAATATCTCTACACGGTTCTGGGGCCAAACGCGGAGTTGATCGGCCAGCAGGATTATACGGACCTGCGCTCGCACCCGCACCTGAAACGGATGGCGGATGGCGGGGCGGGTATTGCGGGCGGCGTCGCCGTCCTGCCGGAAACGCCGCAACAGGCGGCCGAAGCCGGGCCCAAGCTTTCCGACCGCCCGGCGGGCATGCCTGGGCAATAATTTCCACCGCGATTCCCTTCCGAGTGTTTGACGCGGCCTGCTTTTGCGAAAAAAAAGGAGGACCCATGAATCCGTCATGGGATCGTAGCCGCAGGCGCCGCGGGTCTGGCCGCGCCGCGCTTGCGCTCTGGCTCTTCCTTCTTCTCCTCCCCCTCGGGGCATTTGCCTTTACCACGGTGGTTATCGATCCCGGGCACGGCGGGATCGACCGCGGCGGCATTCCGGGCCAGAGGGTGGCGGAGAAAACGATGACCCTGGATACGGCCTTTCGGCTGCGGCGGCTGCTGGAGGCCGCCGGGTTTCGCACCGTGATGACACGGACGAGCGATACCTTCGTCTCCCTGCCTGCGCGAGTCGCCATCGCGAATGCCCAGCGGAATGCCATCTTCATCAGCCTCCATTACAATGCCGCGCCGCGCGAGGGAGCGGAAGGTTTTGGGGCCTATTATTACAACCGGCGCTCGGCCCGGCTGGCGATGGCGTGTTACTCCCACATCATCCAGGCATGGCCCGGCACGCCGCGGGGCGTCCAGATCCGGGGCTTTTACGTGATTCGGAAGACCCGCATCCCTTCCATCCTGGTGGAGCCCGGTTTCCTGACCAATGCGCGGGAGGCATCGCTGATTTCGCGGCCTGAGGTGCGGCAGCGCATCGCAGCGCTGCTGGCGGCGGCAATTATTAGCGAACGGCGGCTTTGAGCCGCACATCCGATTCCCTCTACGTCATGAAATTGCCGATTGTCTCCTGCGCGGAAATGAGGCGCATCGAGGAAGCGACCTTTGCCGCCGGCGTGACGGCGGAGCGCCTGATGGAGGAAGTGGGCGCGCATGTGGCGTTGTCGCTGGGTCAGTTCCCGGTGCATGGCGGCGAAGCCATCGTATTTTACGGGAAAGGGAACAACGGCGGCGATGCACTGGTGGCCGCGCGGCATTTGAAAATTGCCGGTTGGAACATCGTGCTGCGCCCGCTGGAAGAGGATCGCGGCAAGCTTTCCGGGCTGGCACGGAAAAACCTCGGGGCGCTGGAATCGACACAAAGCGCGGTTCAGTTTCCCCTACACAAAAAACGGGACCGTCCCCTGATCATCGACGGACTTCTCGGCATTGGCGCAAAAGGACCGTTGCGTCCGGATGTCCGGGCGCTGGCCCGGGAGATCAACGCACTCCGGGCGCAACGAAACGCGCTGGTGCTGGCGGTGGATATTCCCACCGGCCTGGATGCGGAGACGGGCGAGGCCGATCCCGACTGCGTGGTCGCGGACGTAACGCTCACCGCCGGATATGCGAAGAAGGGGCTGGTGGCCGATGCCGCCGCCCAATACGTGGGCCGGCTGGGCGTCATCCCGCTTGCGGCTTTTGAGCCGCACGCGGGCGGCGATTATTTGGAGGAAACGGCGACTCCGGAAACCCTGGCAAACGTGCTGCCGCGCCGGAATTTCGATTCGCACAAAACACAGTTTGGGCGCGTGGGAATCGTGGCCGGATCCCCTGGTTTTACCGGTGCGGCGATTCTGTGCGCCTCCGGGGCGCTGAGGGCGGGGGCGGGTCTCATCACGCTTTATGCGCCCGGGGAGATTCAGGAGATTCTCGCGATCAAAGCGCCGCCGGAGATCATGGTGCGCCCGGTGAGCAGCTACATTGACGTACTGGACGAGAAGCTGGATGTCCTGGCCCTGGGGCCGGGGCTGGGAAAGGAAAAGGCGGGCGCGGTGCTGCAACTGGTGGAAGATTTCAAAGGCCCGATGGTGCTGGACGCGGATGGACTCAACATCGTGGCGGAGCACGGCGCGGCGTTGTTGAACCGGTGCGCCGGGCCGCGGCTTTTGACGCCGCATCCGGGAGAGATGGCGCGGCTGTTTCCGGAAGGCAAAGAGATGTCGCGGTACGATGCGGCCTCGCAATTTACGGCCAAGCATCCCGTGACGCTGCTGCTTAAGGGCTCGCGCACGATCATCCGCGAGCGCGGCCTGCCTGCATCCTACAATACCACCGGCACTCCCGCGATGGGCAGCGGTGGCATGGGCGATGTGCTGACCGGCGTTTGCGCGGCGCTCATCGGCCAGCATCTTTCGCTCTACGATGCGGCAAGGCTCGGCGCCTGGGTATGCGGGAGAGCCGCGGAGTTGGTCACGGCTGCCCGCTCGGAATATGGGCTCACCGCGCTGGAGGTGGCTGGCAGGCTGCCCGCGGCGTTCGGGCGGCTGCCGATGGAGAGCGTGTAAATCCCCATGCCTATCTCCCCGCTTTCCTTGTCCCGAAGAATGCTCCACAGTGTCCATCCCGCGTAACATCACCCTATGAACAAGAAACAATTCGGCTGCCTCCTGGCCTTCCTGATCATCCTGCTTTGCGGAAGCCTTCTTTGCAATTTCGCCCTTGTCGCGGGGCGCATCGCGCGCTCCGGCGGCGGATTTGAACACAAGGCGCCGCGGTTCGACGAGGAGACGGTGCAGGATGGCAAGGGGCCGGACAAGATCGTGCAAATCACGCTGCGCGGGGTCATATCCAGCTCCGCGGCGGGAGAAGTGGGGGAATCGATGGTCGATGACCTGAAGATTCAGCTTCACCAGGCGGCAACGGACAAGAACGTGAAAGCAATCGTGCTTTACATCGATTCACCCGGCGGCGAGGTGACGGCCTCCGACATGATTTATGAGGCCGTGACGGCGGCGCGGCAGCAGAAGCCGGTGATCGTTTACATGGGCAGCCTTGCGGCCTCGGGCGGGTATTATGTCTCCTGCGGCGGCAGCTACCTCATGGCGGACGACACCTCGCTGACGGGCAGCATCGGAGTCATCATCGAGACGTTCAACTTTCAGGATTTGCTGGGAAAAATCGGGGTCGTGCCGATCATTTTCAAGAGCGGCCAGTTTAAGGATATGCTCAGCGGGATGAGCACCATGACGCCGGAAGAGAATGCCTATGTGCAGAACATCGTCATGCAGACGTACGGGAAGTTTGTGGGAATCGTGGCGCGCGAGCGGCATCTGCCGGAGGATCAGTTGCGCAAGGGCATTGCCGATGGGCGTGTGATCACCGGCCGCGACGCATTGCAGGACAAGCTGATCGACGGCCTGGGCCAGATCGAGGATGCCTACGACATGGCGCGGCAAAAGGGAAATGCCCCGGGCGCGGAGGTGGTGCGGTACAAGTCGAGCTTCCGGTTCGGCAGGCTGATAAGGCTCCTCACCGGACGGAGCGAATCGAGCAAGGTGGAACTGGAACTGCCGGGGGCAACGATGCCGCGGCTGGAAGCGGGGCGGCTCTACCTGCTGCCGGATTTCTTTGCGCAGTAAGACCGCACGGTGGAACACTTCTCGATCAACGAAACCGCCCAGTACTCCGTCCTGGGCCTGTGGCTGATCCTGGGAGCGGCGGTGTTTTCCCGCGCGCTCTTCCAGTTGGCACGGACAGGCGGAAAGGTGAGCGCCGCGGAATTTGGCCCGCGTGACCTGCTGCTCTGCTGCGGGTTCATCGTCTGGTTTGGCGCTTCCATCGAGAAGGGCTTCGGCCAGCCGCAGCCGAGTGTGGATCGCACCGGCATCCTGCAAACGGCGGTGCTCTTCGTGGGGATTGTGGGGTTCATCGCCGCGTACTTGAACTTGCGGGGAATTGATCCGCTCAGGCAATTCGGCATCCTGCGCAACCCGGGCGTTTGTTTCGCCATGGCGGCGGGATTTCTCTTTGCCACCTATCCGCTGGTGCTGTTGACGGGAAAGCTTACGGAATTCGCGCTGCACGGAGCCGGGAAGCCCCAGAACATCGTGGAGTTTTTGGAGAACGCGAATCAGGCGTCGGACAAGGGAACCGTGATCCTGACGATGC
>DATAXI010000122.1:0-15558 GCA_036266845.1 Chthoniobacteraceae bacterium | reverse complement strand
CGTCAACCCTTCCACGACGGCGGGAACGAGGATCGCGAGAAACACCATCGCGGCGAACACCTCGACGAATGTGAACGCGTCGATCTTAGCGGTGGAGCATCGGCGCCGCATTGGTGGTGGTGTCCTTCTGAATTTCATAATCCCCGCCATCGCTGGTCTGGACGACATCGAGGGTGTCGTGCGCCTGCTCATCCTCCAGGCGAATGTCCTGCTGGCTGGAGGGATCGAGCGTGCCGTCGGGCGCGACTTCCACGGCAAAGGTCCCGTCCACGAGCGGCTTTCCGGTGCCAACGGTGGAGAACTTGAGGCCGCGCTCGAGTTTAAAATCCTTGGGCTGCGTGCCGGCGTCCTCGTACCCGGCCTTTGCGCGCGCGCCATAAGTGCCGCTCTGCGAGTCCACCCACACATCCATTGGCACGCCTTGGGATGCCGCCTCGTCGCGGGCGTAATCGATGACGCCAAGCAACCGCGCGGCCTCCTGGCCGAGCGTGCGCGCCCGCATGGAGCGGGTGAGCGCGGGCGTGGCGAGGCCGACGATGACGCAAAGGAGCGCCATCACCAGGATCATCTCGACCAGCGTGAATGCCCGCGCTTCAGCCATCAGGTTATTTCCAGTTGTTGATATCGTCGTCCGTGCCGGCGCGGCCATCGGGTCCGTTGGACATCAGGTCAAAGCCGTTCGGGTTGTGCTTGCCGGGATAATCGTAGGTATAGGCATTGCCCCAGGGATCGAGCGGAATGCCCTTGGAAAGATACGGGCCTTTCCAGTTCGGCGCATTGGCGGGCTGGCTGGTCAATTCATCCAATTGGCCAGTCTTGGGATAGAAACCGTTGTCCACCTCAAAGGCATCCAGCGCCATCGAGATGCTGGAGATTTGGGATGCGGCGGCGGTGACCTTGGCCTGCTGGCTGCGGCCGGTCATTTTCGGGATCACGATCGCGGCCAGAGTCGCGAGGATAAAGAGCACGAGCAGCATTTCCACAAGGGTGAACGCGGTACGGCGACGGCGAAGAGTTAATGAGGCGGTTAACATAGGTATTGGTTATTTGATGGAATCCTGAATGGTGAAGATCGGGAGGATCATTCCGATGAAGATGGTGCCGACGAATGCGGCGATGACGAAGAGGAGCACGGGCTCGGCGAGCGAGACGGCCGTCTTCAATTGCCGGTCGAGCGTGGTTTCCGTGACGCTGGCCAGGCGGACCAATTCCTGATCCAGACGCCCGCTCTCCTCCGCCACGGATACCATCTCCAGCGTGGAGCCTGTGAAGATGGCGCGGCAATTGCCCAGACTGGAGGCGAGCGACTCGCCTTTTTTCACCCGCTCGGTGGAATCGGAAATCATGTCGATCAGCGTCTGGTAGCCGAGCGAGCGGCGGGCGACATCGAGGCCGTTCATGAGCGAGACTCCGGCGCCGAGCAGCGTGCCGAGCATGCGGCAGAAGCGGGCCATGGCGATCTTTGCCGCCAGCGGCCCGACCACCGGGGCGCGCAGCAGCAATCGCTCGCCGGCGCGCCGTCCGGCATCCTTGCTCAACCAGTCGCGCGCCATGTAGATGGCCGCGCCCACCGCGAGCAGGACAAAAAGGCCGTAATGGCGCATCACGTTGCTCACGGAAATGATGATTTGCGTAATCAGCGGCAGCGCGGCGTCGAAGCTGTCGAAGATCGTCTGGAATCGCGGAATGAAAAAAGTAAGGAGAAAGATGAGCACGCCAACGGCCAGGACGAGCAATACCGCCGGATACATGAGCGCGGCGCCCACTTTGGCCCGCAACTCCTGCTCGCGGGCCTGAAATTCCGCGATCTGCGCGAGCACGACATCAAGGAAGCCGCCGGCCTCGCCCGCCTCGACCATCGCGACATAGACCCGCGGAAACGTTTCGGGCGAGCGGCTCATCGCTTCGGCAAGCGAGATGCCATCGATGACGAGATCGTGCAGCTCTTTCCATTTGGCCGACGCGGCGGGATTGGAACTCTCCTTATAGAGAATGGTGAGCGCCCGGCTGAGCGGGACGCCGGCAGTCAGAAGGCTGGAGAGGGACCGCGTGAAATCCTCCAGCGCGGCAAAGTTGACCCGCTTGGGAGTAAAGCCCCAGCCGGAGGATTTCTGGCTGTTCTGAGGAAGGGCGCCGGCGCGGCCGGCTGTTTTCTCCTCGATGCGCAGCGGAGTGAGGCCGAATCTCTCGATGATCTGCATGGCGTCCTGGCGGCCTCCGGCTTCCACCCGGCCCAGCTTTACGCTGCCGTCCCCATGCAATGCCTTGTATTCAAAAGTAGCCATGGTTTTCAGGGTGCCGTAAACGACATGTCCTCCTCCTTGGAAACGCGCAGGACCTCGGCGGGCGTGGTCCGCCCTTCGCTCACGAGGCGCCAGCCATCCTCGATCAATGTCCGCATGCCCTCGGCGCGCGCGGCGTCCTTGACCTCGATGCTGGAGCCGCCACGCAACAGGATGGCGCGGATGGCGGTGCTCATTCCCATCAGCTCGAAAAGCGCCTGCCGGCCGGTATAGCCGGTCATGCGGCAGGCTTTGCATCCCACCGGGCGGTAGATTTTCGCCTCGCGCAGGACGGGCACCCGGGCGCGCAACGCATCGATGCGCGGACTCACGTCCAGCGCCTTGCACTCCGGGCAAAGGAGCCGGACGAGGCGTTGCGCGAGCACGGCCTCCAGCGAGGATGCGACGAGGTAGGGCTCCACGCCCATGTCCACCAGGCGCGTCAGCGCGCCGGGCGCGTCATTGGTGTGGAGCGTCGAGAAAACCATGTGGCCGGTGAGCGAGGCCTGGACGGCAATCTGCGCCGTTTCCTGGTCGCGAATTTCGCCCACGAGCACGACATCGGGATCGTGCCGCAGAATGGCGCGCAGGCCGCGTCCGAAAGTGAGGCCCGCTTTCTCGGAAACCTGGATCTGGTTGATCCCTTTCAACTGGTACTCCACCGGATCCTCGATGGTGATGATCTTGCGGATGGCATCGTTGATCTGGGTGAGCGCGGCGTAAAGCGTGGTGGTCTTGCCGCTGCCGGTGGGACCGGTGACCAGGGCGATGCCGTGCGGCATGCCGAGGATGCGGTCGAAAAGCTCCCGGTCGCGCGCATCCATGCCAAGGCTCTCAAGGCCGATGAGCCCCGCATCCTGCCGCAACAGACGCATGACGACCGCCTCGCCGTGCAGCATGGGGATGACGGAGACGCGAATATCGACCTCGCTGGTTTTGACGCGGATTTTGATGCGGCCGTCCTGCGGCACGCGCTTCTCGGCGATGTTCAGGTTGCTGAGAATCTTGATGCGCGAGACGATGGCGGCCTGGAAGCGCTTGATTTGCGCCGGCACGGGGACCTCCTGCAGGAGGCCGTCGATGCGGTAGCGGATGCGCAGTTCATGCTCGAACGGCTCCACGTGGATGTCCGAGGTGCGCAGGGAGATGGCGTCGCTCAGGATCTGGTTGACGAAGCGGATGATGGACGCGTCCTCCGCGGCCTTGTCGATATCCCCATCGTCGGCGTGATCGTCCGAGACGACCTGGAAACCCTCGTCCTGCTCCAGCAGGTTCAGCGTATCCGCGCCGACGCCGAGGTGTTTTTTGATCTCGCGCTGGACGGCGTGCCCCGGCGCGAGCACCGGCTGCAAGCGGGCGCTGGTAAAGGGACGCAGGCTATCGAGACCGGGCTCCGCAAAGAGGCGGCTAAGGGCGACCTGGATCTGGCCATTGACCTGCCGCAGCGGCAGCAACTCCTCCTTCAGCAGGATCCGCGCGGGAAACTTCGAGAGGACCTCCGCCTCGGGCTCCACTGCCTCCAGCGAGGTGTAGGTGAGTCCGTATTCTCCCGCGAGCCACTGCAGCACATCCTCTTCCGTATCCGCCTTTGCCTTTCCCGCCAGGCAAAGGCGGGCCAATGCCTCCGCATCCATGTCGGAGAGCTGGTGGCTCTCCGTCATGCGGGCGGGCAGTTCCAGTGCGCTGGGGGTGGCCGCGGGGGAATCAATCACGCCGAATTAGTCCAGCACGCCCATCTCTACCAGAATGGCTTCCTGGCGAAGGGTCAGAACTTTCTTGAGGTTTTCCCGCGCGGTTTGGAGATCGTCCTCAGACTTCTTGCGCGCATCGCGCAAGGCCTGGAGCTTGGCTTTGATGTCATCCGGAGTGGCGTTCTCATTCTGAAGCGCATCATGCAGCGCATCCACCTCGGGCGAGCTGAAACGGGGGCGACCACCTTGCTGGGCGGCGGGGCTGCCGGAAGGCGATCCCTCGGGCCGCGCGCCGCGTTCGCCACCGGGGCCGCCAAAGCGGCGCATCCCGCCGAAACGCCCCGCCATCGAGGCCATCTGGGCATCCTGTACCTTCTCCAGCAGCGGCTGGATGACGGCCCACTCGTCATCGGAGGCTTTCAACTCCTCCTTGATGCGCTCATTCATGCGCTCGCGGAATTCCGCGAATCCGCCGTTGCGGCGAAAACCGCCGCCGCCGCCATTTTCCGGAGAGGCGGAAGGCGACGCCGTCGCAGCCGGGGTGGCTGACGGGCTGGCATCCTGGGCAAAGATTTGTGGGGCTTGCAGCAATAATGCCGCTCCGAAGGCGGCGCCGAGGGTATGTTTGATGATCATGGGATATGTTTTCTTGAAAACAGACACCCAATAAGACCACGGCTATATTAAGCCCTGATTTGAAATATTGGGAAAATTGTTAAGAATCCGTTAGGAAACACCCATGCAAGCCCCCGGAACCCGCGTACTGGTCATTGATGACGAGCGGGAACTCTGCACGCTGATCGCCGATTACCTCCAGCCTTTCGGCTACGATGTGACGGTGGAACACGACGGCCTGAAGGGAGTGGATCATGCTCTGGCGGAGAAATTTGACGCGGTCATCCTGGACGTGATGCTGCCGGGGATCGACGGTTTCGAGGCCCTGATGCGCATCCGGGCGCGCTCTCAGGTGCCGATTCTGATGCTGACGGCCCGGGGCGACGAGACGGACCGCATCGTGGGCCTGGAGATGGGCGCGGACGATTACCTGCCAAAGACTTTTTCCTCGCGCGAATTGCTGGCCCGCCTGCGGACGGTGATCCGGCGCAACCATCGCGCGCCGGAACCGGCGGATGCGCCGCGCGAGGACGAAGCCATTTCCATCGGACCACTCTGGATCAACCCCTCGGCGCGCGTGGCGGCGCTGGACGATCAGCCGCTGAAGCTGACGGCCCTGGAATTTGATCTGCTGCTCTGCCTGTCCAGGGCGCGGGGCCGGGTGAAGACGCGGGAGCAGCTCATCAATACTCTGGGCGAAAGGCTTTACGATAGCATGGACCGCTCGATTGACGTCCATGTGTGGTCGCTGCGGCGCAAGCTGGGCGACGATCCTAAGACGCCGCGCTTCATCCGCACGATACGCGCGGTCGGTTACATGCTCATCAATCCGAACGAGGGATGAAGGCGCGCTTCCCACTCTACGCGAAAATTCTCGGCTGGTTCTTCGTGAACCTGCTGGTGCTGGTGGTGGTCTTTCTGATCCTGGTAAATGCGCAATTTCGATTCGATCTTGGCTGGGTGTTCTCCACCGCCGCGCGGCAGCGCGTGGACACCATGCGGAACCTGATCGTGAATGAATTGAACACGACGCGCCCGGACGAGTGGGACCGCGTGCTGGAGGGCTTTAGCGAGGCGTATCACGCGAGGCTCGGGCTTTACGATGAGAATGGCGACCGGCTCCTCGGCACATCGGATTTTTTGCCGCCCACGGTGCGGGCGCAACTGCTGCGGCCGGGGACGGAACACGGGCAGGACCAGTTCCTCCGCACGACGGACCCCACGCGCTACTGGCTGCTGATGAGCGCGCAGCCGGATAACCTGGAGGCCGGCGGCCCGATGAACGTGCTGCTGGTGGCGGAGTCGAGTTCCGTGACGGTGGGCGGGCTGGTGATGGACCTGCGGCTCGGCTGGCTGCTGATTGCGGGCAGCGCGCTCTTCTCCGTGCTCTTCTGGCTGCCGCTGCTGCGCGGCATTACGCGCAGCATTGGCCAGATGACGGACGCGACCAAGCAAATCGCGGAGGGGCAATTCAACGTGCGCGTTCCCGCGCGGCGGCATGACGAGCTGGGCGTGCTGGCGGAGGCGATCAACCAGATGGGCGTACGGCTGGATGGTTTTGTCAAAGGGCAGGCGCGCTTTCTGGGCGATGTGGCGCACGAGCTTTGCTCGCCGCTCGCCCGGCTGCAAATGGCGCTCGGCATCCTGGAGCAGCGCGCGGGCGAGAAGGAAAAAACGTACGCGGCCATGGCGATCGAGAAGGCAGGGCAGATTTCGCAACTGGTCAATGAGCTGCTGGCTTTCTCGAAAGCATCCTTCGCGGGACGCGCGGTGGATTTGCGGGCTGTGCGCGTGCGGGATGCGGTGGACGAGGCGATCCAATATGAGCGGACGGAGGCCTCGCGCATCGAGACCTGCGTGCCGGAGGATATCCACGCGCTGGCGGATGCGGAATTGCTGACGCGCGCCCTATCCAATCTCCTGCGCAATGCCATCCGCTTCGGCGCGGAAGCCGGGCCCATCGAGATTCGCGCGGAGCGGCAGGAGGATCGGGTGACGATCACGATCTCCGACAATGGCGAAGGGGTGCCGGAGGAGGAATTGCCGAGAATCTTCGATGCGTTCTATCGCATCGACGCATCGCGGAATCGCCAGACAGGCGGCAGCGGGTTGGGCCTGGCGATCGTCCGCTCATGCGTCGTGGCGTGCAACGGCGTCGTGGCCGCGGAAAACCGCGCGCCACACGGTCTGGCCGTACACCTGACGCTGCCGGCGACGGAAGAGAAAAACGGTGTGGCGAATGGGAAAGCCGTGACGATAGGCTCGCAGGAATGGAAAAGCGAGTGACGCTGGTAATCCTGCCGGGGCTGGACGGCACGGAGATTTTCTTCCGGCCGTTTCTCGCCGCGCTGCCGGCATGGGTGCAGCCGCTCATGGTGAGCTATCCGGTCACGGGACCCAATGGATACGAGGATTTGCTGAAGGTGGTGCGCGGGGCGGTGGCGGGGCTTTCGGAATTTTTCGTGCTCGGCTCCTCCTTCTCCGGGCCGCTGGCGGTAATGTTGGCCGCGGAAGAACCGGTCCGGGTGCGCGGCGTCATTCTCTCCGCGACATTCCTGCGGATGCCGCGCAAGGAATTGCTCAAGTACAAACCCATCGCCGTGTGGCCGGTCATCTGGACCGTCCGCGCGATGCGGCGCGCGCCGGTATTGCTAAGGCCGCGGGATGATCCTTACCGCAGGGCAAAGGCGGAGACATGGCGGCGGGTATCCGCACGGTGCCTTGCCGCGCGGGTCCGGGCGCTCATGACTGTGGATGCGCGTGAGATATGGCAAAAATGCGCGCAACCCGCGCTGAACATGACTTATGACGTGGATGGAACGGTGCCGCACGTGAATGCGGAGGAGATTCAACATCTCCGGCCGGAAACGGAGCGCATCATGATATCCGGCGGCCATCTTTCCATGAGCCAGCATCCGGCGAAATGCGCGGAGGCGGCAAGCGGCTTCATCCGCCGGCACGCCGGTGGAAACGGCAGCGCGCTCAATGGAGCCGCATCAGCGGCTCTCCCACGCGAATCGTGATGCCGGGCCGGATGCCCTCCACAAGGGTCATGCCCGCGGGAGCGAGGACGATGATGGTGGATCCATGCTCGAACCAGCCCATCTCCTCCCCCTTCTTAAACGCAACCTCGCGTCCATGATTTCCAGCCATTCCACGCCGGCCAGCCGTTGCTCCGCCACGCGTTTGCGCGCCTTCTCCAGCATCTCTTCGGATAGATCGATACCGGTGATGCGGCAGCGGTCCGTGTAATATGGCAGGGATAGTCCCGTGCCGACGCCGACCTCCAGCACCCGCCCGCCGACGCCCTCCGCCGCGCTGATGGCCGCCTTGCGCCCCCGCTCAAAAACCGCGCCGAATACCAGGTCGTAGATCGGCGCCCAAAAACGGTAGATGGACACCACCGCGCGCTTGTCGATGTCGGTTTTGATTTCCTCCGCGGACGGGCGGGACTCGGCGCTGGTTCGCATCCCGCGACCTGACTTTAACTCCGATAAGCCGGCCAAGCCAAAGCAACTTTCGATACAGGAATGTCACCCTTGGAAACCTGATCGATACAATCGAAACCTGATTTTAATGGAGGGATTCCAATACGGCGTAGCGCGCCTTGAGTTGATCCGTGCTTTCGGCGTGCGGCGCGGCATCGATGACCAACCGCTGGCCGGTGGCATACTTCGGCCATTCCGTGAGGCCGGGGCCATTCGGGGAGCCGGTCTTGATGAAATTGGCAAAGTACTCCTGCATAATCCCGGATATCCGGTAGTCCACCGGTTTCCACGAATAGACGTGGTTCGTATCAAGATTTCCGAGCGCGTACTCGATCTCCGCGGAGTGTACGGCGCCGCGCGCGGGCGGGGGCACGGCGCCCGGCTTGGGGTTCTTGATCACGCCGCCGGCAAGGCCCGGGACGGCATCGCCCAGTTCCGGCCGCAACGGAGGGCGCGGGTGGGCGAAGAGATAAAAGTAAGTGGGCTGCTTGCCGATCCTGGTAACCAGGTCCACCCATTTCCAGGTGCCGTAACTGATAAAACGGTCGCTGGCCAGCGCCTGCGCGGCGTCCATGACTTCCGTTTCGTTGGCAGCGGGATAGACGTTGAATACTTTGCCGGCATTTCCCTTGTAGAGCCGCGCGAGCGCCTTGCGGTAGTTATCGACCGTCGGTTGGTCGCGGCCGAGAATAGCCTCGTAGCCGCCCTCCTGGGAATTATCGCCCGCAAGCAGCGGGATGTCCGCTTGTTCACCCGCGGCAAAGGTTTCCTCGGGTGTTTTTGTGAGGAACCAGCCATCGATCACGGCTGGGAAATGGGGCGATGGTTTTGCGCCGGTCGCCTCCAGTATCTTATCGGCAGGCAGTGCGCGGAGCGCGGCAAGCGTGGGCGCAGCGCCGATGCCGAGCGTTGCGGCGAACTTGACCCCGTTTTGCTCCGCATCCGCCTGCGAAACGGCGGGCAGTGTTCCAATGAGCGAGCCGCTCTCGCCAATCGCGCGCGCCATGAGCCCCTTTGAAAGCTGCGAAGCCATCTGCGCACTGACGGAGATGGAGCCCGCGGACTCGCCCGCGATGGTGACCTTTGCGGGATCGCCGCCAAACGCCGCGATATTGCGCCGCACCCATTGGAGCGCCGCGTTTTGATCCAGAAATCCATAATTGCCGGAGGCATGCTGCGGCGATTCCGCAGTCAATCCGGGGTAAGCCATAAAGCCAAACGGACCGAGCCGGTAATTCACCGTGATTGAGACGATTCCCTTCTTCGCCATGCTTTCGCCATCGTAGCGCCCCTCCGAGCCATCGCCGGCCCGGAAGCCGCCTCCAAAGAAATAGACCAGCACCGGCAGCTTCTCGCCGGCGCTTTTGGCGGGAGTCCAGATATTGAGATAAAGGCAATCCTCGCTCATCCCCGTCGATCGAAAATGCATATCGCCAAAGAGGGGAAGCTGCATGGCGCGCGGCCCGAATTGATCCGCCATGCGGACGCCCTCCCAATGCGGAACCGGTTGCGGCGGCTTCCAGCGGAGATCGCCCACCGGGGGAGCGGCGAACGGGACGCCCTTGAAAACGCGGATGCCATCCTCCGCCGCGCCTTGCAGCGCGCCGGCATCGGTGGTGACGATATCGGCCGCGCGGGAAAGCGATGGGATGGTTATCACAAGAACACAGGCTAAGAGGGGGACAATTTTCATGAGAAGATAAAACAGGAAATCCGGGCCGGGAATCCATTAACAGATCCGGCCCGGATTGTTAAACAATCCCGCCTGCTCTTAAGTAGCGCCGCTCCTGCGCTACCGCACCGCCGCCTCAAGCGCCTGCCACTCCTTCTCATCCAGGTGCAGGTCCGCAGCGGCGATGTTTTCCTCCAGGTGGTCAATGGAGGAGGTGCCGGGAATCGGCAGAATCACCGGCGAGCGATGCAGCAGCCAGGCGAGGGCCAATTGCGAGACCGAGGCGTCATGCCGCCGCGCCACGGCATCCAGCGGGCCGCCCGGCCGCGCGAGATCGCCGGCGGCCATCGGGAACCAGGGGATGAAGCCGAGATTGTGGCGCTCGCAATACTCCAGGGTCTGCTCGCTCTTGCGATTGGAGATGTTGTACTCGTTTTGCACGCTGACGATGGGCATGAATTTCCGGGCACGCTCGATTTCATCCGGCGTGACCTCGGAAAGGCCGACGTGGCGGATTTTGCCCTGTTTTTGCAGTTCCTGGAGCGCGCCGAGCGAGTCCTCGAGGGGCACCTTGGAATCGATGCGGTGGAGCTGGTAAAGATCGATCCTTTCCAGCTTTAGGCGCCGGAGGCTCATCTCCACGCATTGTTTCAAATACTCTGGCCGGCCCACGGGCAGCCATTGATCCGGCCCCTGGCGGGTGAGGCCGCCCTTGGTGGCGATCACGAGGTCCTCCGGATAAGGATGGAGCGCCTCGGCGATGAGCCGCTCGCTCACTTCCGGGCCGTAGGAATCGGCGGTATCGATAAAATTGACGCCGATCTCGACCACGTGCCGCAGGAGACGGCGCGCCTCCTCGGGGTCGGACGGCTCGCCCCAGATGCCGGAGCCGGTAATGCGCATCGCGCCAAACCCGAGCCGGTTTACCTTCAAGTCACCACCGATGGCAAAAGTGCCGCTTGCCGCAGCGGAAATATGGATGGAATTCATAGCCAATTAAATCGGACCGCACGTGCCGGCTGCGCGTATGCCACTGGTCGAGTGAAGCGTAAAAATCCGGCGCACCGCGAGGCTTCTATTTCGCCCATGCTCCATATATAGAGGCGCAGGTGAATCCCGACCCCTCCCGGCCCCCCTGGCATCTTGATGAACCTCTCTGGCGCTCGAACCGTGTGCATGGCGAGAGCCTCTTTTTCATCCGCCAATCCCCGGGCGCGCCGCCCACCGCACGGCTTCTCTTTCCGCCCACCGGCCTACTCCGTCTCACGAGTGCCACCCGGGAAGTCGAGTACGCGAATGCCGCGGATTATCTCATCGACGCGGCGAGCGGGATTGTGACTCTCCCCGCCGGCTCGCGGATTCCCTTCATGGAACGGGCCGCACTCTACCCGCAGATTGGCCAGGAGCATTGCATGGCCCACCTGCGGGGCGACGAGAAAACGGGACTCTTTTTCAGCGAGGGGCGCCTGTTTCACGACCGCCAGGTCGAGGCGGGCTATGAGCATCGCACACCATGGAAGGGCTTCGCACCCGCCGGCGGGCTGGATCTGCTGCCGGCATTGGCGGCAAAGCTGGGCGGGGCGGAGCCATTGAAAATCTGCATCATCGGCGACAGCATCTCCACCGGCTGCAATGCCTCGGCCTACATCGGCGCGCCGCCCCGCATGCCGCCTTATGTGGACCTGTGGGCGGAGGCCATCCGGCGGCGGCACGCGGGCGAGGTTGCGCTCGCAAACTTTGCCGTAAGCGGCACCGGGATGAAATATGGCATGGCCGTGGTTGAAAAGGCGATGGATGAGAAACCGGACCTGGTCGTGATCGCCTATGGAATGAACGATGTGGGGTTCATCCCGCTGGAAGAATACGTGCGGCACGCCACCCGTCTGCTCGATGCCATCAAGGCCCGCGACGCCGGCGCGGAAGTCATCCTCATCGCCACCATGCTTGGCAATCCGGAGTGGGAATACACCCCCGCCGAGAAAACGCTCCTCTTCCGCGATGCACTGGCGGCCTTCCGCGGCCCCGGCGTCGCGCTTGCGGATATGACCAGCCTCTGGGCCGATCTTCTGAAAGTGAAGTCCTACCAGGACCTCACCGGCAATGGCGTCAATCATCCCAACGATTTTGGCCACCGCCTTTACGCGCAGGTCCTCATGGAACTGCTTGGCATCAGTGACTCCACCCGTTAAGTTCCCATCCAATGGGTCGTCCCGATACCCACGTTCCCAATCGTTTCGTCGATGAGAACATTTTTCTGAACCTTCCCCGCGAAAAGGCTCCCCTGCCCGATTTCGCCTCGTCCCGCCCACTGCTCCCCGCCCCCATCTGGCCGGGACGCGGCAGCGCCATCGCTTGCTACTGGAAGGCGTGGGAAATCGCCTTCCGCAATCTGCGGCAGCCGGCGCCGGAGAGCCCGCTCATCGCCAATTTCATCGATACCGCGTTCAACCATTGCACTTTCATGTGGGATTCCTCCTTCATGACGATGTTCGGGCGCTATGGGTCGCGCGCCTTTAATTTCCAGCGCACGCTGGATAACTTCTACTCGCGCCAGCACCGCGGCGGCTACATCTGCCGGGAGATTGCGGTCGCCGATGGGTTCGAGCGCTTCGAGCGGTTCGATCCCTCGAGCACCGGCCCCAACATCATGCCGTGGGCGGAGTGGGAATATTACCTCCATTTTCAGGACAAGGCGCGGCTCGCGAATGTCTTCCCGGTGCTGCTGGCCTACACGCAATGGATGCGCTCCCACCGGACGTGGCAGAATGGCTCCTATTGGTCCACCGGCTGGGGTTGCGGCATGGATAACCAGCCAAGGCTGCCGCGCGGTTATCATGTAACCTTCGAGCACGGCCACATGTCCTGGATCGATGCCACGCTCCAGCAGATTCTTTCCAATCGGCTGCTGGTAAAAATGGCGGGCGAAATCGGGCGCTCCGGCGATGTGGAGGACATGGTTGAGGAAGCGGACCGGCTCGCGGAATTTGTCAACGCGCGAATGTGGAGTGACGACGGCGCGTTTTACTTTGACCAGTTTCGCGACGGCAGCCTTTCGCACACGAAAACCATCGGCGCTTACTGGGCCTTGCTCGCGGAGGTGGTCCCGGCGGAGCGTCTGCCGCGGTTTGTCGGGCATTTGCGCAATCCGCGGGAATTCGCGCGGCCACACCGGGTGCCGACTCTCTCCGCGGATGATCCCTCCTACCGCGCCGATGGCGGCTATTGGCTGGGCGGAGTCTGGGCGCCGACCAATTACATGGTGCTGCGCGGCCTGAACCAGATCGGTGAGCACAGCCTCGCGCACGAGATTGGGCTAAACCATCTGGATAACGTGGTGAAGGTGTTCGAGGCCACCGGCACCGTCTGGGAAAATTACGCGCCTGAAACCGCCGCGCATGGCGAGCCGGCGCAACCGAATTTTGTCGGCTGGACCGGCCTCAGCCCCATCGCGGTCCTGCTGGAAGCCGTCTTCGGCCTGCGAGCGGATGTGACATGCCATGAGCTGACCTGGGATATCCGCCTCACGGACGAGCACGGCGTGGAGCGCTACCCCTTTGGCCCGGATGCGGTGCTCCATCTCCATTGCGCAAAGCGCGCGAGCGCGGCGGAAGAACCGGTCGTGACCGCGGCCGCCACTCGTCCCGTAAAACTGGCAATCCATTGGTCCGGCGGGACCAAAACGATCCAACCCAACCCGATGTGAGCCCGAGCAAACGCACCGACCGCCTTGTCATCCTGCGGCGTTTCTTGCAGCTTGCGAAAGCCTTCTTTCTCTACGGGACACGCCACCAGACGCGCATCTACGTCATCGTGTTGCTGGTCCTCAGCGGCGTGGTGGGCCTGGCGCAGCTTCTGGTCAGTTATGCGGGCCGCAATGTTTACTCGTCTCTGGACGCCCGCGATAAAGCCGATTTTTACCACAATCTCTGGATCTACGTGGCCAGCTTTGCGTTCGCGGTGCCGGTGGGTGTTTTTTACCGGTATTGCGCGGAGCGGCTGGCGCTGCTCTGGCGCACCTGGCTGACCAATATTCTGGTAAGCCGGTTTTTCTTTAATCGCGCCTACTACCGGCTGCGCGACTCCGATCATGTGGACAATCCGGACCAGCGCATTCAGGAGGACATCCGCTCATTCACCACCGGCGTGCTCGGTTACCTGCTTACCATGATCAACTCCGGCGTCACCCTCTGCGCCTTCACCGGGGTGCTCTTTACGATCTCATGGAAGCTTCCCGTGATGGCCGTGCTCTACGCGATCTTGGGCACCGGCCTCTCGATCCTCGTCGGCAAGCCCCTGGTCGGCCTCAATTTTCTCCAATTCCAGAAAGAGGCGAATTTCCGATACGCGCTTGTCCGGGTGCGGGATAACGCGGAGAGCATCGCCTTCTTCCGGGGAGAGAAAAGGGAGCAGCGCGATGTTCTCTCGCGGTTTGGCGCGGTCGTGCAAAATACGCTCTGGATCATTGGGTGGAACCGGACGCTCGGTTTCTTCACCAACGGCTATAACTACATCGCGCTGATCATGCCGCTGCTGATTGTGGGGCCAATGTTCATAGACAAAAAAATCGAGCTGGGCGTGGTGACGCAAGCAGCCGGCGCATTTTCGCAAATGCTGGCGGCCGTCAGCGTGCTGGTGTCGCAATTCGAAGGTCTGGCGGCTTTCTCCGCATCCATCAAGCGCCTTGGCTCCCTCTGGGATGCCCTGGATGAGTACGATATTGAAGATTCCCGGGCGGAACAGGCAATTGAAGTGAGCGAGATGGCGACCGGGATTCATCTCGACGATCTGACCATCGAGACGCCGGATCGAAAAAAGACACTGACGCGCGGCCTCAATTTCACCCTGCCGCCCGGCAAGAGCGTCCTCATCATGGGCGAAAGCGGCGCGGGCAAGAGCTCGCTGCTGCGCACGATCGCGGGCCTGTGGCAGAGCGGTTGCGGCACCATCGAGCGGCCCAACATCAACCGCCTCATCTTCCTCCCGCAGCGTCCCTACATGGTGCAGGGCAGCCTGCGGGAGCAGGTCGTTTATCCCAAGAGCGCGGAGGCCGCGGATGATCCGGTCGTCATCCAGGCGCTGAAAACCGTGCAACTGCCGGATATGCTGGACCGGGTCAACGGAGACCTGGGGTGCGTCGAGGATTGGACCAATATCCTTTCGCTGGGCGAGCAGCAGCGCATCTCATTCGCCCGCATCTTTGTGAATCAACCGCAAATCGCCTTTCTTGACGAGGCCACCAGCGCGCTGGATGAAGCGAGCGAGGCCACGCTCTACCGGAAGTTAAAGGACACGGGCATTTCCTATGTGAGCGTCGGACATCGCAGCACGCTGAAGGAGTTTCACGACTTTCTGATCGTGCTCTCCAAGGACGGCGCCTTCACGATCAACAAGCTGGAGAAACAGGCTCAGGCATTGTCGCGATAGACCTCGCCGAGTGTCGTGATCTTGGCGCCGTACATTTCAAAGAGGGTGCCCAGGCGGTACGCTTTTGCAACGCGATCCGCAAACCACGCGTATCGCTCCACGAATGGCAGCCGCTCAAGCATCGCGAGCAGCCGGATCACAAAATCCTCCGCCATCTCCGGAGTCGGCCTGCTGACCTGCGGCTGATGCCACAGGGAGACATCCGCCGCCCCGCACTCCGTCAGCCAGACGGGCAGCCCGTATCGGTCGTACGCTTCCCGGAGCATCGCCTCCACCTGGTCCACGGCCTTTGGGTTGCTAATATCCGGGTAGCGGTGGAGGCAGACAAAATCAATGCGCAGGCCGCGGCGTTTCGCCTCCGGCATGAAACGGGACATCCATGCGGA
>DATAXI010000118.1:0-28805 GCA_036266845.1 Chthoniobacteraceae bacterium | reverse complement strand
ATTGCTGTCTGACGAACTCATCGTGAACTCACTTACGGTTCCTTTCGGCACTCCTGGCTGCGGCAGGCTTTCCGGAGCCGGTTGGTGAGTGGGTCCGATGATGAAGTCGCCATTGGCATCGACCGGCGGATTGGCGCCATCGGGCAGTTCCCTGGCGGTGACGAAACCCGGCGTGTTCGGATCGCGGGTGGGCGGGATCGAACCTCCTGCCATGGCAAAATTCACGGCGATCAGCTTCAACGCCGTGCAAAGCAGCAGATACCGGGGGAGATTTGCCATGTCGGGATTCTGACAGATGGGAAGGTTCTCCATCAACGAGCATTCTGTTCCCCACAGCGGCGCCGTTTTCTCCCTTCCAGGGCGGCGTTGGCAGATGTGCGCCGTTTGGTTAGGATGCCGGTCACGAATGAATGGCAGACAGATGAAGATCGCCGTAATTGGCGGTGGCCCGGCCGGCTTGCGGGCGGCGGAAGTTGCTGCGAGCGGCGGCGCGGCGGTGACGCTGTTTGATGCGAAACCGTCGGTCGGCCGAAAATTCCTGGTGGCGGGCCGAGGCGGGTTGAACCTGACAAAGGATGAACCCCAGGAGCTTTTCGCCAGCCATTATCAGGGGGACGACCAACAACAAAACCGCCGGTGGGACGGCCTCATTGCGGACTTTGGTCCGGCAGCATTGCGGGAATGGGCTGAAGGCTTGGGAGTTCAGACGTTCGTGGCCTCGACTCGCCGGGTTTACCCGCGCGACCTCAAGGCGGCGCCGCTGCTCAGACGCTGGGTGCGACGGTTGCGAAACCTGGGAGTGGACTTCACCATGCACTACCGGTGGGACGGCCTCTGCCTTTCGGATCGGGGGGACGTACAGGTCGATTTTCAGGTGGGAGGGGGCGGCCACAGCAAGGTTCAGGCGGATGCGGTGATTCTGGCCCTCGGGGGCGGCTCCTGGCCGCAGACCGGGTCCAACGGTGAATGGACCAAAATCATGGAGAGCTTGGGCGTTGCCGTCGCGCCGCTTGAGCCGGCCAATTGCGGATGGGAGTGCGCCTGGTCGAAACAACTGCTCGCCATCGCGGAAGGCAAGCCGCTCAAGAACATCTCGGTATCCGCCGGCGGCAAAGTTTCGAAAGGGGAACTGCTGGTCACGAAATACGGACTGGAAGGCGGGGCGCTCTACGAGCTGGGACCCGCATTGCGCGGGGTAGAAAACCCGGTGATCTCGATTGATTTCAAGCCGTCCACCACGCTCCGGAAACTGGTGACCAGGATGGAGTCCGCCCGCGGCAATTATCTGGAGGAGGCGCGCCAGCGCTGGCGTTTGGGAGACGCCGCAGTTGCCATCCTGGCAAATTCGGACACCGCGCCCTACGGCTCTGCCGAGGCGCTGGCTCGCGAGGTAAAGGACTGCCATCTGCGCCTTACCCAGGCACGTCCATTGGCCGAGGCGATCTCATCTGCCGGCGGAGTACGATGGAGGGAGCTCGATGCCGGCTTGATGCTGGAGAAACTTCCCGGCGTATTTCTGGCGGGCGAGATGATCGATTGGGAAGCGCCGACCGGCGGGTATCTTCTCCACGGATGTTTTGCCACTGCGACTCAAGCGGCAAAGTCCGCACTCGATTGGCGCCGCCGTTTGGCTAAGGGCACTCTCAGCGCCTCCCCTTGAAGTTGGCGCCCCATCCAGCGGCCGCGCGCCATGCACCTCAAGGCGAAGATCGTCTTTTGGAGGTGCATCCGGTCTGATCGTAATTGCCACACCGTTGAAAACCAAATGCCTGACAGATAATATCAAATGTTGGGCGGAATGCCGCATTGGGTGAAACGTCGGCGGTTTCGAACAATACTTCCGGGAGCAATGACGCTCCCGCGGTATCTGTCCCGCTGAATCGCATGTTTCAATAATCTTGCGATGATTCAGCTTTCCGGGGTTCGGCTGCCGGCGCGCCACCCGATGTTCTCCAACGCGCGGCTTTACTCAATCAATGCGCGGATCGAGTCCTTCATCGGGACCCTTAATCTCGAATGCTTCAAGACGGATGCTTTGAAAACGCCGGCGGCGGCGGTTACCGCGCGTGCGTTGCGCGGAGCGCGGCCAGTGTGGTATCGAGCCCGTCTTCGACGGTAAAGGCGGGGAGCCAGCCAGTCCCGAGGAGTTTCTCCACGGACGCCCGCGAGTGCCGCACATCGCCGGCACGCCCGGGAGCGTGGCGAATTTCCGATTTCGAATCCGCGAGGCGAATAATGGTCGAGGCCAATTGGGATATGGTGATGCTGCCGCCGTAGCCCGCGTTGTAAACGCCGCCGAGGTCCGGATGCCCGGCCAGGTAAACGAGCGCGCCGACGATATCCTTCACATAGATAAAATCGCGGGTCTGGCCGCCATCGCCATAAATCGTGAGCGGCTCATTGCGCAGCGCTTTTTCCATGAAGATGGGGACGGCGGCGGCATAAGCGCTCCTGGGGTCCTGCCGCGGACCGAATACGTTGAAAAAGCGGAGGCATGCGGTGGGCAGCCCGCGTTCCCGCCGGAAGGTATCGGCGTGAAGTTCTCCTTCCAGTTTTGTTGCGGCGTAAGGGCTCAGGGGCTCGGGTTTCATGGTTTCCACTTTCGGCACTGTGGGATTATTGCCATAGATGGCGGCGGAGCTGGCAAACAGTACCTTGCGCACACCGCCGGCGGCCGCGGCTTCCAGGACATTGAGATACCCCTCGATATTGATGCGGCGGCACTCTTCGGGCTTTGAAACCGATTCCGGCACGCTCACGAGCGCGGCCAAATGATAGACGACGTCAACGCCATTGATTGCCCGGCGCACCGTGGCGGGATCGCAAATATCGCCCTCGATCAATTCCGCATCCATCCCTTTCAGGTTATGCGGGTAACCACTGCGGAAGTTATCCAGCACCCGCACTTCGGCACGGCCCTGGTAATATTCCGTAACATGGCTCCCGATAAATCCCGCTCCGCCGGTAATTAGAATTCGCATAAGATCAAATTGTAACTTAGTGCCGCCAATTATTTACCTTTCATCCCGCTATAAGAACCGGCGGCGAGCAACTCCGCGATGCGGGCCTGGACGCGCCCCCGGTCGTCGCGATGCGTCATCCCAAACCATGAGCCGCCCGTGCGCCGCACGCTGACGCACGCCGTCTCTTCCTGGATCAATTGATCCACCGCGGCGGGAAGATAGAACTCCGCCTTGAGATCCGTCCCATGCTTTGCGAGAAACTCTTCAAAGAGCCGGCCCAGATGAACGAGGAAATCCGGAGTGAAACCCCAGCAATTCATCGAAACCAATTCCGTGCCGGTAAACTCCTCCGGGCCGCCGTCCGCGCGCGGGGCGGATGCTCCGTCGCCATGGGGCTCGATGCCCGTCACCTCGCGGATATCCCGCAGCATGCCCGCGCCATCCGTGCGGCAGATGCCTCGCGAGACGGAGCCGTGCTCGGAGAGCGTCTGTGCCAGCTCGTAGGCGACCAGCGTATAAATTCCCTGGGTATTCGCATTGGTCAATGCCGAGGCGAGTAACTGAAACGCCTCCGCGCCGTAAAAATCATCCGCGTTGATGACCGCAAACGGTTCGTTTAACGCCTGGCGCGCGGCGAGCACGGCGTGGCCGGTGCCCCACGGCTTGACGCGGTCCGGCGGCGGGGTAAAGCCGGCGGGCAAATCCTCCATCCCCTGAAAAACGTAATCGACGGCGAGCGCCTTCTCGTACCGGGCGCCAACCGCGGCGCGGAACTCGGCCTCGAAGCTCTTGCGAATGACGAAAACCAGGCGGGCAAACCCGGACCGGATCGCATCGTGCACGCAATAGTCCAGCAGGGTTTCCCCGTTCGGCCCGACGGGGTCGATCTGTTTCAAGCCGCCGTAGCGGGAGCCCATGCCGGCAGCGAGGACAAGCAATGTTGGATTCATTTCGGTTAAGTTTCTGAAAAAATATGCATTTCCGTCAACTATTACCAGAGGCAGGCCGGGAACGCACCGGCATAAAATCGGGCCGCTCGAGGAACATGGCCAGCCGAATCCGGATTTCCGCCAACCCGCGACCCGGGTTGCGCAACCCTGTCATCGGCGGAAACTTCCTTCTGATTGCCGGGGAAAAGCGGGCTCGTTTTCAATGCGGCAGCGGCGCCGCGACGGGCGGAGTCGTCACCGGGGAGCGCGGGACGTGTGCGGCGGGTATCGGGATTGCCGGCGGCGGAGGATTGCGCGCCAGCATTTGAGAGCGGTCCTTGATCAACCCGCTTACGGTAATGCGCGGCAGTAAAAAGACGCGTCCGTTCCATTGCTTCGCCTTGTCCAACTTGCCCGTTACCTCCAGCAGCACCGGCCATTTATCCTCGCGCGGGGCGCCAAGCTTGAGCGTGCAAGTCGAGCCATCAAACGTCTCCACCTTTACCGCGACCGGGTATTGCCCGCTGCCGGACTTGGGCAGCACATCGGTAAATACCGGCGAGCCCAGCAGCGATTCGTAATTGGGCACCTTTGAGGGCTCCAGTCTCTCTCCAGGGGCCGCGCCCGCGAGAGTCCACGCGGATTTCTCATCGGGCCGCTCGATCTTCCATTGCGTCTGCGGCGTGGTGCCGGAGACGGTGACCGATTTGATGTGATGGATTTGGATAAAGGTGCGATCCAGCCAATCCGCCGGCGAGGCATTGATATCCGGCAGCGTATCGTCCACCAGCGCGACGCGGGAGCTGCCGTCCAGCGGCATCACATAGCGGCCCGCCGGATAGCCGGAGCCGGGGATATCGGGATTGCTCTTCAGGTAATCCTTGCCGGCCATCAGTGCGGCGAGGCGTTTGCCCTGCGCGTTTTTCAGGTCGGTCAGCGTACCGGAGACGGCCAGGTGCAGCCGCGGCAATTGCGATGGCGCGGCGGTAACATCCTGCACGGCCCGCAGGTCCCACAGTGTGCGGATGAGGCGGCTCACGTGATCCAGGTCCGCGGGATAATCGCGCTCCTTGACGAGCCATGCATTATTCTGCTTCGTCAGGTTTACCTCGCCGGACGGGCCTTTGATCGTAACCGCCGCCACGTCATTGATCGGGAAATCGAGGATCTTGCCGCCGTTGAAAGCCGCCTCCTGGCCCCAATCCGCAGCCTGGCGGCGATAGAGGTAGAGACTTGCGCCGCACACCATCGCGGCCAGTACCAGCAACAGGATTAACGGCTTCGGTTTCACGGCTATCGGGCTGCGGCGCGGCGGTGCCTGACGAGGCCGGCCCCGATGCCCACGGCCGCGACGATCGCGGGCATCAGCGCGATGTTAAACCACTTCAGCTCGTCCTCCATGGAATCGATATTCGCGCGAAGGCTGCGGCGCACATCCTTCAATTGCTTGCGCACGCCGCCCTCGGTCTTACGGAAATTCGCGATCTCCTCCTGCTGCCGGGGCGAGAGGATAAACTGGCCGCCGCCGGGCTTGGAGTTCTGGAGTTGAGCCAGCTTGGTCTGCGTATCGCGCAGGCTGGTCTCGAGTTGTTGAATCTTGTCCCGGTAGGCCGCCTCCGCCTTATCCTCCATTGTCTTCACCCGCGTGAACGGCCTCGCGGTCACGCCCCGGCTGCGCAGCGCGATCAAGGCATCGTTGCCCGCCATCTGTTCCACCGCGCTCTCGGCGAGGTTGAGGTTGCCATTTGCCGGCATGACGAGCCGCTGCGCTGTGCCAAAGGGATTCTGCACCTCCGTCACCGCCACGGGGTCCTGGATGAAATCCGCATCTCCAAAAAGGATGACCGTATTCTCCTGCGCGGAGGCTTTCAGCGATTGCGCCGGCGCGGGCGCCCTGCCCGGCTGCGCGCCCGTATCCACCGGCTTGCCCTCCGGGAATGCGGTCTTGAAGATGCCCTGCACGCGAAGCGCCAGCGGGTACTCGATGCCGCTGCCGTGAAATTGGGAGAGAATCTCCGCCGGATCGGAGTCCGCCTGCATTGGGTTTACCAATTCCGAATCCTTGCTGCTCTTCATCAAGGTGGTCACCTTCAGCCCCGCGGAGGATGTGCCGGAGAATACCCCCGCAAAGCCCAGCTCCGCGTTATCCATATCCGCGGTGATAATGTCTTCCTTGTTAAACGCATCCGCGGTCAGCGCAAGGATGGCCGGCTGCTTGCCCTGGCGCGTTTGCGCGCAGTAAGTCATATCCGCGATCACTTTCTGTGTATCGAAGGTAATGCCCCATGCCTTGAGCAGATGCGGGAAGGTGGAGGTCGTGGGGGGCGCCATGCGTCCCGGCTGCTGATCCAGCACGCAGAAGGGATCGAGAAACGCGACCAGCTTGCCGCCTTTCAGGACAAATTGGTCAATGGCGTACTCGGTGGCCGGGCGCAAATCCTTCGGGTGGATCACGACCAGCACCTTCACATCGTCCGGGATTTGCTCTGCCGTGATCGGCACTTCGCGGACCGTAAAGCTGCGCTTCAATTCATTATAGAAAACCCACGGCGGCCGCCCCTGCTGCCCCATTTCCATCATCATGGGGGTGCTCATCCCGGAGACAGGGAGGCTGCTCATCACGCCCACCACCGGCTTGTCGGGCGTCATCACATTGCTGATGGCCCGCGTGATATCGTACTCCAGTTGGCGCTCCCGGTGTGGATCGAGCACGGGAATGGCCTGCTTCTGGTCCAGCATGCTGAAGCCGAGGCCCAGGTAAAGGCGCTGGCCGTTGGGAAGCTGCTGCGGCTCCACTCCATCCAGCTTTGCGGAGTCTTCCGCGTCTGAGTCCGGCTCCGGATCCAGTTTTTTAATAATGATATATTTCGGGCTGAGCTGCCGGTACTCATCCAGCAGATCCCCCACTTCCCGCGCGTAATTCTTGAACGCCTCAGGCAAATCCTCGCTCTCCTGGGTGACGTAGAAGCGAATGGTTACCGGGGAATCGAGCCTGGAAAGTATCTGCCGCGTCCCGGGCGAGAGCGTAAAAGAGTGGTCGCTGGTCAGGTCCACCCGTTTCTTCACAAAGGAATTCAGGTAATTGACCGCAACCAGCAGCAGAAAGAGCGCGACCACGCTTACCACCGAATAGAGAATCGTGGATACGGGTCTCGCTTTCATCATCCTGCACGGTGCGCGCGAAGAATCACGCTGGTGGTAAAGAGGGAGAACACCACGACGGAGACAAAAAAGAGCAGGTCGCGCGTATCCAGCACGCCTCTCTGGATACTCTCAAAATGGGTCATCACACTGAAGGAAGCCACCGCATCCACCACCGCCGGGCTCGCCCAGTGGACCAGCAGATTGGTCACCGGCGCCCATCCGCAGAGAATGAGGAAAAGACAGATCGCCACGGAAACGATGAAACTGATTACCTGGTTGCGCGTGACGGCCGATGTCATCGCGCTGATGGCCAGATAAGCCGACGCCAGCAGCAGGCTGCCGATATAGCCGCCGAGGATCACGCCGTTATCAGGATGCCCGAGATAATTCACCGTGATCACAATCGGGAAAGTGAGCGCCAGCGCGATGGCCAGCACCGCGAGCGCCGCCAGAAACTTTCCCACAATCGCCTGCCACGGCGCGACCGGCAGGGTAAGCAATAACTCAATCGTGCCCAGCCGCCGCTCCTCGCTCCACATCCGCATCCCCACTGCCGGCACCAGGATAAGGTAAAGCCAGGGGTGCCACCCAAAAAAGGAATCCAGGTTTGCCTGGCCGCGCTCAAAAAACGCGCCCACCATGAAAGTGAGGAAGCCCGAGAGTATCAAAAAAATGATGATGATCACATACGCCACCGGCGAGGTGAAGAAGCCGGTCAACTCCCGCCTGGCGATGATCAAGATCGGCTTCATTTCGTATCGGGCAGCGTGATCGCGCGGAACACCTCATCCAGACGGCCTTCCTCCGCATGCAGGTCCGCCAGCTTCCATTGCTCCCGCGCGGCCAATTCAAAAATCGCCGTTCCCAAATCCTTCTTTCCCGCCTTGGGAAAGACGCGAGCGGCCAATGGCTCCTTCCCGATTACGCTTACCTTTTCCACCCCGTCCAACTGCTCCAGCGCCGCCACGGCGCCGCCCGGGACAGCGGCAAAGCGCACCGTCACGGCGCCCGCGCCCGCCCCGCGCGCCTTCAATTCCTGGGGCGTGCCATTCGCCACAATCGCTCCGCGGTCGATGATGATCGCGCGCGAGCAGACCGCCTCCACCTCCTCCAGGATGTGTGTGGAAAAAATGATCGCCTTTCGCGCCCCCATTTCGCGAATGATGGTGCGCACCTCATGCTTCTGGTTTGGGTCCAGCCCGTCCGTCGGCTCATCCATAATGAGCACCTCCGGATCATGCAGAATGGCTTGCGCGAAGCAGAGCCGGTGGCGGTATCCCTTTGAGAGCGTCTCCACGCTCTGGTGCGTCACGCTCTCAAGGAAACAGGTTTCGATTACCCGGCTCACCGCCCTCCGTTTCGCATCCCCGCCCAGCCCGCGCATCTCCGCGCAGAATCTCAGGAAGCCGGTGACCGTCATGTCCGTATATGCCGGCGCATGCTCCGGCAGATAACCGATCAGCCGCTTGCCCGCGATTGGCTCCGCCAGCATATCATGGCCGCCCACCCGAATCTCCCCGCTCGCCGGCGGCAAAAAGCCGGTGATCATCCGCATGGTTGTCGATTTTCCCGCCCCGTTAGGCCCAAGGAAACCGAGCACCTCCCCTTTCGCCACATCCAGCGAGATATTATTCACGGCCCATTTCGGGCCAAAATTCTTGCTGAGGTTGCGAACCTGAATCATGAGGGGAGAACTGCTCGAAATCGACGGTTAATGGGAAACGTGTCCACTTTTTGACAATGCCCCCCCGTCTTCGTTCAAGAAAAATTTGGGCCGCAAAAAAATCGCCGCGACATATCGAACCTGGGATCGCCTGGCGCCAAAGCGGGAATTCCGCTTAGGATCAAGATGGCGGCGGGAGTGGCTGCGGAAGGGTTACAATGCCTCGGCGAAGCGTGCTCTCTACTGAGCGGCGGATGGTTTCCCGGGACGTTTCTTGCGCGTGTTGTCCCCCTGATGAGTGGAGACATTTAATCCCGAAGCCGGCAGGTTTTTGAGGATCGGATCATTCCGGCCGGGCATACCGGGTCTGCAGTTGGCCGGTCGAAAGGAATCCAACTCCTGCCGCGTGTACTCGCTGGCGGGGCACATATAGAGTGTGGTAACCGGTTCGTGATCCCCGACGAAGACGACGATATCCCCGCCGAGCCGGTATCGATGGGGATCAATCGCTTGGGTGTGACAGAAATCTTCCAGCGCGCGGCGCGAGGTATAAATCAGGATCAGCCGCGGGGTTTTCCTGGGGCTGGCGCATGCCGGTATCAGTAAGAGCAGCAGGAGATAGATGGCGACTCGCGTTTTCACGGTTGGAATGCAGTTTCGTGAGAAAGCCATAACTCCTTTCGAACGGTGAACTGGTTTTTATCCTTCCGCGCTTTTGTCTCCGTGTAAGTGGCGAGGCCCGGTGTGGCGGGAAGCGCGTCGGAGCCAAGATCGGCGTCTGAATCGGAATCCGTGGCGCCGGAATTGAGCGAGGAATCAAACCGGGGCGTGGGCAGCGCGGGCGAAGGCAGTGGCGCCGCGCGGTAAAGCGGCGTGGCTGCGGCGCCGGGCGGAGCCTGATGCGTGACGCCGCTCTGCCGTAGATCGGAAACGGGCAACTGTGCGACCGTGAGGCTGCCATTGGGAAGCGTGACTCGAACCATCGCGATGCCGTCATTGACACCGATGAGGATAACCTCCTGGCCGGCCGTGAACTGGATCTGCCGGCCACCGACGTTGACGGTGATCGGCTTGCTGACCACGATCGCGCCACAGGCAGCAGCGGCCGGCAGAAGTAATGAAGCGATAATAACCCTGAATGTGCTCAACCGTCCCGAGCCGCGATGCCGCCCGTCAAAGTCCTTTTCCATAAAGAAGCTGGGTTAGTGATTCCTTCGGAGCCCATTCTCCTCCTCCGCCCCGGCGAGGCAAGGTTTTTTCCGAAACAGCAAACGCTTCGGCCAGGCGCCCTCACCGGAGGGGCGCCGGTCGATAGGGAGTGATCGCTACAGAATCTTTTACCCCGCTCTAAAGATGACGAAATTGCTCTGTGACCTCAGGCAGCAAGATGCCGAATTTGCGGATCGAATCTCGGTTCACCATCGTTTTTCAATCCGGCTGGAGGTACATGTGCTGGGTCATCCGCACATTGAAAAACGGGTTCCGCGGCTTGAGCGCGAGGGAGTCGCGGGTCAGGAGGGGCAAGTAGGTCGTGAGGCTCCGTGCCCACTGGTGGTGGCGGTCCTCCTCGATCCAATAGGCGACGAGAAAGCCCGCGTCTGCGATTACGAAATGACGAAAATCACCGAACCCCGCTCCAGCAAAGGGCTTGAGGGCGATTTGGCCGTCCATGTCCAGCATTGGCCCATGCCGTCCAATGGGGTGCAAAAGTCGGGGCGACAGGATTCGAACCTGCGACCTCTTGGTCCCAAACCAAGCGCTCTACCAAGCTAAGCTACGCCCCGTTTTTATTCGCTATCAGATGCTTACAACAATTTCTGCCCGGCCCGAATGTTTTTTGCCTGCTTTTAGATTCGGGTCATGCCGAAGAAGTCGGCTCGTGTCTGTACCGTTACCAAGCATCTGGGGTTTACTATGCGCGCCTTAAAAAGAACGGCAAGGAAATCCGCCGGAGCCAGGAAATTAGTGGCTGCGAGGTCCGCGAAGGAGGGCTGCCAGGCGGGTGCTAGGGGCGATTTCGCAACACTGCTGATGAGCTTGAGATAAACAGACCTATTTTGGTCCCTTTGGCTTGCTTTCCGAGGAAAACCTGCTGTGCTACCCGGGATGAAGAGTCGGCTCCTTGAACGGCAAAAATGTTGGGCAAGTCGAAACACCGAGGGTGAGCGACATGAAAAATCGGCGTGCACCCCGCTGCTAAGACATCCAGTGGAAAATGTCCGATCATTTGCGCGGACGGGCTGCCGGTAACGCCCGATAAAATGCCCGCGCCCGCTTCAGCGTCAGACCAAGCCGTCACCTGACTTCCTTAACGTTACCAACCTTCGCCACGCTCCGATGCTCACTCGATATTCCCCGTTCAGGTTGTTTGCGCTGATGGCACTTGCCGCCCTGCTTGCGATATTATCCGGCCTGCGGGCCTACGCGGCATCCCTGACTCACAGCGCCAGCGAGGTGTTGTTGGTTTACAATTCAAACAGTCCAGTCTCTACGGCCATCGCCAATTATTATGCCTCCAGGCGCGGCATCACGAATATCCTGCCTATTGCCTGCATCGACTCCGCGACTAATACGATTAACGAAAATATTCCGATGTCCCTGTTTACCTCGGAGATCGCCGATCCGGTTTCAAATTACCTCTCCACACACAATGGGATCAATTTCATTGTCCTGACGAAGGGTGTTCCCATTCGCATCTGCGCAACCGACCTGGGCTATATCAACCCCGGCTGTTACAGCGGGTACGATGGAATTCCCCTGACCAGTGCCACCAGTTTCTCCGCGCGGGTGGCGAATCCCGGTTCGAAGAGCACCGTCCAGGTCACCATTGACAGCCCTACCGGCACAGTGATTGCCACAGGCACGGCACCAAAGACCGGAGGGTTTCAAAAATGGACGACTATTACCGCGCCGTTCGCCGGCGGAGTCAGTGTAAGCGGCACCCATACCATCTATCTGAATTACAACGGAAGTTACAACGTGGAATGGTTCTCCTTTTCAAATTCCGCAAACCAATACCAGGCTACGAATTTCAGCGAATCATACGGCGGAGTGCAGGGAGAACAGACTGAAGAGGGGGGTTCTACCACGACCGGGTCGCAGCCCGATACCCAAAAGGTGATTAATTATAACCCATCGGTCGATAGCTACCTGTCTGTAATCGATTACCCGACCATCACGAGCGCCACCACGGCTACCCTTAACGGCTCCGGCGCCGTGGGCGTCGCATGGGTGAACCGTTACTATTTCGCGGATGTTCCTTTTTCCCACGCGGCCTTTGGCGGATATCTGGTGACCCGCCTGGACGGCTACACCGAGGCTGAGGCAATGGGTTTGGTGGACAAAGCGATGGCGGCAGAGACGAGCGCCCCCTCGGGGCCAATTCTCCTGGATTGCGAGCCGGGCATCGGCACATCCGCGTTGAAAAATTCAGGCGCCATCGTCGCCGATAAGACGGATGTTCCCATTCCGGTTCCCCTTACAGTCATTACTTCGGAGACCAACCAGGCTACCTATAATTCCGACATGCTGCGTCTCGGCGATATCCTCAAGGTCAGCGGCATTCCTTGCGATGTCGATCTTACGGGCACCTTCGATGGCAACCAGACAAACTTACTGGGTTATTTTTCTTATGGCAGCAACGATGGCGCGTTTGTCCAGCAATCGTATAATTCCATTTACTTCGCCCCGGGGGCGATTGCGGACACCAACGTCTCCACGAGCGGCCGAAGCTTTCTTCCCCTGAACGATGGGGGACAGTCCATGATTGCCGATTTGATCGCGCAGGGCGCCACGGGCGCGACCGGCTATGTGGACGAGCCGCTGCTTGACGGCATCTCCTCTCCCTATCTTGACATGACTCATTATCTCTCCGGTTACACGCTCGCGGAGAGCTTTTATTCCGCGCTGAAGTATCTTGGCTGGGAGAGTGTCATTATCGGCGACCCGCTTTGCTGTCCCTATCCCGCAGGGAAACCATTGCCGGCGCCAACGCTGGCTTTCGAATGCAGCGGATCCAGCGGCAGCCTGAGCGCAGAAGGATGCAGCGAAAGTTCCTATGACCTCGGATTTATCTCAAACGGGAACTATACCTGGTACAATAATATTAACCTGACGGGTAAAACCAATATGGCCTTTCGCCTGGCGAGCGATAACACCGGCGGCGGCGCCGTCCAGGTGCGGCTTGACGGGCCACAGGGTACGATCATCGGAACCTGCACCGAGCCTTTTACGGGCGATTGGGAGCAGTGGACGACGGTCAATTGTCCGATCACTCCAACGGTAGGCACGCACAATCTTTACCTGGTCTCTTCCGTGGCGAACGCCAATTTCGAATGGTGGGCGCTGGAGAGCGGAACAAACGCCACCGAAGCCGCAAGCGCCAATAGCCTTTCATCCGGGTTAAGCTGCGAGAATTGCACGGAGGGCGGGCTCGATATCACAAATATCACCGCAGGGAGCGATGCACGATACAGCAGCATAAACCTGACGGGCGCCACATGCTTCTCTGCCCGCGTGGCCAGTGCGACCGCGAGCGGCAATATCCAGATATGGCTCGATAGTCCCAGCGGCACGCTCGTGGGATCCTGTGCCGTGCCGGCCACCGGAGGCTCGCAGATCTGGACATCGGCCGCCTGCGGACTCTCGGGAGCCAGCGGCTATCATGACGTCTATCTTGTATTCACGGGCAGCGGCGGCAATCTGTTCAATCTCGAGTCTTTCGGATTTTCCGGCGTTGCGGGCACTACCCAAGCCTCCGGCGACACCGCGATATCAGCGGGTGTGACGACCGAGACATGTTCCGAGGGTGGCCTTGATATCACCGGCATCACGGATGGTGCTTACGCTGCCTATGGCAACCTGAACATGAACGGCGTCACGCAATTGATCGCCCGGGTAGCCAGCAGCGGCTCGGGAGGCACCCTGGCCGTGCGGATGGACTGTCCCACAGGCACGCTCCTTGGAACTCTGACAGTACCGAGTACCGGTGGTTCACAAACGTGGTCCACCGAAGCCTGCACGCTGTCCGGAGCGAGCGGATACCATACGATCTATCTGGTCGCAATCGGCGGCGGGGGCAGCTTGTTCAATCTGGAATGGTTCGCGTTTCCCACCGATCCAGCCAAGGGCCGGCTGGCCCCGGGTTCGACGGTGGAGCTTCAGGCCGTGGGCAACGGCGCCTACGTCTCTGCGTCAAATTCCGGCGCCGTCCTCGCCGCCTCCGCCACCTCGGCGGGGACTGCGGAGCAGTTTCAGGCGGTTGACGCGGGCGGCGGTAACATTGCGCTTCTCTCCCTGGCCAATGACAGATATGTCGAGGCAGCCTCGTCCAGCTCCAATACCTTGATCGCGGATCATATCTCCATCGGCAGTTCCGAAACATTTACGGAGGATGATTTCGGAGGAAATAATCTCGCTCTGCTCTCGCAATCCGCCTCCCTCTACGCCAGCGCCACCTATGACGGTCTCGGCCCCCTCATCGCGGACGCAATCTACCCCTCCCCGTCTGAAGTGTACACCGCCAATATCATTCCGCCGTCTCCTCCGGTGATCAGCGGGCCGTCCATGGTTACGGGCACGAGCGGTTCGGGGTTTAGCCTCCAGATTACAGCCAATAACTGGGCCACCACTTACAACGCCTATGGGCTGCCTCCCGGCCTTTCGATCAATGGTTCCGGCCTCATTACGGGTACTGCCAGCGTAACCGGTACATTTGCGGCAACCATTTACGTTTCCAATGCCGGCGGGACGGCTAGTTCCGTCGTGGCGCTCGATATGCTGCCCTCATACACGGGATGGCAGAATATCTGGTTCAATCCTGTGGAACTTGCCAATTCCTCGATCAGCGGCACTTCGGCAGACCCTGCCGGCGACGGAATGCCGAACTTGTTGAAATACGCCCTCAACGTTGACCCATGGCTGTGCGGGGTTCTGTCCCTCCCCTTCGTTTCGATCATCAATTTCAGCGGAAGCAACTACGCAGCCCTGACTTATACGCAGCTTGTTTATCCAACCGATATTACTTACGTCCCACAAGTCTCCAACGATCTGGAAACGTGGAACTCAGGAGCCAGCTATATCATGGCCGTGAGCGCAACCCCCAATCCGGATGGTACGACCGAGACGGTTACCGTCCGTGATAATACGCCGCTCATCCCGGGCTCATCCCAGTTCATGCGCCTCAAAGTAACATCGCCCTAAAATACGGAAATCGGCGCAACCGGTGGCGGAGGCGTGCGGGCTGCGAGGGGATATTTTATATCCCGGGACTTTCGGTTGCGGGATACAATTGGACCCTGTCGATCTGGAAGGCGGGATGGCAATATTTGCCAAACCCGCATCAAATCAAGGCGCAAGGAGGGGCTGGCCTTGTGGCATCGCGATTGCTAGACCGCGGGCACGCCCAAATGTCCCAACCCGAACCCACCTGCCTTTCCCGCCGCCTATTTCAAAAACTGCGACCCATGGCCGCCGCGCCTCGGTCCGGCCCCAGCCTGCTGAGCAAAGGGGCGCTGACGGCGTTTGTGGCGCTGGTCAATTCCATGGTGCCGCACAGCGCGCGGGGGCAGGCGGTCGCCACCACGTCCACCACCACGCTGCCGGAGGTGGAAGTGACCGGGTCGGAAGGGTACCGCGCCCAGGCGCTCTCCTCCGATAAATATCCGGCATCGCTGCTCACCACGCCGCAGAGCGCGCAGGTCATTACGCCGCAATTACGCGAGGACCGGAATGAAACCACCCTGAGCGATGCGCTCCAGAACGTCTCCGGCATCAGCCTTGGCGCCGGCGAAGGGAGTTATCAGGGGACTAATCTCTCGATCCGCGGCTTTAACGCCGCATCCGATATCTTCGTCGATGGCATGCGCGATTTCGGCAGTTACTATCGCGACCCGTTCAATACGGAAAATATCGAGGTGCTCAAGGGGCCTTCCTCCACGGAATTTGGCCGGGGTTCCACGGGTGGGGCGGTCAACTCGGTGACCAAGACGCCGGAACTGGATTCCTTTGTCGCCGGCTCCACGGTTTACGGCACGGATGATACCCAGCGCGGCACGCTGGATGTGAACGAGCCGATCCCCTTCCTGCAAGGGTCCGCCTTCCGGCTCAATGCGATGGTCAACGAAAACCACATCACGGATCGCAACGACGTCTATTACGACCGCTGGGGCATTGCGCCTTCGCTCGCCTTCGGTCTCGATACGCCCACGCGCATCATCCTCTCGTACTTCCACCAGGAGGAGCACGATAACCCGGACTACGGCATCCCGTGGGTGAATGACGTGCCGGCGCCCGTGGGCCGGGATGCGTTCTACGGCTTTACGAACGATTACTTCCGCGCGACGGTGAACACGGAAACGCTGACGTTCGAGCATGATTTCAACGACAGCCTGACGGTGCACGAGCAGATGCGCATCAGCGATGTGCACCGCAGCCTGCGCGTCACACAGGGGCAATTGGACGCCGATGTGCCGCCGGGTGAATCGCTCGAGGACGTGGAGGCCGACCGGGTGCCAATCGACGGAGTCAGCAACGACCGCGACTTTGATGACGACATCAATCTCCAATGGAAAGCGAGCACCGGCATCTTCGACAACAAGCTGGTGGCCGGCTTCGAGTACGTGCATGAAAGCAGCGATCCGCGCCGCATCGAGCCAAGCTGGGAAGGTGTGCCATCCACCAGTCTGCTAAATCCGGACCAGGGCGATTCCTTCTCCGGGTACGGGACTACTTCCATCCTTGTCAATGGCCGCGCGGATACTTACTCCGGCTATCTCATTGATCACTTGAAGATCGGCAAGCAATGGAGCCTCATCGGCGGCCTGCGCTATGACAGCGTCTCCTCGTTCTATGATGACAGTCTTCCGCCGGAGACCAGTTTTGTCGCGAATAACTCGCGCCCGAGCTGGCGCGGCGCGATTGTGTACCAGCCGGCACCGGAGGGGAGCTTCTACCTTGCCGCCGGGGAAGCCTTCCACCCGAATGTGCAGCAACTCTCCCTCGTCAATGAAACGCCGCTGGTTCCGAGGTCGGAATTCGCAAACGAGCCGGTGGGGGAAAATACCAATTACGAAGTCGGCACGAAGTGGGACCTGCTGGACGACCGTCTGAGCACCAGCGCCGCCTTCTTCTGGGATGAGGAAACCAATCCCGCCACCGAAGACGCGGACGATGACCTCCTTTACGTTGTCAACGGCAAGGAACGTGTCGTGGGGGTGGAACTCGATGCCGCGGGGAGGATCACGAATCAATGGCAGGTTTACGGCAGTTTCACTTACAATCGCGGTGTCGTCACCTCCGCCACTCCATCCGATCTGGTGGGCAACGCGATCCTGAATGATCCCCGGTGCACCTTCTCCCTCTGGACCACTTACGATCTGCCGTGGAACCTGGAGATCGGCCTTGGCGTGGATGGAGTGGGGGCGCGCGCCGGCTCCGAGACGCCCGACCCGGTCAATGGCCTGGTCGAGAAAGCGCCCGGCTACGTGCTGGTCAGCGCGATGCTCAAGTACCAGATCAATTCCCACGTTGATATCCAGGCAAACGTGACCAATCTTGCCGACCAGGCGTATTATGAATCCGTCCATCCGGGCCACGTGGTGCCCGGTGAAGGACGGACCTTTTACATCAGCACCAACTTCAAGTTCTGACCCATGCTCATCACCATTCCAGACGTTCTCAACGCGGATCAGCTCCTTGAGGCCCGCCAAATCCTGGACAAGGCGGAGTGGGTGGATGGCAAGGTCACCGCGGGCCATCAATCGGCAAAGGCGAAGGATAACATGCAAATCCCGGAGAACAGCCCGGCCGCGCAGCAGCTCGGCAGGCTGATTCTATCCGCGCTCGGGAACAATCCGCTCTTCATTGCCGCCGCGCTGCCGCTGCAGATCTTTCCGCCGCTCTTCAACCGGTACTCGGGCGGCCAATCCTTCGGCACCCATGTCGATAATTCCATCCGCCAGGTCACGGGCACGCCGCACCGCATCCGCACGGATATCTCCGCCACGCTGTTCTTCGCAGGACCGGAGGAGTACGATGGCGGCGAGCTGTGCATCGAGGATACTTACGGCTCCAAGAAAATAAAACTCCCCGCCGGCCACATGGTCCTCTACCCCGCCACCAGCCTGCACTATGTGAAGCCGGTAACACGCGGCGCGCGCATCTGCTCCTTCTTCTGGATACAAAGCATGGTCCGTGACGATGGCCGACGATCCATCCTTTTTGACCTGGACCTCGGCATCCAGCGGCTCAATCGGGAAACCCCCAATCACTCCGCCGCCGTCCAATTCACCGGCGTCTATCACAACCTCCTGCGCCAGTGGGCGGAGGTGTAGAGATTTTTCCCCCCGCCGTTACTGCGGAGGTCCCATCGGCTGCTGGCCCGGGGGCGGCGTGGACTTCTGGATCAGGTCGAGCGCCTTCGCGAGATCGAAACTATAGGTCCCGCTCAGGTCCGGAGCGGCGAGGTTTACCCCCTTGTAGCGCAATGCCTGGATCAAATCCGCCCGGCCCTGCGGCATAGCGGGATTGAGCTCGATCGTCTTCATGAACTCGGGAATCGCCTCGTCCACCTTTCCTTCCCGCATCAGCGCATACCCCAGGTTGCAATGCGCGGAAGCGTTATCGGAATTCATCGAAAGCGCGTGGTGATAATTTTCGATCGCTTTGTCAAATTGGCCCGTCTGCTCATAGGCGTTTGCCAGGTTGGTGCGCATCGCGGAGTCATCCTTGATGTTTACCGCCGTCTCATACTCGTGGATGGCGTCATTCATCCGGCCGGCCATGGAGTCTGTGAGGCCCAGGTTATTGTGGCTCTCCGGATTTTCCGGCTTCAGTTGCGTCGCCTTTAGGAAATGGGGCGCCGCCGCGCGCCAATTGCCCTCCATATAAAGCGCGGCGCCCAGGTGATTGTGCGCCTGCCATGAGTAAGGATTCTTTTCCAGCGTGGCCGTCCAGAGCGTCTTCTCGCTGTGGTAGATATCCGCCTGCGACCAGCTAAGGATACTGAAACAGAAGAGCACGAGCCCTGAGAAACCGTACCAGACCGGCTTCCACGCGGGCGCCACCATGGCAGCCGCCGCCAGCACCAGCGGCCCGCCGATCCAGAGCACCTCCGCAAAAACGCTCGCGGCCGGCGCCGCGTTATTATCGATCTGGCCCCAGTTCAAGTAGGTCACGAGGCCGAAGAATGCCGCCGCGATGATCAGGTACACCGGCTTTAGAGCCCGCGTCATCCCGCCCGCCACCACCAGCGCAACAAGCGCCGCAATCGAGATGTATTGAAAGTGGTCCGCCACCAGGGTCAGGCGCATGTAAGACATCTTCAGCATGCCCAGCGCCGGCAGCATCGCGATGAAGTAGGTGCCCAAACCCACCAGAATCGCCCGCGCCCAGGTCTTGTGCCGGTAAAAGAAGCAAAACACCAGGAAACCGACGATCACCAAGCCCGGGATGGCCTGCTCCCAGTATGGCAGCGCCTCCGGCGCCGGCGGCTGCCAGTGAGGCTGGGGCAGCAGCACCCACTCCCGAAACGCGCGGTGCCACTGCGGGTAAATCTCCACCAGATTGAACGGCCAGAGCGCGCTATAAAGATAGAACCCGGCTGCAAAAGAGGCGCTCGCCGCTCGCTGCCACAGGTTGCCCATTGGGATCTCCTCCCCGCCGATTGCCCGCCCGTATTGAAAGTACACCGTCACCAATCCCAGCACGAAAGCCACGCCAAAGAACGGGATCATCCGCAAGAAAAGCCGCTTCCACGCCGCCCGATCCCGTTCCATCGCCGGGTTGCGCCACCATGTGAGCAGGATGAGGATGAACGGCAGCATCACCACCGAGGTCTTGGCCAGAAGCGAGAGGGTGAAACAGAGCACCGAGACGATGTATTGCCATCGCACCTTCTCTTCCTCATTGCGGAAGTAATAGATGATCGAGAGCAGGAAAAAGATTTGGGAGATCGTATTCTTCCGCTCGGAGATCCACGCCACCGACTCTACGCCCACCGGATGGACCGCGAAGATGGCCGCGGCGAGCCATGCGCCCGGCACCTTCAGACGCTTGAGCGTCTGCCAGGTGAGGACCACGGTGATCGCGTGGAAGAGGACGTTCATCACATGGTAACCGTTCCAGATGTCATTGTTCGGATGCTGCTGGAGGAATGGGATATTCCAGGATGAAAAGAACTGGCCCAAGTGACACCCGATCCAGAGCGTCGTGGATGTCAGGGGGAAGTAATCCGCGGTCTGCGGACTCGTCCAGAGCGTGAACCAGCCCCAGGGGCTGTGCACCTGGGGATTTGCGGTGAGCAACTGGTCATCGTCCCAGATGAAGCCCGCGGTAAACGCCGGGTAATAAACGATCACCGCCAGTAAAAAGAGCCCGATTCCCAGGAAGACATTCTTGATCAGCTCCTCCTGCGGATCGCGCATGCGCGCGGCGGCGGTTTTTTGCGAGGAACGGTTTGGTGGACGGCTTAGCTTGCGGGCCATTGGGATAAGGGGATTTGGTGAACCGGGAATCTAATCAGAAGCGGTGATCCATCAAGAATACATCCAGCCGCTCCCCAAAAATCACTTGGGTTGCTGCTGCTGTTGCTGCTGTTGAATCTGCCGCAGGTACTGCTGGAAGACGGGGGAATTATGGAGCAATTGCATCGCCTCGGAGAGATTAAAGGCATACTGCTTCGAGTAATCGGGCGCGACAAGATTCACTCCCTTTGATCTCAGGGTTTCAATCAGCCCCTCGGCTCCCTCTTCCATCCCGGGATTGATCTTTAATGCATCCATGAACTCCGGAATCGCGTCGTCCACCTTCCCCATCTTCAGGTAAGTGATGCCCAGGTAACAATGCGCCTGGGGATTATCGGGATTCAACGTGATGGCCCGCTGGTAATTCTCGACCGCCTTGTCGAACTGTTTCGCGCTCTGGTAATCGTTGCCCAGGTTCACCCGCATGGCGTCGTTATCCTTGATATAGACCGCCGTCTCCACCTCCTTGATCGCGTCCGCCAGCCGTCCCTCCAGGGCATAGGTCAGGCCCAGGTTATTGTGGCTCTCCGGGTTCTCCGGCTTGAGCTGGGTCGCAGCCAGGAAATGCGGCTCCGCATCCTTCCAATCCTGCTGCATGTAAAGGAAGGCGCCGTAGTGATTGTGCGCCTGCCAGGAGGTGGGATTCTTATCGAGCGTGGCCTTCCAGAGCGTCCCCTCGCTGTGGTAAATGCCTGCCTGCACGTAACTCAAGACGCAGAAGCTGGCCAGCATCAACCCTGTAAATGCGTGCCAGCACGGCTTCCAATAGCGCGGCGCCATTGCCGCTCCCGCCAATATCAGCGGGCCCACGATCCAGAGCATTTCCGCAAAGAGAGTCGCATGCGGCGCCGGGTTCTTGTCCAGCATCCCCCAATTAAGCTTTGCGACCACGGCAAAAAACGCCGCCGCCATCACCAGAAACGCCGGCTTCAGCCGTTGCTCCGTTCCCGCCGCGACGACCAGGGCGATAACCGCCGCGATCGAGATATACTGGAAATGGTCCGCCACCAGGGTCAGGCGCATGTAGGACATCTTCAGCAGCCCCAGCGCCGGCGCCATCGCGACGATGTAACACCCCAGCGCCACCAGCATCGCGCGCGCCCAGCTTTTGCTCCGCTGCGCCCAGCAATACCCCAGGAAACCGAGGATCACGAGCCCGGGAATTGCCTGCAACCAATAGGGCAGCGCCTCCGGAGCCGGGGGCTGCCAGTGCGGCGAGGGCAAAAGCACCCATTCCCGGAACGCCCGGTGCCATTGAGGGTAAATCTCCACCAGGTTAAACGGCCACAGCGCGCTATAGAGATAGAAGCCGATTGCAAAAAGGGCGCTGCACGACCGCTGGAGCAAGGTGCCGATCGGAATCTCCTCCCCGCCGATCGCCACGTCATACTGGAAGAAAATCGTCACGATTCCCAGCACCAGCGCCACCACAAAGTAGGGCAGCATCCGCAGAAGGAGCCGCTTCCATTGCCGCCAATCCTTCTCCATGCCCGGGTTGCGCCACCACGTCAGCATCATCAGCACAAAGGGAAGCATCACCACGGAGGTCTTGGCCAGGAGCGACAGGGTAAAACAGGCCACCGAGGCCACGTACCGCCAGAGCCGCCCCTTCTCCTCATACCGCACATATTGCATGATCGAGAGCAGGAAGAATATCTGCGAGATCGTGTTCTTCCGCTCGGAGATCCACGCCACCGACTCCACGCACACCGGGTGCACGCCAAACACCGCCGCGGCCAGCCATGCGCCGGGAATCCTGAGCCGCTTGAGCGTCTGCCACGTCAGCACGGTTACCGTCGCATGGAAAAGGACGTTGGTAATATGGTACATGCTGGCCCCGGCCATCCCCCAGATGTGCCACTCCAGCCAAAGCGTCCAGGAGGTGAGCGGGAAGTAATCCGCCCCGCCCGGCTTTAAAAAGAGGGTCCACCAGCCATTTGGGCTGTGCACCTGCGGATTGGCCGTCAGCAACTGATCGTCGTCCCATATATAACCCGCCTTCACCGCAGGCAGGTAAACCAGGATGACCAGTACAAAAAGGAGCGTCCCCCAGAGAAAATTCTCCACCAGCTCGTCATTCCGGGTGCGCGCGGGCCTGGCCGGAACTGCCGCCGCAGTGCCGGATGCAGGGGCTGCAGCCGTTTCGGTTCCAACGGGCGGCATCAGTGTCGTTTTACGGGCCATGGGGATTCCAAAAGGGGATAGACCGGGGGCAATCTACCGAATGGAGGCCGGTTTTCTATTGGTATTTTCCTCACTCATCAAGAAATCCCTGACAAGACGGGACGCCCTTCGCCTACGCCTTACATACGGGTCCCCTTTTGATTGCAACCTGAGCCGCCCCCATCTAATCAGTGATCCCATATGCGTAGTATGACCGGCTACGGCCGCGGTCAAAGCACCTTTGACGGCGCCCGGTTCTCCGTGGAGCTCAATTCCGTAAACCGCAAGCAAAGCGACGTCACCGTCTCGCTGCCCCGCGAATTTAACGAGCTGGAGCCCCGCGTCCGGGATCTCATCAACTCCCGCATCTCCCGCGGCCGCCTCAACGTGGTGGTCAGCTTTCAGCCCGGCACATCCCCCGCCGTGCGCCTCGCCATCGATACCACGCTCGCCGCCGCCTATCATAAAGCGATGGTGGACCTGCGCGACGCGCTGGGCGCCGGCGGCGAGGTCACCATCGAGACCGTCCTCCGCTCTCCCGGCGTCCTCCGCATGCCGGAGGATTCCCTGGAAATCGAGAACGCGTGGCCCCATCTCGAGTCCGCCCTCTCCACCGCGCTGGACGATCTCATCCGGATGCGCGAGCGGGAAGGCAAGCACCTGGCCAAGGACATGATCAAGCGTCTCAAGCTGGTGCGGCAGGCGCTCCGCAAGATTCGCCAGCTTCATCCCGGCGTTGTAAAAAAATACCGGCAGACCCTCCACGAGCGCATCGCCCGCGCCGGCCTGGAACTGCCGCTGGATGACGAGCGCCTCGTCCGCGAGGTGATCCTCTTTGCCGACAAGTCCGATATCTCCGAGGAATTGATCCGCCTCGAAAGCCACCTGGCCCAATTTGCCCACACCCTGCGCAAGCTGGAGCCCGTGGGCCGGACACTCGACTTCATCACGCAGGAGATTTACCGCGAGTTCAACACCCTGGGCGCCAAGGCCAACGATGCCGAAATCTCCCAGCTCGTCGTCACCTGCAAGGCCGAGATGGAAAAGATTCGCGAGCAGATTCAGAATATCGAATAATCATGGAAATCCCCCGCCGCGGCATCCTCTTCGTCGTCTCCGCCCCCTCCGGCGCCGGCAAGACCACCCTTTGCAACGCGCTGCGCCAGACGCGGGATTTCGTTTACTCCGTCTCCTGCACCACCCGCAATGCGCGCCCGGGCGAGATCGAGGGCGAGGATTACCATTATCTCTCGAAGGAAGAATTCGCGCGCCGCGTCGAGGCCGGCGAGTTTCTCGAATATGCGACGGTTCACGGCCACAGCTACGGCACCCTGCGTGCGACGGTGCTCGGCCATCTCAATCGCGGTGTCGATGTGCTGCTCGATATCGACATCCAGGGCGCGGCCTCCATCCGCGCCTGCGACGATTCACAAATTCAGGAAGCGCTTGCGGATGTTTTCATCATGCCGCCGAACCTCGACGAGCTGCGGCACCGCCTCATCAAGCGCGCCACGGAAACCGACGAGCAGATCGAAATGCGCCTCCGCAACGCCGCCGGCGAGATGAAGAACTGGCGCCTCTACCGTTACGTCATCATCAGCGCCTCCGTGGAGGAGGACCTTAAAAAATTTCGCAATATCATGCATGCGGAGCGCTACCTTAGCCGGCGCCTCTTCGTCAATCTATGAGCGAGCCACGCGTCATCGTCGTCGGCGTTACCGGCTCGATAGCCGCCTACAAGGCCGCCGATATGGTAAGCAAGCTGGTGAAAGCCGGGCATGAGGTCCACGTGGTGATGACCGCGGCCGCAAAACAATTCATCACGCCCCTCACGCTCCAGACCCTCTCGCGCAATCCGGTGCTCGAAAGCGTCTTTGATGAAAAGGCGGGCTGGCGCCCCGGCCACATCGATCTCGCCGACCGCGCGAATCTCCTTTTGGTCGCGCCCGCGACCGCAAACACCATCGCCGCGCTCGCCCACGGCCTGGCCAATGACGCGCTGACCGAGATCGCGCTCGCGACGGAAGCGCCGCTCCTCATTGCGCCGGCGATGAATGGCAAGATGTGGAAGCATCCCGCCACGCAGGCCAACGTCGCGCTGCTGGAGTCGCGCGGAGTCCACTTCATCGGGCCGGAGGCGGGAATCCTTGCATGCGGGTACGAGGGGCTGGGACGGCTCTGGAACACGGATGAGATCGTCGAGCGCGCAGCCATGCTGCTGCGCTGATCCGTATATCCGCCGATGCGTTTCCTCATCACCGCGGGCCCCACGCGCGAGGCGATCGATCCCGTCCGCTTCATCAGCAATCGCTCCTCCGGGAAGATGGGATACGCGCTCGCCGCGGCCGCGCTGGAGGCGGGCCACGCCGTCACGCTCATCAGCGGTCCCGTTTGCATCGCGCCGCCGCAAGGCGCGGAGCTGCGGCGCGTGACCACCGCGGATGAGATGGCGGCTGCGGTGCAGGCGTGCGTCGATGCCGGCTGCGATGCGCTGGTGATGTGCGCCGCGGTCGCGGACTTCAAGCCGCGCGAGGTGCGCGCGCGCAAGATCAAGAAGCACGATGGACTGGCGAGCATTGAGCTGATTCCAACGCGCGACATCCTCGCGACGCTCACATTTCCTCACGATCATCCCGTCATCGTCGCGGGATTTGCGGCGGAGAGCGATGACCTCGCAAAAAACGCGCAAAAAAAATTGCGCGAGAAGCGCTGCGACTTCATCTGCGCAAACGATATTACCCGCATGAATACAGGGTTTGATGCGGATGAGAACGAAGTGACCATCTTCTTTCGCGATGGCTCGCAGCGTCATCTCGCGCGCGATTCGAAGCAAAATATCGCGCATGAGATTGTGAAAATCTGCATGCGTTTAGCAGAAAAGCGTTGACCTATTACCAAGAGTTGTACTAGTGAAACGAAACTCGATCACATGCTGATCATCAATTTCTTACCTTCCGCAGCTGCGGATGAAAGGGGGGATTTTACATGCCCGTAAAAAAAGCCGCCGCAAAAAAGCCGGCCAAGAAGCTCGCCGCCAAAAAGCCGGTGAAGAAGGCCGTTGCTAAAAAGGCGCCTGCCAAAAAGGCCGCCAAGAAGAAGTAAAAGGCCGGTCCTCGAGACCGATACCATCTTCATTTTCAGCGTCGGGGTAGTTGACCACGCTGATCAAAAGCAGAATCAAGAATGGGAGGAGAATTCATTTTCTCCTCCCATTTTTTTCGGGAAACCAATGAATTAACAGAAACCCAAATGGATCCTCTCGACCTCGCAATCGCCGCCGCGCGCGCCGCCGGCACCCTGCTGCGCGCAAACTTCGGCACCCAGCTCCGCGTCAATGCGCTGGAAGCTCACGACATCAAGCTGGAGCTCGATGTTCAATCCCAGACGCTGATCACCGGCATGATCCTCGATCAATTCCCCGGGCACGCCATCTACGGGGAGGAAGGAATCGCCGGCAACCAGGCGAGCGATTTCCACTGGATCATCGATCCCATCGACGGCACGGTGAACTTTTTCTACGGCATCCCTCACTTCTGCATCTCCATCGCGCTGCGCGAGCGCCAGGAAATCATCGTCGGAGTCATCTACGATCCCATGCGCGATGAAATGTGGGAGGTCCGCAAGGGCGGCATACCGCTCCTCAATGGCAAGCCCATCGCCGTGAGCAGGCGCCGGGAATTGGCGGATTCCGTGCTCTCCGTCGGTTTTTCAAAGAGCAAGACGACCATCGATACCGGCATGCCGCTCTTCCAGGACATGGTTTACCGCGCCCGCAAGTGCCGGCTCATGGGCAGCGCCGCGCTGGATATGGCCTACATTGCCGCCGGGCGCCTGGATGGATACATCGAGCAATCGGTGAGCCTGTGGGACATCGCCGCCGGCATTATCCTCATCGAGAGGGCGGGGGGCGTGGTCAAAACGAGCACCCGCTCCGATTATCCCGACAAATACTCCGTGGTCGCATCCAACGGGCTTCTCCCAATATAATAAAGACGTGAGCATCCAACTCCTCGGCATCGGCTACGACGTTCACCGGCTCGTGCGCGGGCGCAAATTGATCCTTGGCGGAGTCGATATCCCGCATGACACCGGGCTGGATGGCCACTCCGACGCCGACGCCCTCTGCCACGCCATCGCCGATGCCGCGCTGGGTGCGATTGGCGAGCGCGACATCGGCTACCATTTCCCGAATTACGACGAATCGATCCGCGGCATCAGCAGCATCGAGATTCTGCGCCGCGTCGCGCTCATCCTGGCGCAACAGCATGCGCGGGTGGTGAATGTGGACTCCACCATCATCGCCGAGGCGCCGAAGATGGCGCCGCACATCCAGGCGATGCGCGAGAACATCGCCGCCGCGTTCGGCCTGCCGCCGCGGCGCGTGGGCGTAAAGGCCACCACCAACGAGACGCTCGGCTTTGCCGGCCGCGGCGAGGGCATCGCCGCGCTCGCCATCACCAATGTCGAGCAGAACGATCCTCCCGTCTCCCGCCGGGAAATGCTCGCCTGATCCACCATGGCGCTCCGCTTCTTCAACACCTACTCGCGCGAGATCGAGGAGTTTACCCCCATCGAGCCGCCGCTCGTCCGCATGTACACCTGCGGCCCCACGGTCTATAACCACGCCCACATCGGCAATTTCCGCGCCTATATATTCGAGGATTTGCTCCAGCGGCACCTGGAGGCGCGCGGCTACCAGGTCCATCGCGTGATGAATCTGACCGATGTGGATGACAAGACCATCCGCAACAGCCGCGCCGCGGGAGTTCCGCTCCAGGATTTTACCCGCACGTTCAAGGATGCCTTCTTCGCGGATCTCCGCACGCTCCGCATCCAGCCCGCGGCAGATTTTCCCGCGGCGACGGAGCCGCAATACATCGAGAAAATGATCGAGATGATCCGCGAACTCGAGAACCACGGCATCGCGTACCAGGCGGAGGATCACTCCGTTTATTTCCGCCTCAGCCGTTTCCCGGAATACGGAAAACTGGCCCATCTCAACCTGGATGAGCTGCGTCCCTCGGGCCGCATCGCCAATGACGAGTACGAAAAGGAGAGCATCGGCGACTTTGCCCTCTGGAAAGCATGGGACGAGGCGGATGGCGACGTCGGCTGGGATTCCCCCTGGGGCCGTGGCCGGCCCGGCTGGCACATCGAGTGCAGCGCCATGGCGACCGCGCTGCTGGGGCCGGAGCTGGATATCCACTGCGGCGGCGTGGATAACATCTTTCCGCATCACGAGGCGGAGATCGCGCAATCCGAGTGCTGCACCGGCAGGAAATTCGTGCGTTACTGGCTCCACTGCGCCCACCTCATGGTGGAAGGGCAGAAAATGGCGAAGTCCGCCGGCAATTTCTACACACTGCGCGACCTGACCGCAAAGGGATGGACCGGACGCGAGATTCGCTTTGCACTTATCTCGGTAAATTACCGGCTGCCGCTCAACTTCACTTTTGAGGGCATGACGGGGGCGCGCAGCGCGCTCTCGCGGATCGACGAATGGGTAACCCGGCTCACGATCCTCGCCGGGCCGGAGAATCGCGCCTCGAATCATCCGCTCGCGGGTCCGGCGAAGTTTCTGGATTCGCTCGATGACGACCTGAACATCTCCGGCGCGCTCGGCCATCTCTTCGATGCCATCCGCGAATCCAACAAGCTGATGGACCAGGGGCAATTCACCGCTTCCGATGCGCGGGCGATGCTGAACGCATGGAACAAGATCAACCAGGTGCTCGCCTTCGAGGCGGAAGCGGCCGCCGTCCCATCCGAGATTCAAGCCCTGCTGGACGCCCGCGACGCTGCCCGCAAAGGCAAAGACTGGGCGGAAAGCGACCGGCTGCGCGATGAAATAGCCGCGCACGGCTGGCAGGTAAAGGATGCCAAGGAAGGGCAGCGCGTTACCCGGAACTCTTAACCATGTTTGCCCCCGAATCCCTCCTCGACCTGGATCGCACCGATCATCGCAAGCTCTTCGAGAATTGCGTGAACGCCTGGGACGCGCTCAAGCAGATCGGCAGTTACCTGCAATTCCGCCTGAAGCCCGCGATCAACGGCCGGCTCATCGGCAAGCCCTTTATTTCCGGCGCCGTCTTCATCGGCAAAGGCACGGTCATCGAGCATGGCGCCATGATCAAAGGGCCGGCATGGATCGGCGAGAATTGCGAAATCCGCAACGGCTGTTATGTGCGGGAGAATGTGATCGTCGGCAACGGCGTCGTGATGGGCAATTCCAGCGAGTTCAAGAACTCGATCATCTTTGACGAGGCGGAAATCCCGCATTTCAATTACGTTGGCGATTCCATTGTCGGCCACAAGGGCCATCTCGCCGCCGGCGTCATCCTTTCCAATGTCCGGCTGGACCGTGGCGAGGTGACGGTGGCGCACCCGGGCGGCATCATTCCCACCGGCCTCCGGAAATTCG